>NZ_JBSHBP010000017.1:0-138322 GCF_053612065.1 Streptomyces sp. NPDC054765 | reverse complement strand
CCAGACGACCACCGTCATCGCCCGCACATACGGCACCGTCGTGGTCGAAGCGCTCACTATCACGAACATGGTCAAGTCGGCCGGGGGAACCATCGGGGAGCCGGGGAAGAACGTCGCCCAGAAGTCTGGGCTGAACCGCTCCATCAGCGGGGAGGCATGGGGCCGGACGGTCACCATGCTGACGTACAAGACCGCCCAACTCGGCGGCACCCTGCACAAGGTCCCCGCCCCCGGCACCTCCAGGCGCTGCTCGGCGTGCGGCTTCACCACGCCCGGCAACCGGGAGAGCCAGGCCGTGTTCGTGTGCAAGAACCCGGACTGCGGTTGGTCGGGCAACGCCGACCACAACGCAGCCCGGAACGTCTTGCACCTGTACCGGATGGGCCTCGCGCTCATCCCGGCTGCCGGGAGGGCAGTCGTCAGGCGCGCGAAGCGCGTCGAGCCCGCTGCCGCAAGGTAAGCAGGAATCTCCCGGCTTCAGCCGGGAGAGCACTTCAACGGGGAACCGTCCGCCGCCTGCGCGCTTACCTGGGCCTGGTGTTCGGTGTCCTCGCCATCGTGCTGCTCGTGGCGCTCTCCTCCCGCAGCGGGACGATCAGCCGGCACCTCCAGGGGAGGGCCGGTGGCACACCGCGGCTCGGCTCGGCCCGCTGTTCGCTCGTGCCACCCCAAAGTCCGTGATTCCGTGGGAAATTGAGTCCGCGACAGATCCTGTGGAAAGGCCGGGAAGAGACCGACCGGAAAAGGATCTCGGCACGGGACAGCCGGCTCTGATGCCCTGGAAAACGATTAAGAAACACATAAATTCACAAGGTGTGGCAGGAATTGCGCGGGGCACACGGTGTCTCGGAGGTTGATAACTATGGTCCCCCTGCTTCTCGTACTGCTTCTCGCACTCCTTCTCTTCGGCGCCGGGTTCGCACTGAAGGCCCTGTGGGTCGTGGCGGTCATCGTGCTCGCCGTGTGGCTGCTGGGGTTCGTCCTGCGCTCCGCGGGTGCCGGGGGTAAGCGTGGCCGGTGGTATCGCTGGTGAATTCGGGGCGGGACATTCTCGTGATGCGCGAATTCTTGTGATGCGGGTGGGGCCGGAAACCGGGTTTTCGGCCCCACCCGCATGACAGGGCACATCCGGTGACCTGAAGAAGATCTCCCCGAATTTCCCGGCACCGCCCGACGGAGCCCTACGGAGCCCTACGGAGGAATTCTCCTCGGCGGCGGCGGCAGCAGCAGCGGTAGCGGCAGGGCGGCACGTCGAGAATGCGGCCACCGCTCCTCATCGCCTCGCTCACCCGACAGCCACTGCCGTGCCCCGGATTTCCGCACGGTGTCCCGTGCCGTCCCCGGTCCGAGTCGCTCGTCCGTGAGCCGTCGGCGCTCCGGACGAGCCGATGCCCGCCTGCCGGGGTCCGGGCGCGCCGCCCCGGCACTACTCTGCGTGCATCCCCACCCGTCATGCTCCGGGTGCGGCGCACGGGTTTGCGCCGCGATGGATGCTTGGGTCCATGGAGAGGTCCGCCCTGGACCCCGTGACGGTCGTGGGGCGTGCGCGGGGCAGGAAACATGCAGGTCATAGTGGGTACGGAGCGGAACTCATGCGGTTGACGATCTTCTGGCAGCGGATGGCTGACCACTTCGGTGCGGCGTATGCGGAATCCTTCGCGCGCGATCATGTGATGTCGGACCTGGGCGGCCGGACCGTGCACGAGGCGCTGGACGCCGGGTGGAGCGCCAAAGAGGTGTGGCGGGTGGTCTGCTCGGTGATGGACGTACCGCCCGAAAAGCGCTGATCACGCTCCGACTGAGGGCTCTGACCTGCGAGAAGACGATCCCGACGGCCGGGCGGCGCGGACGGGCGTCCGGGTCAGGACCTGGGATGCCGCCACTGTGCGCGACACTTGGCTCCGTGCCCGAGTCAGATGAGATCACCAGCAACGACGTCCCCTGCTCCGAGGACCGGTCCGAGGACCGATCCGAGGGCCGGCCGGATGCGCGGATGCCGCCCTGGCTGCCGCGCGCCATGGTGCTCGCGCTCGCTCTGGTGGCCTGCTTCCAGCTCGCCACCTGGGGATTCCACCAGCTGATCACCCTGCTCCTGAATGTGCTGATCGCGTTCTTCCTCGCACTGGCCGTCGAACCGGCCGTCGACTGGATGGCCGCCCGCGGCATGCGGCGCGGGCTGGCCACCGGCCTGGTCTTCGTGAGCATCCTCGTCGCCGCGGCCGGGTTCTTCGCGCTGCTGGGCTCCATGCTCGCCGGCCAGATCACCAACATGGTGGAGGAGTTCCCGCAGTATCTGGACTCCGTCATCAGCTGGATCAACAGCACCCTGCACACCCACCTCTCGCGGGTCGAGGTGCAGAACAATCTGCTGAAGTCCGACTGGCTGCAGAAGTACGTCCAGGACAGCGCCAACAACGTCCTGGCGGTCTCCGCCACGGTGCTGGGCAGCCTGTTCAACCTTCTGACGGTGGCACTGTTCTCGTTCTACTTCGCCGCCGACGGGCCCCGGCTGCGCCGCGCCCTGTGCTCCGTCCTCCCGCCGCGCCGCCAGACGGAGGTGCTGCGCGCCTGGGAGATCGCCGTCGCCAAGACCGGCGGCTACCTCTACTCCCGCGGTCTGATGGCGCTGATCTCCGGGCTCGCGCACTATGTCGTGCTGGAGATCCTGGGCGTGCCGTACGCCCCGGCGCTGGCCATATGGGTGGGGCTGGTCTCCCAGTTCATCCCGACCATCGGCACCTATCTCGCGGGTGCGCTGCCCATCCTGATCGCGTTCACCGTCGACCCCTGGTACGCCCTGTGGGTCTTCGGCTTCGTCGTGATCTACCAGCAGTTCGAGAACTACCTGCTGCAGCCGCGGATCACCGCCAAGACGGTGGACATCCATCCCGCCGTCGCCTTCGGCTCGGTCGTCGCCGGCACGGCCCTGATGGGCGCGGTGGGCGCGCTGATCGCCATTCCGGCGACGGCGACGCTGCAGGCGTTCCTCGGCGCCTACGTCAAGCGGTACGAGGTCACCGACGACCTGCGGGTCCACGGCAGGCGCAGGCGCGGCGCCAGAGTCCTGGCCCGCGTCCGGCGGACCCTGCACGCCGAGCAGCCGCCGGCCCCGCTGGAGGACCGGACGGCGGCCGACGGCGTCCAGGAGGACGGCCAGGGCGTCCGCTGACCCGTAGGCCCGTAGGCCCGCCGGGTCGTCGGCGACATGACCCGGCCCGGTTCCGGTGTCGCTTGACACCAAAATCGAACATCCATTCTCATGGGAGATCCGGCCTGTGTCCTCGGGCTTTTCGCGGAGTTATCCACAGGCCGGAGCCGGGTCCGGGCGCATTGTCAGTGGCAGGCGTTAGCGTCATGGACGTGAAGCGATCGACTCAAGCAAATCGGGTGGAACCCATGGCAGGCACCGACCGCGAGAAGGCACTGGACGCCGCACTCGCACAGATTGAACGGCAATTCGGCAAGGGCGCCGTGATGCGCATGGGGGAGCGGCCGAACGAACCCATCGAGGTCATCCCCACCGGCTCCACCGCGCTTGACGTCGCGCTCGGTGTCGGCGGCATCCCCCGCGGCCGCGTCGTCGAGGTCTACGGCCCGGAGTCCTCCGGTAAGACGACCCTGACCCTGCACGCCGTCGCGAATGCCCAGAAGGCCGGCGGCTCCGTCGCGTTCATCGACGCCGAGCACGCCCTCGACCCCGAGTACGCCAAGAAGCTCGGCGTGGACACCGACTCCCTGATCCTGTCCCAGCCGGACAACGGCGAGCAGGCCCTGGAGATCACGGACATGCTGGTCCGCTCCGGTGCGCTCGACCTCATCGTGATCGACTCCGTCGCCGCCCTGGTGCCGCGGGCCGAGATCGAGGGCGAGATGGGCGACTCCCATGTCGGTCTCCAGGCCCGGCTGATGAGCCAGGCACTGCGCAAGATCACCAGTGCGCTCAACCAGTCCAAGACCACCGCGATCTTCATCAACCAGCTGCGCGAGAAGATTGGCGTGATGTTCGGCTCGCCGGAGACCACGACCGGTGGCCGTGCCCTGAAGTTCTACGCCTCGGTGCGCCTCGACATCCGCCGCATCGAAACCCTCAAGGACGGCACGGACGCGGTCGGCAACCGCACCCGCGTCAAGGTCGTCAAGAACAAGGTCTCCCCGCCCTTCAAGCAGGCCGAGTTCGACATCCTCTACGGCCAGGGCATCAGCCGTGAGGGCGGTCTGATCGACATGGGTGTGGAGCACGGCTTCATCCGCAAGTCCGGCGCTTGGTACACCTACGAAGGCGACCAGCTCGGCCAGGGCAAGGAGAACGCCCGCAACTTCCTCAAGGACAACCCGGATCTCGCCAACGAGATCGAAAAGAAGATCAAGGAAAAGCTCGGTATCGGCGTGAAGCCGCAGGACCCGGCGGTGGAGCCCGGCGCGGATGCCGCGGTGGCGGCGGGCGACCCGGCGGTCGCAGCTCCGGCACCGGCGGCCAAGAGTGCCAAGGGTTCCAAGGCCGCCGCGGCCAAGAGCTAGCCCGTCATGACGCGGCGAACGGAATGGCCGGGCAGCGAGGACGACACCAGCAGCGCTGCCGGCGACGCCGAGACCCGTCAGGGCCGCAGAGGCCGTCATGGCCGGGAGAACGGCGGTGATCCCGACGCGTCGAGGGCCGAGCCGGAACCACCGCGTACGCCCGAGGAGCAGGCGCGGGCCATCTGCCTGCGTCTGCTCACCGGGAGCCCGCGTACGCGAGCGCAGCTCGGGGACGCGCTGCGCCGACGGGGTATCCCCGAGGAGGCCGCGGAGGAGGTGCTGTCCCGCTTCGAGGACGTCGGGCTGATCGACGACGCGGCCTTCGCCGACGCCTGGGTGGAGTCCCGTCACCATGGGCGCGGCCTGGCCCGCCGCGCCCTCGCCCGTGAGCTACGCACCAAGGGCGTGGACTCCGCCCTCATCGATGTGGCCGTCGGCCGCCTCGACTCCGAGCAGGAGGAGTCCACCGCCCGCGAGCTGGTCGACCGCAAACTGCGCTCCACCCGAGGTCTGGACCGCGACAAGCGGCTTCGCCGGCTGGCCGGAATGCTGGCCCGCAAGGGCTACCCGGAAGGCCTCGCTCTCCGCGTCGTCAGACAGGCCCTGGAAGAGGAAGGCGAGGACCCGGACCTTCTGGAGCAGCACTACCTGCCGGAGATATGAGGAGACGGGCCTCACGGCGGTAGAGGCAGCACACTGTGGCGTCGGCCAGGGCACCCTTGGCGTCGGCCGGGTGTCGTGACGGCGATGCCGGCCGCCGTGACGGTGAGGTCGGCTGCCGTGACGGCGGTGCCGGGTGCCGTGACGGTGAGGTCGGCTGCCGTGACGGCGGGGCCGGTAGCCGCGAGGGGGCCGGGCTCATGGGCAGGGCCGCGGGTCCTGGGGCGGATCCGGGCCTCACGCGGGCAGGCGAAGCAGCCGCCCCACCTCAGCCCCATCCCAACGCCCACCCCATCCCGCCTCCTCTCACCCCACCGCCAACCCCGCCTCCCGCCAAGCCTGGAAGCCGCCCTCCAGATCCGTTGCCCGGTGCAGGCCCAACTCGCGCAGGGAGAGCGCCGCGAGGCTCGATGCATAGCCCTCGTTGCAGACGACCACGACCGGCAGGGCGTGATGGGTCGCTTCCGGGGCGCGGTGTTCGCCCGTCGGGTCGAGCCGCCACTCCAGCTCATTGCGCTCGATGATCAGTGCGCCGGGGATGATGCCGTCGCGCTCCCTCAGCTCCGCATAGCGGATGTCCACCAGCAGTCCGCCGGACTCCTGGACGGCGGCGGCCTCCCGGGGGCCCACCCGGCGCCCCAGTTCACGCCGGGCCCGCGCCAGCAGCTCATCGATCGCGCTCATGTCCATTCCTCCGGCTGCTCGACCGCTTCGAGCCGCAGCATCGGTCCGCTGCGGCTGTAGCGGCGCATCAGCGGCAGCGGCGGGTAGTAGGCGTGCACCGACACCGCATGGGTCTCCTCGGAGAGGTTGAGCACCTGGTGCACATGGTGCGGGCCGAACGCCCGGCCGCGGCCGTTGCTGAGCCTGCGTTCCCGGTCCACGCCGTCGGCGAGTTCCAGGGTCTTCCAGCCCTCGGTGGGGAGTGCGGCGGTGAGCGACTGTTCCGTCAGCTCACCCGCGGCCGTCGCGAAGGCGCCGTGCGAGCCGCCGTGGTCGTGCCAGCCGGTGCCGGTGCCGGGCGGCCAGCCGATCAGCCATGCCTCGCTGCCGCCCGGCCCGTCCAGCCGGATCCACGTACGGCCTTCGGGATCGAGCGGGAGCGAGGTGATGAGCGCCCGGTCCGCGGCGGTGCGGTGAGCGAAGTCGAGGAGTTCGGAGGCGCTGGGTCCGCCGTCATGGCCGGTGGCATGCGGGCGCGCAGGGGTACGTACGTCGGGCACGGAAACCGTCCTGGGTGATCGCGAAGAGGCGCGGCTGCCGGACAGAGGCGGGCGGCCGCGCGGGGGAGGAGATGCGGATCAACAGGACGGACGACACATGCAGCCCGCATAGCGGAGCAGGTCGAGATGGACCCTCCGCCAGAATCGCGAGCTGTGATCAGTCATCCTCGGAGTGAAGCACGGACGTTCGCACAGGGTCAACAGCACGAGCCCCGCCCTGCCCGGCCCCGTCACCGTCCTGCCCGGCCCCATCCTGGCCGGCCCCGCCTTCCCCGGCTCCGCCTTCCCCGGCTCCGCCTTCCCCGGCTCCGCCTTCCCCGGCTCCGCCTTCCCCGGCCTCGCCGTCCCGGGACGCCGTGGAATCACCGGTCCCGCCGATCTCCCCGTTTCCCCCGGACACCCGGGCCCGGCCTGCCCCGGCCTCCCGCCCGCACGCCCCGCCCCGTACCGCGTCCGCGCAGGCGGCCATCTCGGCCGGGCGGACCCCGGACAGCGCGGTGACCAGATGGCCGTCCGGCCGTACGAGCAGCACGGTGTGGGCGGCCGCGCCCGGATAGGCCTCGGTGACCAGGATCTCGGCGGCCATCGGCAGCGCGTCGACCGCTTCGGCCAGCCGGGGCATCAGGCCCGCCGACTGCCAGTGCCGCCGGTCCCAGACGCCGGTGCCGGGCGCCACCAGCACCGCCAGCAGCCCCTTCCCGAGCCGGTCGCGCAGCTGCACCACCGACCCGTCGGACGCGGTCACCGGCACATCCGTGACGGCCGCACCGGGGAGCGTCTCGACGACGGGGCCCCCGGCTGCGGGCGCCGCCAGCGGGGTGCGGGTGTACACCGGCGGCGCGCCCAGCGGTCCGCGGCCCAGATGGCCGTCGGTCAGCAGGGTGCTGCGGCCGCGCACCGCACCCGGCAGCACGGTCCGCCAGCGGGCCGAGCGGCCGTCCCGCAGCAGCGGCAGCGCCTGGTCCGCGGCGCGCAGCCGGGCCGAGACCGCGCCCCGGCGCTCGGCCTGGTAGCTGTCGAGCAGCACCTCGGAGGCGCCGTGGTGCCAGGCCAGACCCAGCTTCCAGGCGAGGTTCTCGGCGTCCCGCAGCCCCTCGTCCAGACCCTGGGTGCCGAGTGCGCCCAGCAGATGGGCGGCGTCCCCGGCGAGGAAGGCGCGGCCCTCCCGCCAGCAGCGGGCCAGCCGGTGGTGGACGGTGTGCACGCCGGTGTCGAGGAGTTCGTACGGGGGGACCAGCCGGCCGTGGCCGCGTCCCCGTGCGGGCGCCCCGCCGTCCGTGCCGCCCTCGCCGGCCGTGTCCGCCGGGGATTCGGTGGTCCAGCCGGCGAGGGAGTCGCGGATCCGGGCGACCAGGGCGTCCGGAGTGACGAGTTCGCGCCCCGGCGGCAGCAGCCAGTCCAGCCGCCAGAGGCCCTCGGCCAGCGGACGGGCCGAGACCTCGTTGCCCGGTCCGCCGCCGTGCCGGGGCGGCGAGCGGTGCAGCAGCGCCTCGCCGGGCCAGGGCAGCTCGCAGCGCAGCGCCGCCACCGCATGCCGTTCGACGGCCGTACGGCCCGGGAAACGGATGTCCAGCAGCTTGCGGACCGTCGAGCGCGGGCCGTCGCAGCCGATGAGGTAACTCCCGCGCCACCACGTCCCGTTGGGCCCGCGTGTCTGGGCGCTGACGCCGTGCTCGTCCTGTTCGAGGCCGGCGAGCCGGCTGCCGGTGACGATCTCGGCGAGCTTCTCGTGGGCGAGTGCGGCGCGCAGGGCGCGGGTGAGCGCATGCTGCGGGAGGTGAACCGGTGACACGGTGGCGGGGGAGTCCGCGCCGTCCGGGGTCCGCGGGGCGAAGGCGACGCGTTCCACCAGACGCCGGCGGCGCATGATGCGCCAGGCCGTCCAGCGGGTGCCGGCGCTCTCCAGGGTGCCGGCGCAGCCGAGCCGGCCGACGAAGGCGGCGGTGTCCTGGCGGAGCACGGCGGTGCGGGCGGGCCGGGTGTCCTCCTGGCCGGTGGTCTCGTCGAGGACGACGCAGGGCACGCCGAGGCGGGTGAGGGCGAGCGAGAGGGAGAGGCCGACCGGGCCGGCCCCGACGACGATCACCGGGTCCACGGCGCAGCTCCCCGGGGCCGCTGGTACGTACGGGACAGGCGGAAACTGGCAGTTGGAGCCCGGTGCGTGATCACACAGCGTATGCAACCCACTGCGGCCGCTCGCGTCAAGTGACGGAGGCGGTGGCGACGGCGCCACCGCCTCCGGACGGTCTCCTCCCGGCCGCGCCACGGCCGTCGTGCCGTCAGGGCCGCGCGGGGCCGCAGGGACGGGAACGCCACAGGGGACGGGGAACGGCGCGGGGACGGGGAGCGGCGCAGGGGCGGGAACTCAGTCCCGCCGGGCCGCCGGCTTGTCCGGTACCGCGTCGGCCACCTCCATCGCGTCGCCGGCCGCCACCGGCTCGCCGGCCGCGGCCGGCTTGATGCCGGTCCTGGCCCGGCTGCCGCGCCGCTCGATCCAGTTGGCGAGGGAGGACAGCGCCAGGCACATCGCGACATAGATGGCGCCGGTCACGATGATGAACGGCACATAGGTGTCATTGCCGTTGACGAGGATGTTGGTGCTCATCTGGCGGGCGGTGAAGAGCAGTTCCTCGAAGGTGATGATGTAGCCGAGGGAGGTGTCCTTCAGGGTCACCACGAGCTGGCTGATGATCGTCGGCAGCATCGCCCGGACGGCCTGTGGGAGCAGCACCGTCGTCATGACCTGGGTCTTGGTCATACCGAGTGCGTAGGCGGCCTCGCGCTGCCCCGCGGGGACGGAGTTGACGCCGGCCCGGAGCACCTCGGCCTGGACCGACCCGTTGTAGACCGTCAGGCCGATGACCAGCGCCCAGAACTGCGGCCCGTTTTCGCCGAGGCCGAGGCTCTCGCGGTTGGTCAGGAGCGTCACCCACAGCGCATAGATCGTGATCAGCAGCGGGACGGCGCGGAAGAGCTCGATGAAACCGGTCGCCAGCCAGCGGACCGGCTTGTGGTCCGACAGCCGCGCCACCGCGAGCAGCACGCCCAGGACCAGCGACAGCACCGCCGCGACCGCGAAGACCTGAAGTGTCGTCAGAACGCCGTCACGGATGTTGGTCCGCACTCCGGCGTTGTTGAAGATGTTCCACACCTCGGGTTCGAGCTGGCCCTTGGTGTTGAGCCGGACCACGGCGAACACCAGCAGTCCCAGCACCGCGAGCACACCGCCGACGCTGTAGATGCGGTTGCGTGTCCTGGCCTTCGGCCCGGGTACGTCGTAGAGAACGCTGGCACCGCTCATGCCCTTACCTCACTAGTTTCCGCCCCGCCTGCGCGCGGCACCCACGTCGTCCCGTCCGGCCTCCCGCATCCGTTCACCGCACGACCCCCATCCGGCGCTCCAGCACCCGGAAGGCGCCGCTGATGGCGAAGGTGATGACGAGGTAGGCGAGCGCCGTCCACAGGAAGATCCAGGCGATCGCGTACCCCTTGTCATTGAGCAGCTTGGAGACGTTGAACAGCTCGCCGAAGCCGAACGCCCCGGCGATCGCGGAGTTCTTCGTCAGCGCGATGAAGATGCTGCTGAGCGGCGCCAGTACGGTGCGCGTGGCCTGCGGGAGCACTATCTGGCGCAGCGTCTGGGAGAACGTCATGCCGATGCTGCGCGCCGCCTCCGCCTGGCCGAGCGGCACGGTGTTGATACCGGAGCGCACCGCCTCGCAGACGAAGGAGGAGGTGTAGAAGCCGAGGGCCAGGGTGGCCAGGACGTACGGGCTGGCGCCGCGGAACAGCACCTGCGGGACGACGAAGAACGCGACCAGGAAGAGCAGCGTCAGCGGGGTGTTGCGCAGCACCGTGACCCAGGCCGTGCCGAAGGCGCGCAGCGGCGGGACCGGAGACACGCGGAAGCCGGCTATGGCAACGCCGAGGACCAGCGCGAGCAGCGCGCTGGACGCGGTGATCGCCAGGGTTCCGAGGAACCCGTCCCGGAACTCGGGCAGATAATCGAGGAGTACGTTCATGGGGTCTCCGCGGTAGCGGTCGGGTCGACAGCGGGAAGAGGAGCAAAGAGGGGCGGGGCGCGGAAGACACCGCGCCCCGCACACCCGCCGCGGCGGGCGTACGGGGCGGCGCGGTCCGGTGCGTGCGCGGGTGCCTCAGTAGCGCGGAAGCGGGGTCTCCGGGGCGACGTAGGACGAACCCGACTTGCCGAGCGTGCCCTTGTACGCCTTCTCGTAGTCGCCGTTCTTGATGTGGTTCTCCAGCGCCGTGGTGATGGCGTCGCGCAGGGCCTTGTCGTCCTTGCGCATACCGACGCCGTAGGGCTCCTTGGTGAACGGCTTGCCGACGACCCGGAGCTGGGAGGGACGCTGGGCGGCGTAGCCCTTGAGGATCGCGTCGTCGGTGGTGACCGCGTCCACCTGGCCGTCGACGAGGTTCTTCACGCAGTCCGAGTACTTCGACTGCTCGCTGGTCTGCGCGCCGTACTTCGGCTTCTTGATCTCCTGCAGCGGAGTCGAGCCGACGATCGAGCAGACCTTCTTGCCCTTGAGGGTCTCCGGGCCGGTGATGGCCTTGTCGTCCTTGCGCACCAGGAGGTCCGCGCCGGCGGTGTAGTACGGGCCCGCGAAGCCGACCTGCTTCTTGCGCTCGTCGTTGATCGTGTAGGTGCCGACGTAGTAGTCGACCTGGCCGTGGGAGATGGTGGTCTCACGGACATTGGAGTCGATCGTCTTGAACTCGATCTGCTTCTCGGAGAAGCCCAGGTCGGCGGCGACCATCTTGGCGATCTCGATGTCGAAGCCGGAGTACTTGCCGGCGGTGTCCTTGAAGCCCAGGAACGGCTGGTCGGCCTTCACGCCGATGACGAGCTTCTTGGCCTTCTGGGCCTTCTTCAGCACCGGGGAGTCGATCTTCGGCGCCGTGGCGACCTTGTAGGTGTGGCTGTAGACCTCGCCGCCGGCCGGCTTGTCGCCCGCCGTACCCGAGTCGCCGCCGCACGCCGTAGCCGTCGCCGCGAGTGCGAGCACCACCGCACCGGCCGAGGCCGTCTTACGCATCCTCATGGTGAACATCCTTTGGTTCAGCAAGTGTGGGCAAGGGTCGTGGCCCGACTACGGCCTCAGTGATGGAGGATCTTCGACAGGAAGTCCTTGGCGCGGTCGCTGCGCGGGTTGTTGAAGAACTGGTTCGGCTCCGCTTCTTCGATGATGCGGCCGTCCGCCATGAAGACGACCCGGTTCGCTGCGGAGCGCGCGAACCCCATCTCATGGGTGACCACGATCATCGTCATGCCGTCCCGGGCGAGCTGCTGCATCACGTCCAGCACCTCGTTGATCATCTCCGGGTCCAGCGCGGAGGTCGGCTCGTCGAACAGCATCACCTTCGGGTCCATCGCCAGCGCACGGGCGATCGCCACCCGCTGCTGCTGACCACCGGAGAGCTGCGCGGGGTACTTGTCCGCCTGGGTGCCGACGCCGACCCGGTCGAGCAGTGCGCGGGCCTTCTGCATGGCGGCGGCCTTGTCCGTCCCGCGGACCTTGGTCTGCCCCAGCATCACGTTCTCCAGCACCGTCTTGTGTGCGAAGAGGTTGAAGGACTGGAAGACCATGCCCACGTCGGCGCGCAGCCGGGCCAGCTCCCGTCCCTCCTGCGGCAACGGCTTCCCGTCGATCGTGATGCTGCCGCTGTCGATGGTCTCCAGGCGGTTGATCGTGCGGCAGAGCGTCGACTTGCCCGAGCCCGAGGGCCCGATCACGACGACGACCTCGCCGCGGTGGATCGTCAGGTCGATGTCCTGGAGCACGTGCAGCGCGCCGAAGTGCTTGTTCACGTTGTCCAGCACGACCAGCTGGTCCCCTGCCGGCGCGGGACCCTCGGCGTTCTTGGTCACCGATACTTCGCTCATCGGCGTGTAGCTCCGTCCTCCTCGGTTGGGAGGACCTTAATGACGCCCTGCGACCAGCGTCATCAGTTCTGAGGGGAACTTGAGGATAACGATCCGGCCGCTGACGGACACTCTGTGTGGAGCGGGGTGGACGGCTGCGGGCGGTGACGCGGTACCGCGGGCGTACCGGCTGGGTAACGGATGGCAGCCAGGAGGTGGCCTCCTCTTGACGCGCACACCGCCCATCACCGTAGATGCCCTGTGGCCCGTACACACGCACCCGGGGAGGTGGACCGATGAGACTGCTGCTCGTCGAGGACGACGATCATGTCGCCGCGGCCCTGTCCGCGGTGCTCGCCAAGCACGGTCTGTCCGTCGTGCACGCACGCAACGGCGAGGAGGCGCTCAAGGCCCTGCTGCCCGACCACGCGGAGCCGTTCGCGGTGGTGCTGCTCGATCTCGGGCTGCCCGACCAGGACGGCTTCGAGGTGTGCGGCCGGATCCGCAAGATCTGCGCCACCCCCGTCATCATGGTCACCGCGCGCGCCGACGTGCGCTCCCGTATCCACGGCCTCAACCTCGGCGCGGACGACTATGTCGTCAAGCCGTACGACACCGGCGAGCTGCTGGCCCGTATTCACGCGGTGAGCCGGCGTAACGCACCCGGCGGCGAGCAGCCGGCCGACGAGCCCGGCGCGGACGACGCGCTCCGCCTGGGCGCGGTCACCGTCGAACTCCCCACCCGCCAGGTGTCCGTGGACGGCGCCCCGGTCCCGCTCACCCGCAAGGAGTTCGACCTGCTCGCGCTGCTCGCCCAGCGTCCCGGCGTGGTCTTCCGCCGGGAACAGATCATCAGCGAGGTGTGGCGGACGAGTTGGGAGGGCACCGGCCGGACCCTGGAGGTGCACATCGCCTCGCTCCGCGCCAAGCTGCGGATGCCGGCCCTGATCGAGACGGTGCGCGGCGTCGGCTACCGCCTGGTCGCCCCGGCCGCCGGCGCGGGGCCGCGGCCACCGGCCTCCCCGGCCTCCTGAAGGCCGCCGCGACCAGGTGCGCACCCGACTCCTCCCGCTCCTCATCGTCCTCATGGCCGGTGTGCTGCTCGCGCTCGGCATCCCGCTGGGCGTCATCACGGCGGGTGTGGAACAGCAGCGGGTGGTCGTCGACCGGATCGACGATGCCGCCCGCTTCGCCTCCCTCGCCCAGTTCGTCACCGCCCGCCCCGCCACGGACGCCCACAGCAAGACCCCCGAGGAGGACGAGCGGCGCGCCACCCTGCGCACCGAACTCGCCCGCTACTACGGCCTCTACGGGATTCGTGCCGGCGTCTTCTACCGCGATCACACCCCGATGGCCGCCGCTCCGGCCACCATGCCGGTGCCCCGCGACGGCGAGGGCGCGCAGGCCTTCAGCGAGGCGCTGGCCGGCCGGCGCAGCCACGACCCGCGCCAGATCTGGCCCTGGGACGACACCGGACGCATCCCGGTCGCCTCACCGGTGATCCGCGACGGCGATGTGGTCGCCGTCGTCATGACCGACTCGCCCACCGGGCAGATGCGTGCCCATGTCCTGCACGGCTGGCTGCTGATCGCGGCCGGTGAGTGCGCGGCCATGCTCGTCGCCGTCGCCGCGGCCTTCCGCCTCACCGGCTGGGTGCTGCGGCCGGTACGGGTCCTCGACGCGGCCAGCCACGACATCGCCACCGGCCGGATGAATGCCCGCGTCGCGGCCACCGCGGGGCCGCCCGAACTGCGCCGGCTGGCCCGCTCGTTCAACGAGATGGCCGACAACGTCGAAGACGTCCTGGAACAGCAGCGCGCCTTTGTCGCCGACGCCTCCCACCAGCTGCGCAACCCCCTGTCCGCGCTGCTGCTGCGCATCGAGCTGCTGGCCCTCGAACTCCCCGACGGCAATGCGGAGATCGCCTCGGTCCGTACGGAGGGCAAGCGGCTGGCCCGTGTCCTGGACGATCTGCTCGACCTCGCGCTCGCCGAACACACCGCCGCCGACCTCCAGCTGACCGATGTCGCGGCGCTGGCGGCCGAACGCGTCGACTCCTGGCGCCCGCTGGCCGACGACAAGGGCGTCCTCCTCACGTACGAGGGGCAGCGGGCCGTCACCGGCTGGGCCGACCCGGTGGCGCTGTCCAGTGCCCTGGACGCCGTCGTCGACAACGCCCTGAAGTTCACCCCGGAGAGCCGGCCGGTCACTGTCGGGGTCGCGCCGGAGGGCGAGCGCGTCCATGTCACCGTCGCCGACCGCGGCCCCGGCCTGACCGACGACGAACTCGCCCGGGTCGGTGACCGCTTCTGGCGCAGCAGCCGCCATCAGAACGTCTCCGGCTCCGGGCTCGGCCTGTCGATCACCCGCGCTCTGCTCACCGCGGGCGGCGCCACCATCGACTACGCTCCGCATCCGCCGCACGGGCTGAAGGTCACCGTCACCGTGCCGCGCACCGGGCCGTGAGGGGCGGCTCGCGGGGATGTACGGCACCCCGGTCGGCTGTGCTACCGTGAACGGCGTTGCAGTTGTGGTACCCATGATGAACTTTGTGCGCGCCCGGAGGCTGGTAGCCCCGGGCGTTCCTTGTTTTCCGGACCTGTTCCGGTATGGGGCAATCATCTCGGCGACAAGGAGGCCGCGCAGTGTGGTCTCCGGTTTGCCCCATGAAGGAGAAAAACATGGCTTCCGGCACCGTCAAGTGGTTCAACTCGGAAAAGGGCTTCGGCTTCATCGAGCAGGACGGCGGCGGCCCCGACGTCTTCGCCCACTACTCGAACATCGCCGCCCAGGGCTTCCGTGAGCTCCTCGAGGGCCAGAAGGTCACCTTCGACGTGACCCAGGGCCCGAAGGGCCCGCAGGCGGAGAACATCGTCGCCGCCTGACGCCTCTCGCGTCCCGTGACCGGGGCCCGCACCGGCCGGTCCGGTGCGGGCCCCGGTCCGTGCGCGGACCGGGGCCCGCGGAGGCAGATCAGAGGTGGGCTCACGGCTTCTGGGACACGTAATACCGCCGGGCACCCTCGTGCAGTTCCAGCGGGTCGGTGAACACCGCCGTCCGCAGATCCACCTTCTGTGCGGCATGCACCTGGCGCCCGATCCCGTCCCGGCTGTCGATGACCGTACGCGTGATGCCCTGGGTCATCGCCGCGTCCTCGCGGTCCGTGGTCACCAGCAGATTCGCCACCGCAATCGTCTTCACCGCCTGCCCGTTCTGGGCCAGGGGGTAGGCGTCGGCGGGCATCACCGCCGCACGGTAGTAGCGGGTGCGCTCGCCCTGCCGGTGCAGCGCCGGGCCCAGATCGCCGAGCTGGACCAGCCGCACCGGGAACCGCTGTGCCAGCCGCTGCACCGCCGTCGTCGGCAGCCCGCCGGACCAGAAGAAAGCGTCCAGCTTGTGCTGCTCCAGCAGCTTGGGCATCTTGTCGATGCCGACCCGCACCGGCTCGATGTCCTTGTCGAAGTCCAGCCCGGCCGCCTCCAGCAACCGCCGAGTGATCAGCTGTACGCCGGAGCCGTCGGCACCGACGCCCACCCGCAGCCGCCGCAGATCCTTCGTCGAACGCACCGTGGACCTCTTCGGCACCACCAGTTGCATGTAGTCGTCGTACAGCCGCGCACACGCCCGCAGCCGGTCCGCGTCCGGCTCGCCGCTGACCTGGTACGCGGCGACCGCGTCCGCCGTCGCAATGGTGAACTCCGCGCGCCCGGCCACCAGTTGGCGCAGATTGTCGACGGAGCCCTCGCTGCGGGCCAGCCGCAGATCCACCTCCGGCATGGCGTGGGCCAGATCCTGCTTCAGCAGCTCCCCGTAGCGTGCGTAGACGCCGGTCGGCACCCCCGTCGCCAGCGTCACCTGCCCGTGCGGCGAGGGCTCACCGTTCATCGCCGGCAGCCACCACAGCACCGGACCGAGGACGACCAGTGCCGCGACCGCCGCCCGGAAGGCCCGGCGGCCGGTGCGGGAGAGTGCTGTGACCATGGGCGGGATCCTGCCAGCAGCGCGGCGGGAAAGGGAGGGGCAGGAACCCCTTTGCGATCCGGCCCCGGCCCGGCCGGGCCGTCCCGCTGTCCGCCCGCCCTATGCAGATGGCGCCTCGCGTAGCACGATCGGTTGGAGAGGGCCGTTCCCTCTCCATGTCCCGACGCAGCGGGGACCTGGCACGTCCCCCACCGCGTGCCACCCGGCACGCACCCCGTGTGATCCCCTCCGTCACGAGCGCACCGGCGCCGGTGCCCGGCACCGCGGCCCCATGACGCGCCGGTGCGGGAAACGACACCCCATGAAACCGCTCACCGAACTGCGGCCGGACATCCGTGCCCGGCCCGACGCTCTCCGCTCACCCCCGCTCGGCGCCGACCTCGGCCTGCTCCTCCTCCGGCTGACGGTGGGACTGATCATGGCCGGCCACGGCGCCCAGAAGCTCTTCGGCCTCTTCGGCGGCCACGGGCTCGCCGCCACCGGCAAGGGCTTCGCGGCCCTCGGCTACCACCCCGGCCAGTTCTTCGCCTGCCTCGCCGGAGTGTCGGAGTTCCTCGGCGGCCTCGGCCTCGCGGCCGGGCTGCTGACGCCCCTGGCGGCGGCCGCACTCATCGGCGTGATGATCAACGCCATGGCCACCTCCGCGTCCCAGGGACTCTGGGCGATGACCGGCGGCATCGAATATCCCCTGACCATCGCCGTCGTCGCACTGACCGTCGCGGCGACCGGCCCCGGCCGCTTCGCCCTGGACCGCCCCTTCCGCTGGCGCGACGGCGGGTTGCGCAGCGCGGCCTTCGCCCTGGGGCTCGGCGGCCTCTGCGCCGCCCTCGTGCTGGCCCTGTGAGGCGGGCCGTCCGGGCATCCGCACGCCCGGGGGCCGCATCCCGCCCGCCGACTCCGGGGCCGGAGGTACTCCCGGTACCGCCTACCCTTGTTGCATGACCAGCAGCGACCGGAGCCAGGCAGTGGGCGTGAACAAGAGTTACGAGATCCGCACCTACGGGTGCCAGATGAACGTCCACGACTCCGAGCGGCTGTCCGGCCTGCTGGAAGAGGCCGGATACGTCCCCGCGCCCAAGGACGGCGAGGGCGCCGACGTCGTGGTCTTCAACACCTGCGCGGTGCGGGAGAACGCCGACAACCGGCTCTACGGCAACCTCGGGCAGCTCGCCCCGAAGAAGGCCGCGCGGCCCGGTATGCAGATCGCCGTGGGCGGCTGCCTCGCCCAGAAGGACCGCGACACCATCGTCAAGAAGGCCCCCTGGGTCGATGTGGTGTTCGGGACGCACAACATCGGCAAGCTGCCGGTGCTGCTGGAGCGTGCCCGCGTCCAGGAAGAGGCGCAGGTCGAGATCGCCGAGTCGCTGGAGGCGTTCCCGTCGACGCTGCCCACCCGGCGCGAGAGCGCGTACGCGGCGTGGGTCTCCATCTCGGTGGGCTGCAACAACACCTGCACCTTCTGTATCGTCCCGGCGCTGCGCGGCAAGGAGAAGGACCGCCGGCCCGGCGACATCCTCGCCGAGGCCGAGGCGCTGGTCGCCGAGGGCGTCAGCGAGATCACCCTGCTCGGCCAGAACGTCAACGCGTACGGTTCCGACATCGGCGACCGCGAGGCGTTCTCGAAGCTGCTGCGCGCCTGCGGGAAGATCGAGGGCCTGGAGCGGGTCCGCTTCACCTCCCCGCACCCCCGCGACTTCACCGACGACGTCATCGCCGCCATGGCCGAGACGCCCAACGTCATGCCGCAGCTCCACATGCCGCTGCAGTCCGGCTCGGACACCGTCCTCAAGGCGATGCGCCGCTCGTACCGGCAGGACCGCTTCCTCGGCATCATCGAGAAGGTGCGCGCCGCGATGCCGGACGCCGCCATCTCCACGGACATCATCGTCGGCTTCCCGGGCGAGACCGAGGAGGACTTCGAGCAGACCCTGCACACGGTCCGCGAGTCCCGCTTCACCCAGGCCTTCACCTTCCAGTACTCCAAGCGCCCCGGCACCCCGGCGGCCGACATGGCGGACCAGATCCCCAAGGCCGTGGTCCAGGAGCGTTACGAGCGCCTGGTCGCTCTCCAGGAGGAGATCTCCTGGGAGGAGAACAAGAAGCAGGTCGGCCGGACGCTGGAGGTCCTGGTCGCCGAGGGCGAGGGCCGCAAGGACGAGGCGACGCACCGTCTGTCCGGCCGGGCCCCCGACAACCGTCTGGTGCACTTCACGCGCCCCGACGAGCCGGTCCGCCCCGGCGACATGGTGACCGTCGAGGTCACCTACGCCGCTCCGCACCACCTCCTGGCGGAAGGGCCGGCCAAGGCGGTCCGCCGCACCCGGGCCGGTGACGCCTGGGAGAAGCGCAACGCCGCCCCGGCAAAGAAGCCCCAGGGCGTGCTGCTGGGCCTGCCCACCATCGGCGCCCCGGCACCGGGCCCGGCGCCCACCGCCGGCTGCGGCTGCGACTGACACCCGTACCCGCGCCGGATACCCCGTAGGGGCACCGCACCCGGCCCCGTACCGGGGGCGTTACGCTGCGTGGCATGCTCGTAGCCGCCGCCCTCTGTCCCTGTCCGCCGCTCCTCGTCCCGGCGGTGGCCGCCGGGGCGGCGCCCGAACTGGCGGCGCTGCGTGCCGCCTGTCTGGACGCGATCGGCGTGCTCGCCGCGGCCCGTCCCGACCGGCTGGTCGTCCTGGGCCCCGCCGACGAGGTCGGCCAGGGCCGGTATCCACAGGGCGCGCTCGGCTCGTTCCGCGGCTTCGGAGTGGACCTCGGCGTGCAACTGGGCGCCGCGGAGAGGGCACCGGAGCGGGAACTCCCGCCGTCGCTGTCGGTCGGCGCCTGGCTGCTGTCCCGTACGGACTGGGCCGACGCCCCCGTGGAGGCGCTGGGGGTGACCGAGTCGCTGCCCCGCGAGCGCTGTCTGCCGGCGGGCCGGGAGATCGCGGCGTCCGCGCCCCGGGTGGCGCTGCTGGTGATGGGCGACGGCAGCGCCTGCCGGACGGTGAAGGCGCCCGGCTACTTCGACGAGCGGGCCGAGGCCTTCGACGCCGCGACGGCCCGCGCCCTGGGCACCGCCGACATCGATGCGCTGACCGCTCTGGACGGCGGGACGGCCGCCGCCCTCCAGGTGTCCGGGCGCTCCTGCTGGCAGGTCCTGGCGGGCGCGGCCGAGGGTGCGGGACTGCACGGCCGGCTGCTCCGCGACGAGGCGCCGTACGGCGTGGGCTACTTCGTGGCGGCCTGGTCGTAGCGCGGCCCGGATACGGCGACGGCCGCGAGGCGGGGTGTCTCACGGCCGTCGAGCCGGGTACCGCGGGCCCGGCGGACCAGGGGGTGTCGTTCGGATCATGGCGGGGTCGCGCATGATCCGAACGACACTCCCTAGTGCCGTGCGCTCTCGCTGTCCGCGGCGGCCTCCGCCGACTGCTGGCGGGGGATCCCGGCGCTCTCGCCGGACTTCTCCGCCGGCGGCCGGTCACCGGCGGCCGTCCCGGACGTCGCCCCGGACGCTTGCGGAGCCTCCGCTTCCGTCTCCACCGCTGCCTCCGGCGTGTCCGCCACGGCTGCCGCCTCCGCCACGGCTGCCGCCTCCGCCGACACCCCGGCGCCGTCCGCGGCCTCCTCGGTGCCGACGGCGGCCTCGGCGGCCTCGGCGGCCGTGGAAACGGCCGGCTCCGTCGGCTCCTCCGCCTCGGCCGTCACCGCCGCAGCGGTGCTCTCCTCCATCGACGCTTCGGACTTACGGCGGCGAAACCGCGAAAACACGCCCATAACTGCTCCTACGCTCTTCATGTGGCGAAATCCCATGCCGCCGGGGAACGGTCCATTGCGCCGCCCGCGGGCGCCGGTGGGACGCACCGGCTCTTGGGACCTCGCAACAGGCAACGAACCCATCGGTTGCCCGTCACGTCGCTCGTTCGAGAGGGGGGTGGGATGTTTGCGAGACTGACGGGGTGAACACCGCCGTTCCCGCTCCGCGGGTCATCGCCGTCGTCGGTCCCACCGCGGCCGGAAAGTCCGATCTGGGCGTCGCACTCGCCCGGCATGTCGGAGGCGAGGTCATCAACGCCGACTCCATGCAGCTCTACCGCGGCATGGACATCGGCACCGCCAAACTCACGCCCGAGGAGCAGCAGGGCGTCCCGCACCGCCTCCTGGACATCTGGGACGTGACCCGCGCCGCCAGCGTCGCCGAGTACCAGCAGCTGGCCCGCGCCGAGATCGACCGGCTGCTCGCCGAGGGCCGCACCCCGGTCCTCGTCGGCGGCTCCGGCCTGTACGTACGCGGCGCCATCGACGCCCTGGAGTTCCCCGGCACCGACCCGGAGGTGCGCGCCCGCCTGGAGGCCGAACTCGCCGAACAGGGCAGCGGCACCCTGCACGCCCGGCTGGCCGCCGCCGACCCCGGGGCGGCGCGCGCGATCCTGGCGAGCAACGGCCGTCGCATCGTGCGCGCCCTGGAGGTCATCGAGATCACCGGCCGCCCCTTCACCGCCAACCTCCCCGGTCACGAAGCGGTTTACGACACCCTGCAGATCGGCGTCGACGTCGAGCGCCCCGAGCTCGACGAGCGGATCGCGCGGCGGGTCGACCGCATGTGGGAGGCAGGCCTGGTCGACGAGGTGCGCCGGCTGGAGGGCGAGGGGCTGCGCGAGGGCCGTACGGCCTCCCGGGCGCTCGGCTACCAGCAGGTGCTCGCCCAGCTTGCGGGGGAGTGCACCGAGCAGGAGGCGCGCGACGAGACGGTACGCGCCACCAAACGCTTCGCGCGCCGCCAGGACTCGTGGTTCCGCCGGGACCCCCGGGTCCACTGGCTCAGCGGCGCCGCCGAGCACCGGGCGGAACTTCCCGCGCAGGCTCTGGAGTTGCTCGAACGACCGGTCACAGCCTGATCACGTCATGGCATCGGGACGCTCCGGCCGTCATCCGGGCCCCTGAGGGCGTGTCATCATCGACCTTCGATCGAGGCGTGCAGTCTGCAGTGGGGAGGGCGCGTGGCAATGGAGGCCGGCCCTCGCAACCGAGCGCAGCAACCGGACCCCGGCGCTGAATCGGCACCCCTGACCGACGACGGTCCGGACACCGGCGACGGCCTGTCCGGCGCCCACGATCCCGGTGCCGTACCGCTCACCGGCCCGGATGCCCTGGACGACTCCGACGCCCCGGCCTCCGGCACCGACGCCCCCGGCGAGTCCTTCCGGGAGCTGCGCCCGCCGCGCCGGCTGCGCCTGTGGCAGCTGGCGCCGATCGTCGTGGTCGCCGCCCTCGGCTCGCTGATGTTCGCCTTCCCCCTCGCCTTCGAGATCGGCGGCGACGGCGGCGCGGTGATCGCCATGCTCGGCCTGCTGCTGTGCTGCTGCGCCGCGGGCTGGGGCATGATGGCCGCCCGCCGCGTCGGCCACACCTGGCCCGGCCTCCCGGCACGCGGCTCCGGCCGGCGCGCCGACTGGCGGGTGGTGCTGCTCTACGCCGTGGTGGTGGCCGTCCCGGCGTCACTGGCCATCTGGCGGGTGGCCCGGCTGCGCTGAGCGGACTGTGCGCAGGGCGCTGCGCCAGGGCGGCGGGGTCTGCCCGTTGCGGGGGTTGTTCCCCGGGCCTGTGTCCCGGCGCGTGCGGGCCGTAGGCGCACAGCCCGTACCGGGCGGCGGCACGAGCCCTCCGCGCCCGTAAGGCCCGCACCCCGGCGCCCCCGTACGATGCAAGGGTGACCAGCACGCAGCGCCTCGCCTTCCTCAAGGGCCACGGCACCGAGAACGACTTTGTGATCGTCCCCGACCCGGACGGCCGCCTCGATCTTCCCGCGACCGCCGTCGCCATGATCTGCGACCGGCGGGCCGGCCTCGGCGGCGACGGCCTGCTGCATGTCGTACGGTCCGCCGCGCACCCGGAGGCGCGTGCCCAGGCCGACGAGGCCGAGTGGTTCATGGACTACCGCAACGGCGACGGCTCGATCGCCGAGATGTGCGGCAACGGCGTCCGCGTCTTTGCGCGCTATCTGCTGCACGCCGGCCTGGTCGAGGCCGGTGACCTCGCCATCGCCACCCGGGCCGGCGTCCGCCGCGTCCACGTCGCCAAGACCGGCGATGTCACGGTCTCCATGGGCCGCGCCGCGCTCTTTGACGAGAGCGTCGTCGTCACGGTCGACGGCCGCAGCTGGCCGGCCCGGAACGTGAACATGGGCAATCCGCACGCGGTCGCCTTCGTCGACGATCTGGCCCACGCCGGCGACCTGCTGGCCGTACCGCCGTTCAGCCCTGCGTCGGTTTATCCCGACGGCGTGAACATCGAGTTCGTGGCCGACCGCGGCCCGCGCCATGTGGCGATGCGGGTCCACGAGCGCGGCTCGGGCGAGACCCGCTCCTGCGGCACCGGCGCCTGTGCGGTCGCCGTCGCCACCGCCCGCAGGGACGGCGTCGACCCCACCCGGACCGGTATTCCCGTCACGTACACGGTCGATGTGCCCGGCGGCCGCCTCTCGATCACCGAGCTGCCCGACGGCACGGTCGAGATGACCGGCCCGGCCGAGATCGTCGCCGAGGGCACCTTCGCCCCCGGCTGGCCGGCCGCCGCGCTCACCTGACAGGGCCTGCGGCGTCCCCGGGGCGCGGCCTGCGGTGAGTCACGGTTCCGAACGAAAGATTCGCTCGAACGGGTGATCCGTATCACTGTGGGCGAGAGGCGGCCAGCGCTGCGTGATGGGCTCGGTAGCATCAAGCACCGGCCCGGACGTCCGAACTGACACGTCCCACCGCCGGTCGACGCTGCCGGAGGTGCCCATGAGCGCAGAGGCCACAGACCCTGGTAACCCTGGAGCAGCGGGCCGCAAGCGCCGCCGCCTGGAGCTCAGAGGACTGCGCCGGATCGGCCGCGCCGCGCTGCTCGGCCCGGCCCCGCGCGACGGCCTCCCACACGCCCTGGAGCACGTCGCCAAGGTGCACCGCGCTCACCACCCGGACGCCGACGTGGACACCCTCGCCAAGGCCTATCTGCTCGCGGAGTCCTCGCACCGCGGCCAACTGCGCAAGAGCGGCGAGCCGTACATCACCCACCCGCTCGCGGTGACCCTCATCCTCGCCGAACTCGGCGCGGAGACCACGACCTTGACCGCCTCCCTGCTCCACGACACCGTCGAGGACACGGAAGTGACGCTGGATCAGGTCAAGGACCGCTTCGGTGCGGAGGTCTGCTATCTGGTCGACGGCGTCACCAAGCTGGAGAAGGTCGACTACGGCGCGGCCGCCGAGCCGGAGACCTTCCGCAAGATGCTGGTGGCGACCGGCAACGACGTGCGGGTGATGTCCATCAAGCTCGCCGACCGGCTGCACAACATGCGCACCCTGGGGGTGATGCGCCCCGAGAAGCAGGCGCGGATCGCCAAGGTGACCCGCGATGTGCTGATCCCGCTCGCCGAACGCCTCGGCGTCCAGGCGCTGAAGGCCGAGCTGGAGGACCTGGTCTTCGCGATCCTGCACCCGGAGGAGTACGCCACCACCCGGGCCCTGGTCATGGAGTACACCACCCGGCCCGATCCGCTCGGCGCCCTCGCGCAGCGGGTCCGTACGGTCCTGGACGAGGCCGGTATCGACGCCGAAGTCCTCATCCGGCCCCGGCACTTCGTCTCCGTGCACCGGGTACGCCTCGCCCGCCGCGGGCTGACCGGCGCGGACCTGGGACGGCTGCTGGTGCTGGTGGCGGAGGATGCCGACTGCTACGCCGTCCTCGGCGAGCTGCACACCTGCTTCACGCCGGTCATCTCCGAGTTCAAGGACTTCATCGCGGCCCCCAAGTTCAACCTCTACCAGTCGCTGCACACGGCGGTCACCGGCCCGTCCGGGGAGATCGCCGAGACGCTGATCCGCACGCACCAGATGCACCGGGTCGCCGAGGCCGGGGTGATCGCCCTGGGCAACCCGTACGCCCCGACGGACGGCGCGGACGCCCCCGAGGGCGAACGGGCCGACCCGACCCGCCCCGGATGGCTCTCCCGGCTGCTGGAGTGGCAGCGCACCACCCCCGACCCGGACACCTTCTGGACCTCGCTGCGCGACGACCTCGCCCAGGACCGGGAGATCACCGTCTTCTGCACCGACGCCCCGTCGGACGGCTCGCCCGCCGCCGCAGGCGGAGCCATCGGTCTGCCCGCCGGGGCGAGTTGTGTGGACGCCGCGTACGCACGGCACGGCGAGGCGGCGCACTGTTGTATCGGCGCCCGTGTCAACGGCCGGCTCGCCACCCTCTCCACCGTCCTGCACGACGGCGACAGCCTGCAGCTGCTGATGGCCCCGGACCCCGCGGCCGGCCCCTCGCCGGAATGGCTCGACCACGCCCGTACCCCCGCCGCCCGGCTCGCCATCGGCCGGTGGCTGGCCGGACCGGGGGAGCCCGGCGCCCGCCCGGCGAACCCCGGCGAGGGGCCCGCGGCAGTGCTGCCCCCCGCCGGCCGCCGCGCCGCGGACCACGACCGTTCCGGAGCGGACCCGGTCGCCCCCGCCTCGGTCCTCGCGGTGGCGGACCTGCCCGGTGCGGCGGTCCGGCTGGCGGGCTGCTGCACCCCGGTGCCGCCGGACACCGTCACCGGATTCGCCGTACGGGGCGGCACGGTCACCGTCCACCGCGCCCTGTGTCCCGCCGTGGCACGGATGGCGGCCACCGGCCGGCAGCCGGTCGGGGTGCGGTGGCGGGGCGCGGGCCAGGGGGGTCACGGCTGCCGGGTCACCCTCCTGGCCGAGGCCTTCAGCCGGCCGCACCTCCTGGCCGACCTCACCGAGGCCATCGCCTCCCAGGGCGCCGCCGTGGTGTCGGCCGCCGTCGAACCCCCGCACGAACAACGGGTCCGCCACACCTACACCCTGCATCTGCCGAACGCCGCCGGGCTGCCGTCCCTGATGCGGGCCATGCGCCAAGTGCCCGGTGTCTTCGACGTGTTGCGGGCCGGCCGCGCCCGGCAGGCCGCGGCGCTGCGCCCCTGAACGGCCCGGCGGGCCGCCCGGTGACGGTCCGTCGGATACCTCTCCGCCCGTCGGACACCTCTCCGTCCGGCGACGCAGGACGGATGCGCGGGACGCCGCCCGTTCGGGTGCCGTTTGCCCCGTCACCCGCGGGGGAGGGGGCCGAGTTGGTAGCCGTAGTTCATGTCCCTTCGCTTGCGTCGTCCCTCCCGCGACCCCGGTCGCCCCGTCCCTGCCCGCGCCCTGCCCCGTGGCCCGAGCGGACGGATCCGGTGGACCGGCCGCCGGGCCGCCGCACGCCGGGCCGCCGCCCTCGGACTGGCCGCCCTCGCCACCCTCGGCATGGCCGAGCCGCCGGCCCTCGGCCCACAAGGCCTCGGTGACCGCCTCTTCCCCACACTCGGCAACACCGGCTACGACGTCACGTCCTACGACATCTCGCTGGACTACTCCGGTCACAACGACCGGCCGCTGAACGCCACCACCGCGATCACCGCCCGTGCCACCACCGAGCTCGACCACGTCAACCTCGACTTCGCCCGCGGCACCGTACGCTCCGTGAAGATCGGCGGCCTGCCCGCCAAGCACGAGCAGCACGACGAGGACCTGGTGCTCACCCCCGCCTTCCACATCTCCCGGGGGCAGGACGTGAAGATCTCCATCGAGCACACCAGCAACCCCGGCGGCAAGAGCGACGGCGGCTGGATCCGCACCTCCGACGGCCTGGCGATGGCCAACCAGGCCGACGCCGCGCACCGCGTCTTCCCCTGTAACGACCACCCCTCCGACAAGGCGCTCTTCACCTTCCGCATCACCGCGCCGCAGCAGCTGACCGCGGTCGCCAACGGGCTGCCCCAGGGCCCCGGTGTCACCCGTGCGGCGCGGCGTACCTGGCTCTACCGCACCGCCCATCCCATGGCCACCGAGCTGGCACAGGTCTCCATCGGGAAGTCGAGCGTGCTGCTGCACCACGGGCCGCACGGCCTGCCCGTCCGCGATGTCGTGCCGACGGCGGACCGCCCCGCCCTCGCCCACTGGCTCGCCAAGACCCCGGCCCAGGTCGCCTGGATGGAGCGCAAGGTCGGCCCCTTCCCCTTCGAGGCGTACGGGGTGCTGATCGCCAACGCCAGGACCGGCTTCGAGCTGGAGACCCAGACCCTCTCGCTCTTCGAGAAGGCCATGTTCACCGCCCACCAGCTGCCCGACTGGTATGTCGAGTCCGTGATGGTGCACGAGCTGGCCCACCAGTGGTTCGGCGACAGCGTCAGCCCGCGCCGCTGGTCCGATGTCTGGCTCAACGAGGCGCATGCCACCTGGTACGAGTCCCTCTACGCCCAGGAGAAGGGCGGCGTACGGGCCTCCCTGGACGCCCGTATGCGCCATGCGTACGAGGAGTCCGACGGCTGGCGCGCCGAGGGCGGACCGCCCGCCGCGCCCAAGGCGCCCAGCCCGGGGCAGAAGATCGGCATCTTCCGCCCGATCGTCTACGACGGCAGCGCGCTGGTCCTGTACGCACTGCGGCAGAAGATCGGCACCGCCGCCTTCGACCGCCTGGAGCGCGACTGGGTGGAACGCCACCGCGACGGCGTGGCGGACACCGCGGACTTCGTCCGGCTGTCCTCCCAGGTCGCCGGGCAGGACCTGACCGGCTTCTTCCACGAGTGGCTCTACGGCGACCGGACGCCGCCGATGCCGGGGCATTCGGAATGGCTGCCCAGGGGGAGCGCGCAAAAGCCGGTCCGGCCCACGGGGGCTGCTGTCGCCCCCGGCGCCAAGGGCGCGGCCGTCGCCCCCGCGTCCAAGGGGGGTGCTGTTGCCCGTGGGCCCAAGGGCGCTGGCGTTGCCCCCGCGCCCAAGGGGGCGGCCCACAAGCCCGCGCCCCAGGGAACCGTCGAAAAGCCCGGAAAACCGGTGTGACGGCCTTCGCGGGTCGTGGGACCATCTTCGGGTCGGCACCGGCCGGCCCGGGAATCTCCGGGGCGGCTCGGACGTTGACACCAGCGACGGCCGCAGCATCGGCGCGCGGTCGCCGCAGCACCGACAGTCCCGGAGGGATCACCCGGTCCCCGCGAGGGCTTACCGACGACGCAAAGGATCAAATGACCTCCTCTTCTTCCCTTCCGCAGGACCGGCAGCGCCTCCCCGAGAGCCTTCGGGCCAACGCCCTGATGGAAGAGGACGTCGCCTGGAGCCACGAGATCGACGGGGAGCGTGACGGCGACCAGTACGACCGCTCGGCGCGCGCCGCGCTACGCCGCGTAGCGGGCCTTTCCACCGAGCTCGAGGACGTCACCGAGGTCGAGTACCGGCAGCTCCGCCTGGAGCGGGTGGTGCTCGTCGGCGTCTGGACCACGGGCACGGCCCAGGAGGCGGAGAACTCCCTCGCCGAGCTCGCCGCCCTCGCCGAGACCGCCGGCGCCATGGTGCTCGACGGCGTCATCCAGCGCCGCGACAAGCCGGACCCGGCCACGTACATCGGCTCCGGCAAGGCGCTGGAGCTGCGCGACATCGTGCTGGAGTCCGGGGCGGACACCGTGGTGTGCGACGGTGAGCTGTCCCCGGGCCAGCTGATCCACCTGGAAGACGTCGTCAAGGTCAAGGTGGTCGACCGGACCGCCCTGATCCTCGACATCTTCGCCCAGCACGCCAAGTCCCGGGAGGGCAAGGCGCAGGTCTCGCTGGCGCAGATGCAGTACATGCTCCCCAGGCTCCGTGGCTGGGGCCAGTCGCTGTCCCGGCAGATGGGTGGCGGTGGCTCCGGCTCGGCGGGCGGCGGTATGGCCACCCGTGGTCCCGGTGAGACCAAGATCGAGACGGACCGGCGGCGGATCCGCGAGAAGATGGCGAAGATGCGCCGGGAGATCGCGGAGATGAAGACCGGGCGCGACATCAAGCGCCAGGAACGCCGGCGCAACAAGGTCCCCTCGGTCGCCATCGCCGGCTACACCAACGCCGGCAAGTCCTCCCTGCTCAACCGCCTCACGGGCGCCGGTGTGCTGGTGGAGAACGCCCTGTTCGCCACCCTGGACCCCACCGTCCGGCGGGCCGAGACGCCCAGCGGACGGCTCTACACCCTCGCCGACACCGTCGGCTTCGTCCGGCATCTGCCGCACCACCTCGTCGAGGCGTTCCGCTCCACGATGGAGGAGGTCGGCGACTCCGATCTCATCCTGCATGTGGTCGACGGCTCGCATCCGGTACCGGAAGAGCAGCTCGCCGCCGTACGCGAGGTGATCCGCGACGTGGGCGCGACGGACGTGCCCGAGATCGTGGTCGTCAACAAGGCCGATGCGGCCGATCCGCTGGTGCTGCAGCGTCTGCTGCGCCAGGAGAAGCACGCCCTCGTGGTCTCGGCCCGTACGGGCCAGGGCATGGACGAGCTGCTGACCCTGCTCGACGAGGAACTTCCCCGGCCGCAGGTCGAGATCGAGGTGCTGGTGCCCTACACCCAGGGCGCCCTGGTCTCGCGGGCGCACGCCGAGGGCGAGGTCATCTCCGAGGAGCACACCGCCGACGGCACGCTGCTCAAGGCACGGGTGCACGAGGAACTGGCCGCCGAGTTCCAGCCGTTCGTCCCGGCGGCATAGCGGCCGCCGGCGCAGACGAGGAAAGGCCCGCCCCCGGTTCTCCCGGGAGCGGGCCTTTCGCTGTGCCCGTGGGCGGTACGGGGTGGCGCCGTCCCGGGCGCCACCCGCGTCATCCGCCTACTGCTTGTTCGCCCACTTCTTGCTCATGGTGTCGAACATGCTCTTGGCCTCGGGGCCCAGGTGCGGACCGGCCGACCAGCGGGCCGGACGCGGCCCCATCGACATGTTGGAGACCAGCACCGGCTTGCCGTCCGTGCCCTTGATGAACCAGGGGCCGCCGGAGGAACCGCCGGTCATGGTGCAGCCGATCCGGTACATGGTCGGCTTCTTGGCGTCCATCGACAGCCGGGTCGGCTTGTCGGTGCACTGCTGCTCGGCTGCACCGTCGAACGGCGGCTCGGCCGGGTAGCCCTGCGCGGTCAGGCTCGGGATCTTGGCCATCGCGGGCGCGTTGAAGTCGACCGCGTACGCACCACCGGCGATCTCTTCGAGCGACTTGCCGCCCGTGCTCTCCTCCGGCTTCACATGCATCAGCGCGAAGTCGTACGGGGCCATCGGCACACCGGGAACGGCGCCGCCGGCCTTGATCCACTCCTGGGACGTCGCCATGTCGTCCGCCCACCACTTGCCCGACGGGACCCGGTCCTCGTAGGGCTTGCTCTTCAACTGGCCGGCGGTGCCGCCGGTCTTGTTGAAGTTCGGCACGAACATCATGTTGCGGTACCAGCCGCCGTTCTTGCCGGCGTGCACACAGTGCGCCGCGGTCCACACGAGGTTGGACTTGCCGGGGTGCGCCGGGTCCTTGACGACGGTGGCGGAGCAGCGCGACCCGCCCTCGGGGGTGCTGAACAGCAGCAGGCCCACGCCGGGAGCGGTCGAGGTGTAGGGGGTCTGGACGGCCTGCGCCGGGACGGCGGCGGGCTCAGGGTCGGTCTTGCCCTGGTCCTCCGAGATGTCCTCGGGCTTGCTGGGGTCCTGGGGAGGCTTGACCTTGTCGATCTTGTCCTTGTCCCAGAAGTCCTTGATGATCGGGTTGATGAACTCCCCGGCCTCCCGGAGCCACTTGTCCCGGTTCCAGTTCTTCCACTCGCCGTTCTTCCACTTGTCCAGGTCGATGCCGTGTTCCTTGAGCTTGTCCTGGATGTCCTGAGGGATCTTGAAGTCACCCCCGCCCGTGGAGTCCTGAGCCGCGGACTGGCTGGGCTTGGCGTCCGCGTTGTCGCCCGCCGGCCCGCAGCCGGTGGCCGTGAGTGCCACGACGGCGGTGAGGGCGGCGACGGCCAGGACCGGCCGGCGTATGGATCGCATGGGTGAGCTCCCCCTGGTGAATCGGACTGAGCCGGTGCGGCTTGTTCGGTGTCGCACCGGTCCGTTCTTGTCATGAACCTCAAGATCCCGGCGCGACACCCCACTATGCCGGTGACGATGGGGACGGCGGTACTCGGGCCCCCGGTTCCACGCCACCAAGGATCTTGACGACAACCGTGATCCCGGGTCGCCGCCGTCGTTGGTACGTACGGGGGACGGCCCCGGGCTGCCCTCAGCCCGCGCGGCATCCAGCAGCTCACCAGCAGGAGGACACAACTGCCGTGGTGTTGACCGAAACCGTGCCGGCGGCCGCGCCGCCGGCCCATGAGGGGATCCTGCGCCGGCAGTCCCTGCGCGAGTCCGCTGCCCGCACCTACGCGCGCTCGCTGCCCATCGTCCCGGTGCGCGCCCGCGGGCTGACCATCGAGGGCGCCGACGGCCGGCGCTATCTCGACTGTCTCTCCGGCGCCGGCACCCTGGCGCTCGGCCACAACCACCCCGTGGTGCTCGAAGCGATCCGGACCGTCCTCGACTCCGGCGCGCCGCTGCACGTCCTCGACCTCGCCACCCCCGTCAAGGACGCCTTCACCACCGAGCTCTTCGCCACCCTCCCGGGGGAGTTGGCCGAAAAGGCCCGTATCCAGTTCTGCGGCCCGGCCGGCACGGACGCCGTCGAGGCCGCCTTCAAACTCGTCCGCACCGCGACCGGCCGGGACGGCCTGATGGCCTTCTCCGGCGCCTATCACGGCATGACGTCGGAGGCGCTCGCCGCCTCCGGGGGAGCGCAGCACACCAGCGTGGTCCGGCTGCCCTACCCGTACGACTACCGCTGCCCCTTCGGGACCGGCGGTGCACACGGCGCCGAACTCGCCGCGCGCTGGACACAGAGCCTGCTCGACGACGACAAGAGCGGGGTGCGCACGCCGGCCGGGATGATCGTGGAACCCGTCCAGGGCGAAGGTGGAGTGATCCCCGCGCCGGACGGCTGGCTGCGGCGGATGCGCGAGATCACCGCCGCCCGGGGGATCCCGCTGATCGTGGACGAGGTGCAGACCGGCGTCGGCCGCACCGGCGCCTTCTGGGCGGTCGACCACAGCGGCATCGTGCCCGATGTGCTCGTGCTGTCCAAGGCGATCGGCGGCAGCCTGCCGCTCGCCGTGATCGTCTACCGCGAGGAGCTCGACGCCTGGCAGCCCGGCGCGCACGCCGGCACCTTCCGCGGCAATCAACTCGCCATGGCCGCCGGTGCCGCCACCCTCACCTACGTCCGCACCCACGGCCTCGACAAACGTGCCGGGGAGCTGGGCAGCCGGATGCTCGACCGGCTCACCTCCCTCGCCGCCGCCCATGACTGCATCGGCGACGTCCGCGGCCGCGGACTGATGCTCGGCGTCGAGCTCGTCGACCGCACCGCCGATGCCGACGCCACCGGCGCCCGCCCCGCCGACCCGCGGCTCGCCGCCGCCGTCCAGCGCGCCTGCCTGGACCGCGGCCTGATCGTCGAACTGGGCGGCCGGCACTCCGCCGTCGTCCGGCTGCTGCCACCCCTGACCATCACCGACGAACAGGCGGACGCGATCCTCGACCGCCTCGCCGACGCCATCACGGCGGCGGTCCGCACCACCCCCGGGCCGACGGGCTCGTCCCCCACGACAATGCGAGGCACCTCCCCATGAACGAACGCCCCGGCCCCGACGGTGGCCAGCCCGCCGAACGCATCCCCGCCCACCAGGGTGCGGGCACGATCGAGTCCGTACCGCGCCAGCAGCGACGCGCCCCGGGCGACGCCTGCCACCAGCAGACCCACGAGGCCCCGGACCGGGCCGTCCCCCGCGGCGGCCCCGGCCCGTTCGACCGCACCGGGTCCGCGGACCACGACCCCCTCGACCACCCCGATCCGGCGGTCGCCGCCGACGCCGCCGGCATCGAGCATCTGCTGCGCTGCTGGCTCCGGGAGAACGGCATCCACCGCCCGGCCGAAGGCCTGCTGCGCCTGCCCCTGCAGGCCGCCGCGGGCGCTCTGCACATCCCCGTCCGCTACTGGTCACCCACGGGCTGGCACCGGCTCGGCGCCCCCACCCTCGAAGGCGCCCCGCCCGCCGCCGCCCCGCTGGACGCCGTCACCCTCGCCGCACTGCTGCGCCGCGAGGCCGCGTACGGCGACCGCCGGGCCTCCGACGGCGGTGAGCACCGGGTGGCGGACACCGACGAGCGGCCGGAACCGGACGGCGAGCGGCAGCAGGCACCGGACGGTGACGGCGCCGAACTCATCGGCCGGGTCGCCAACTCCGTCCGCAATGTCGCCGCCTTCCTCACCGACCGGCGCGCCCGGCCCGCCGACGACCACGGCGCCCTCTTCCTCGAAGCCGAGCAATCCCTTCTCCTCGGCCACCCGCTGCACCCCACACCCAAGAGCCGTGAAGGCCTCTCCGACGCCGAGACCCGCGCCTATTCGCCCGAACTGCGCGGCGCCTTCCCACTGCACTGGACGGCCGTGCACCGCTCCGTCCTGGCCGCCGACTCCGCCTGGACCGAACGCGGCAAGCCCGTCCCGGCCGGGCAGCTCGCCAGGGACCTCGCGGGGAGCCGCCTCCGGCTCCCCGACGACACCGTGCCGTTGCCCCTGCACCCCTGGCAGGCCAGGGAAATCGCCGACCGCCCCGACGTCGCCGCCCTCCGCGAGTCCGGGCTGCTGCACGACCTCGGCGTCCACGGCCCCCTCTGGCACCCCACCTCCTCCGTCCGCACGGTCTACCGCCCCGACGCGGACGCCATGCTCAAGCTCTCCCTCGGGCTGCGCATCACCAACTCCCGCCGGGAGAACCTCCGTAAGGAACTGGCCCGCGGCGTCGAGGTGCACCGGCTGCTGCGCACCGGCCTCGCCGAGCAGTGGCAGCGCTTCCACCCCGGCTTCGACATCGTCCGCGACCCGGCCTACCTCGCCGTCGACGGCCTCGACGGCGTACCCGTCCAGGGCCTCGACGTCGTCCTCCGCCACAACCCCTTCAGCACCACCGACGACGCCGTCTGCCTCGCCGGCCTCACCTCTCCCCGGCCCTGGCCCGGCCACGCGGGCGTGCGCTCCCGGCTCGAAGATCTCGTCACCACGCTCAGCGCCCGCACCGGCCGCGCCCTCGGTGCCGTGGCCACCGAGTGGTTCCTGCGTTACCTCGAAGCGGCCGTACGGCCCCTGCTGTGGCTCGACGGCACGGCCGGCGTCGTCCTGGAGGCGCACCAGCAGAACACCCTGGTGCTGCTGGACCCCCATGGCTGGCCGGTCGGCGGCCGCTACCGCGACAACCAGGGCTACTACTACCGCACCTCCCGCCGCGCGGAGCTGGAGCGGCGGCTGCCCGGTATCGGCGCGGCCAGCGACAGCTTCGTCGCCGACGACGTCATCGACGAGCGTTTCGCCTACTACCTCGGCATCAACAACGTCCTGGGCCTCATCGGGGCGTTCGGCGCCCAGCGCCTGGTCCGTGAGGAGATTCTGCTCGCCGCCTTCCGGCGGTTCCTCGCCGATGCCGCCGCGGCCCCCCGCGCGCACCGCTCGCCGCTCCCGGAGCAGCTGCTGGCCGCCCGCACCCTGCGTTGCAAGGCCAACCTGGCGACCCGGCTGCACGGCCTGGACGAACTCGTCGGCCCGGTCGAAACCCAGTCCGTCTACGTCACCCTGCCCAACCCCCTCGCCCCCTAGCCGCCCCGCACCCCCCGACAGCAGCCCCCGCCCGCCCCCGTCCCCGGCGCCGGCGCCCCGCGACCCATCAGGCCACGCGGCACGCGGCCACGAGAGGAGAGTGCCGCCGTGCCACCCACCGGCTCCGGTCTCGGCTCCAGCTCCGATGACACCCTCGACCTGCAGCTCCCGCCCGAATTCAGCGCGCTGTTCGCCGAGGGACACGGACAGCCGGCGTCCTCGGACCTTCCGGCCGCCGGCCCGCTGCTCGACAACCTGGCGGGCTGGGGAGCGGCCGACACCCCCGCCGGGCCGTTCGAGCTCGTCCCCGTCCGGCCGGACCGCGATCTCGACCGGATCAGCGGCTGGATGAACGATCCGGCCGTGGCGGCCTTCTGGGAGCTGGCGGGCCCGCCGGAGACCACGGCCGCCCATCTGCGCGGCCAGCTCGGCGGTGACGGCCGCAGTGTGCCCTGTCTGGGGGTGCTGGCCGGGGTCCCGATGAGCTACTGGGAGATCTACCGCGCCGATCTTGACCCACTCGCCCGCTCCTACCCGGCGCGGCCCCACGACACCGGTGTCCATCTGCTCATCGGCGGGGCCGGTGACCGGGGACGCGGGCTGGGCGGCCTGCTGCTGCGCGCCACCGCCGATCTCGTCCTCGACCACCGCCCGCAGTGCGCGCGGGTCCTCGCCGAGCCCGATCTGCGCAACACCGTCTCCGTAGCGGCCTTCCTGAGCGCGGGATTCCGCTACGGCGACGAGATCGAACTGCCCGGAAAACGCGCGGCGTTGATGGTCCGCGACCGCGCCCATCGCCACCTGCTCTGACCCCGGCGCCGTCCGTCGACGGTCCCGCTCCGGCCCGCCGTCCACCCCCGCTGCCCCGGTTGTCCCCCGTATGTGCCGGGGCGGTCCCGCTTCGAGGAGCCCACCTTGTCGCCCGAGCCCCAGCCTTCGCACAGCGCCTGGCAGCACGCCGCGCGCCGACTGTTCGCCAAGACCCTGGCGGAGTTCGCGTACGAGGAAGTCCTCACCCCCGAGCCCGACGGCACCGCACCCGACGGCACCTGGCAATACCGTCTGCCGGTCACCGACGACCTGGTCTACCGCTTCCGGGCCCGCCGCGGCGCCTACGGCCACTGGCGCATCGACCCCGATTCGATCACCCCCGACACCGACCCCTTCCGCTTCCTCACCCACGCCCACGACACCGTGCTGGGCCTGTCCGGCGACACCACCGGCCATCTCATCCGCGAGCTGACCGCCACCCTCGCCGCCGACACCCGGCTCGACGCCACCGCCCTCAGCGCCGCCGAGCTCGCCGATCTGGACTACGCCACCCTCGAAGGCCACCAGACCGGTCACCCCTGGCTCGTCGCGAACAAGGGCCGGCTCGGCTTCTCCGCCCAGGACGCGGCGACCTGGGCGCCCGAAGCCCGCACCGCTCAGCGCCTGCCCTGGCTCGCCGCGCACCACAGCATCGCCCACTACCGCGGTATCCCCACGCTGGCCACCCCCGACCGTCTCTACGGCGAGGAGCTCGCCCCCGCCACCCGTCATTCCTTCGCCCGCACCATCGCCGACGAGGGCCACGACCCCGCCGACTACCTCTACCTCCCCGTGCACCCCTGGCAGTGGGACGAGACCATCGCCCCGCTCTTCGCCCCGCAACTCGCCGACAGATCCATCATCGCGCTGCCCACTGACAACGACCTCCGACTGCCACAGCAGTCGATCCGTACCTTCCTCAACGTCAGCCGCCCCCGGGCCCGTACGGTCAAACTGCCGCTGTCCATCCTCAACACCCTCGTCTGGCGCGGTCTGCCCACCGAGCGCACCCTCGCCGCGCCCGCCGTCACCCGCTGGGTGCACGGTCTGCGCGACGCCGACCCCTATTTGCGCGATGAGACCCGGGTGATCCTGCTCGGCGAGACCGCCTCCGTCACCGTCGAACACCCCCTCTACGACCGGCTTCCCGGCGTCCCGTACCAGTTCAAGGAGCTGCTCGGCTGTATCTGGCGCGAACCGGTCAGCGGCCATCTGGACCCCGGTGAACGCGCCCGCACCCTGGCCGCGCTGCTGCAGACCGATCCCCGGGGCCGCGCCCTGACCGCGGAGCTGGTGCGCCGCTCGGGACTGGCCCCGCGCGACTGGCTGGCTCGGCTGTTCGCCGCCCTGCTGCCGCCCCTGCTGCACTTCCTCTACCGGTACGGCACGGTCTTCTCCCCGCACGGCGAGAACGCCATCGTGGTCTTCGACGAGCACGACGTCCCCACCCGCCTCGCGGTCAAGGACTTCGTCGACGACGTCAACACCAGCTCCCGGCCGCTGCCGGAGCACGACTCCATGCCCGACGACGTACGGGCGGTGCTGCTGACCGAACCACCCGCCTTCCTCACCCAGTTCATCCACTCCGGGCTGTTCGTCGGTGTCTTCCGCTACCTCGCTCCGCTGTGCGCGGACCAACTGGGCGTGCCCGAGGACGAGTTCTGGTCACTCGTACGGGCGGAGATCCTCCGCCACCACGAGCGCTTCCCCGCCCTCAAGGAGCGCCACGAGACCTTCGACCTGCTCACTCCGCGGATCGAGCGGCTGTGTCTGAACCGCAACCGTCTGCATGTGGACGGTTACCGGGACCGCCGCGACCGCCCGCACGCGGCCGTGCACGGCACCGTCGCCAATCCGCTGCACCACCCGTGAACGGGACGGCTGTCAGTGGTCCCGCGTAGGCTTGCAGCGCTATGACGAAGCCCTCCCTCCCCGATCTGCTCCACGCCGCCGTCTCCGCCGTCGGCGGCACCGAGCGCCCCGGCCAGGTGGCGATGGCCGAGGCCGTCGCCGAGGCCGTGGACGACAATGCGCATCTGCTCGTCCAGGCCGGCACCGGCACCGGAAAGTCCCTCGGCTATCTGGTGCCGGCGCTCGCGCACGGCGAGCGCGTGGTGGTCGCCACGGCCACCCTGGCGCTGCAGCGCCAGCTCGTCGAGCGCGATCTGCCGCGTACGGTCGAGGCGCTGCATCCGCTGCTGCGCCGCCGCCCCGAATTCGCCATGCTCAAGGGCCGCTCCAATTACCTGTGCCTGCACCGCCTCCGTGAAGGTGTCCCCCAGGAAGAGGAGGACGGCCTCTTCGACGTGTTCGAGCAGGCGACGCCGACCAGCAAGCTCGGCAAGGACCTGCTGCGGCTGCGCGACTGGGCGGACGAGACCGAGACCGGCGACCGTGACGCACTGACCCCCGGGGTCTCCGACCGCGCCTGGGGCCAGGTCTCGGTCTCCTCCCGGGAGTGCCTGGGGGCCTCGAAGTGCGCCTACGGGGCGGAGTGCTTCGCCGAGGCCGCCCGGGAGCGCGCCAAGCTCGCCGATGTCGTCATCACCAACCATGCGCTGCTCGCCATCGACGCGATCGAGGGCGCCCCGGTCCTCCCGTCGCACGAGGTCCTGATCATCGACGAGGCCCATGAGCTGGTCTCCCGGGTCACCGGCGTCGCCACCGGCGAGCTCACCTCCGGCCAGGTCAACCGCGCCGTCCGCCGGGCCGCCAAACTCGTCAACGAAAAGGCCGCCGACCAGCTCCAGACCGCCTCGGAGACCTTTGAGCGCCTGATGGAGCTGGCCCTGCCCGGCCGGCTCGAAGAGATCCCCGAGGAGCTCGGCTACTGCCTCATGGCGCTGCGGGACGCGGCCCATACGGTCATCTCGGCGCTCGGCTCGACCCGCGACAAGTCGGTCCAGGACGAGGACGCCGTCCGCAAGCAGGCCCTCGCCGCGGTGGAGAACGTCCATACCGTCGCCGAGCGCCTCGCGAACGGCTCCGAGTACGACGTGGTCTGGTATGAGCGCCACGACCGCTTCGGCGCGTCCCTCCGGGTGGCCCCGCTGTCCGTCTCGGGCCTGCTGCGCGAGAAGCTCTTCAACGACCGCTCGGTGACGCTCACCTCCGCCACTCTCAAGCTGGGCGGCGACTTCAACGGGGTCGCGGCCTCCCTGGGCCTGGCCCCCGAGGGCACGGAGGGCGAGGACGTCCCGCCGTGGAAGGGCCTGGACGTCGGCTCCCCCTTCGACTATGCGAAGCAGGGCATCCTCTACGTCGCCAAGCATCTGGCCCAGCCGGGCCGTGAGGGCAGCCGCACCGACATGCTCGACGAGCTCACCGAGCTGATCGAGGCCGCCGGCGGCCGTACCCTCGGCCTCTTCTCCTCCATGCGCGCGGCCCAGGCCGCCGCCGAGGAACTGCGCGGCCGGCTGGATCTGCCGATCCTGCTCCAGGGGGAGGAGACACTCGGCGAGTTGATCAAGGCCTTCGCCGCCGACGCCCGTACCTGCCTGTTCGGCACGCTGTCCCTGTGGCAGGGCGTCGATGTACCGGGCGCGAACTGCCAGTTGGTGGTGATGGACCGGGTGCCGTTCCCGCGTCCGGACGACCCGCTGATGAGCGCCCGGCAGAAGGCCGTGGAGGAGGCCGGCGGCAATGGCTTCATGGCGGTCGCGGCCACCCATGCGGCGCTGCTGATGGCCCAGGGCGCCGGCCGGCTGGTCCGTGCCACCGGCGACCGCGGTGTGGTTGCCGTTCTCGACCCCCGCGTGGAGCGGGCCCGCTACGGCTCTTTCCTCCGCAAGTCGATGCCCGACTTCTGGTACACCACCGACCGCAACCAGGTCCGGCGCTCCCTCGCCGCCATCGATGCAGCGGCACAGGCCGCACAGGCCGACGCGTAGGCTGCACCATCCGTTCCTGCGCCGCCACCACCCAGGGAGCCACCCCCGCCGGGCAGCAGCCACCTCCGCGAGAGCGGCGCCGGTTCGGGCACAAGAGCCGGTTCGCGCACAAGAACAGAGCCCCGGAACCGGCGCAGTGGTTCCGGGGCTCTGTCGTGAGGGGTGGGTCAGATGCGGCGCAGCACCGCCACCACCTTGCCGAGGATGGTCGCCTCGTCGCCGGGGATCGGCTGGTACGCGGAGTTGTGCGGCAGCAGCCACACATGGCCGTCCTCCCGCTTGAAGCGCTTGACGGTGGCTTCGCCGTCGAGCATGGCGGCGACGATGTCACCGTTCTCGGCGACCGGCTGGCGGCGGACCGTGACCCAGTCGCCGTCGCAGATCGCCGCTTCGATCATGGAGTCGCCGACGACCTTCAGCACGAACAGTTCGCCGTCGCCGACGAGCTGGCGGGGGAGTGGGAAGACATCCTCGACCGACTCCTCCGCGAGGATCGGGCCGCCGGCGGCGATCCGGCCGACCAGCGGGACGTAGGAGGCGGCGGGCTTGCCTGCGGTCTCCGTCGCGGCCGAGGTGGTCTGGTCCGAGCCGCGGACCTCGTAGGCGCGGGGACGGTGCGGGTCGCGCCGCAGGAAGCCCTTGCGCTCCAGGGCCATGAGCTGGTGGGCGACGGACGAGGTGCTGGACAGCCCGACGGCCTGGCCGATCTCCCGCATGGACGGCGGATAGCCACGCCGCTGCACCGAATCCCGGATCACCTCGATCACCCGGCGCTGGCGGTCGGTGAGTCCGGAACTGTCGGCTCGGATCCCTGGGGGCCGGCCGGGCAGCGAGCGGGCGGGCTTCTGCTCTTCGGAGTCCAACGTGGCGTCGTCCATCGGCGGCCGCTGTGCCTGTTGCTGATGCTCGAACCGGCTCTGGGAGTGGCTCTGTGCTGTGATGGTCGCGCTGTCTGCGGTGGTGGTCACGTCGGCCCCTCTCGAAATGTTCTCCCTAGCTAGCCAACGGTAGTTGCTTTCGAAAGGTTGCGCCAAACACACGTTCGAGTGAAATATTCGCCGATTGGCTGCTCGATCAAGTGGCTGGGTGTATGGCCGAACGGCAATTCCGGTCCCGGGCCACGCTCTCGGGGCTCGGGGCTCGGGGTCTCGGGCGTACTCCCGCGTTCTCCCGAGCGGGCTCCCCGGTCGTCCGGTGTGTCGGGCCGGCGGTGTGCGGGCGGATGCGGCACCGGCCGTCGCGACCCGGCCGATTCTGTCATCCCCGCCCCACCGCGCCGCCGGGCGGGTGGCTTCCCGTACTCTCATGGGCGACCGACCGGCCCGTCGCCGCAGCGACACGCGGTAGGCGGATGTAAGCGGCCCGACACCACATCTAGTGGTTGCATGCGATCGGTTACCCAGAAGTTGTGGTGCCTGGTCCCTCTGGGGGTCGGGAATCGCCTATGCTGGTGGCTACTCCGAAGGGCCCGTACGGGCCGGTCGGAGATATGTGCTGTGCGCGGGGTTCGTTGGCGTACGTACGTCCGTCTATCGAGGGTGAGGAGGGTGGAGCCATGCACTGCCCCTTCTGCAGGCACCCGGACAGCCGGGTCGTCGACAGCCGCACCACCGATGACGGGACGGCGATCCGCCGGCGCCGCCAGTGCCCCGACTGCTCCCGCCGTTTCACGACCATCGAGACGGCATCGCTGATGGTGATCAAGCGGAGCGGGGTCACCGAGCCCTTCAGCCGCAACAAGGTCATCGCGGGAGTGCGCAAGGCGTGCCAGGGCCGCCCGGTCACCGAGGACGCCCTCGCCAAGCTCGGCCAGCGGGTCGAGGAGGCGGTGCGCGCCACCGGCAGCGCCGAGCTGTCCACCCATGACGTCGGGCTCGCCATACTGGGCCCGCTGCAGGAACTCGACCTCGTCGCGTACCTGCGCTTCGCGTCCGTTTACCGGGCCTTCGATTCACTCGAGGACTTCGAGGCGGCCATCGCCGAGCTGCGGGAGCAGCGCGAGCAGGGGCCGCCCGGACAGGAATGCGGGACCGACGGGGAGGCCGGCGGTCCGGCCGCTCCCGTGCCCGCCACCGCCGCCGACTGAGCTCGGCGCACATCCAGGACCTGGTACCGGGGCGAGAGCAGGGCGTCCCGGTCGCAGAAAGACATACACCGTGCCACGGAATGAGTGCGCACATATGGGCGTTTGCCCGTATAGGGAGGCGGAATGACAGAGACGACGAGCGGCCCGGCACGAGGCTCCCGCGCCAAGGGCAGCAAGGCGAGCAAGGGTCTGCGTATCGAGCGCATTCACACGACACCCGGAGTGCATCCGTACGACGAGGTGGAGTGGGCGTCTCGTGACGTCGTCATGACCAACTGGCGCGACGGCTCGGTCAACTTCGAGCAGCGTGGCGTCGAGTTCCCCGGCTTCTGGTCGGTGAACGCGGTCAACATCGTCACGAGCAAGTACTTCCGTGGTGCGGTGGGTTCCCCGACCCGTGAGTCGAGCCTCAAGCAGCTCATCGACCGCGTGGTCAAGACCTACCGCAAGAGCGGCGAGGAGAACGGTTACTTCGCCTCCCCGGCGGACGCCGAGATCTTCGAGCACGAGCTGGCGTACGCCCTGCTCCACCAGGTCTTCAGCTTCAACTCGCCGGTGTGGTTCAACGTCGGCACCCAGCAGCCGCAGCAGGTCAGCGCCTGCTTCATCCTCTCCGTCGACGACTCCATGGAGTCGATCCTCGACTGGTACAAGGAAGAGGGGATGATCTTCAAGGGCGGCTCCGGCGCCGGCCTGAACCTCTCCCGTATCCGCTCCTCCAAGGAGCTGCTCTCCTCCGGCGGCAACGCCTCCGGCCCGGTCTCCTTCATGCGCGGCGCCGATGCGTCCGCAGGAACGATCAAGTCGGGTGGCGCCACCCGCCGGGCGGCCAAGATGGTCGTCCTGGACGTGGACCACCCGGACGTCGAGGCCTTCATCGAGACCAAGGTGAAGGAGGAGGAGAAGATCCGCGCGCTGCGCGACGCGGGCTTCGACATGGACCTGGGCGGCGACGACATCACGTCCGTCCAGTACCAGAACGCCAACAACTCGGTCCGGGTGAACGACGAGTTCATGAAGGCCGTCGAGGCCGGCTCGAAGTTCGGGCTGCGCGGCCGGATGACCGGTGAGGTCATCGAGGAGGTCGACGCCAAGGGTCTCTTCCGCAAGATGGCGGACGCCGCGTGGGCGTGTGCCGACCCCGGCATCCAGTACGACGACACCATCAACCACTGGCACACCTCGCCGGAGTCGGGCCGGATCACCGCGTCCAACCCCTGCAGCGAGTACATGCACCTGGACAACTCCTCGTGCAACCTCGCCTCGCTCAACCTCCTGAAGTTCCTGCACGACGACGACCTGGGCAACCAGTCCTTCGACGCCGCGCGCTTCGCCAAGGTCGTCGAGCTGGTCATCACGGCGATGGACATCTCCATCTGCTTCGCGGACTTCCCCACCGAGAAGATCGGTGAGACCACCCGCGCCTACCGCCAGCTGGGCATCGGCTACGCCAACCTCGGCGCTCTGCTGATGGCCACCGGCCATGCCTACGACTCCGACGGCGGCCGCGCGCTGGCCGGTGCCATCACCTCCCTGATGACCGGCACCTCCTACAAGCGCTCCGCCGAGCTGGCCGCGGTCGTCGGCCCGTACGACGGCTACGCCCGTAACGCCGACGCCCACAAGCGCGTCATGAAGCAGCACTCCGACGCCAACGGCGCCGCGGGGCGCATGGATGACCTGGACACCCCCGTGTGGGCGGCGGCCACCGAGGCCTGGCAGGACGTACTGCGCCTCGGTGAGAAGAACGGCTTCCGCAACGCGCAGGCCTCCGTGCTGGCCCCGACCGGTACCATCGGCCTGATGATGGACTGCGACACCACGGGCGTCGAGCCGGACCTGGCCCTGGTCAAGTTCAAGAAGCTGGTCGGCGGCGGCTCCATGCAGATCGTGAACAACACGGTCCCCAAGGCGCTCAAGCGGCTCGGCTACCAGCCCGAGCAGGTCGAGGCGATCGTCGCCCACATCGCCGACCACGGCAATGTCGTCGACGCCCCGGCCCTGAAGACCGAGCACTACGAGGTCTTCGACTGCGCCATGGGTGTGCGCTCGATCTCCGCCATGGGCCATGTGCGCATGATGGCGGCCGCGCAGCCCTTCCTCTCCGGTGCGATCTCCAAGACGGTCAACGTCCCGGAGACGGCCACCGTCGAGGAGATCGAGGAGGTCTACTTCCAGGGCTGGAAGCTCGGCCTGAAGGCACTCGCGATCTACCGCGACAACTGCAAGGTCGGCCAGCCCCTCTCCGCCAAGAAGAAGGAAGAGGAGAAGAAGGCCGAGCCGGTCGCCGAGAAGAAGGTCGTCGAGTACCGCCCGGTGCGCAAGCGCCTCCCCAAGGGCCGTCCCGGCATCACCACCTCCTTCACGGTCGGCGGTGCCGAGGGCTACATGACCGCCAACTCCTACCCGGACGACGGTCTCGGTGAGGTCTTCCTGAAGATGTCCAAGCAGGGCTCGACCCTCGCGGGCATGATGGATGCCTTCTCCATCGCGGTGTCGGTGGGCCTCCAGTACGGCGTGCCGCTGGAGACCTACGTCTCGAAGTTCACCAACATGCGCTTCGAGCCGGCCGGTATGACGGACGACCCGGACGTGCGGATGGCACAGTCGATCGTCGACTACATCTTCCGCCGCCTGGCGCTGGACTTCCTGCCCTTCGAGACCCGTTCGGCGCTGGGCATCCACTCCGTCGAGGAGCGCACGCGCCACCTGGAGACCGGTTCGTACGAGCCGTCCGAGGACGAGGTCGATGTCGAGGGCCTGGCCCAGTCGGCGCCGCGCCAGACGGAATCGGTGACGGAGACCACCCCGGCAGTGAGCATCGTCGAGGAGGCCGCTGCGCCGGCTCCCAAGCAGGCGCACACCAACGCCGAACTCGTCGAGATGCAGCTCGGAATCAACGCCGACGCGCCGCTGTGCTTCTCCTGCGGGACGAAGATGCAGCGGGCCGGCAGCTGCTACCTGTGCGAGGGCTGCGGGTCGACCAGCGGCTGCAGCTGAGCATGAACGGGTCGTGCGGGAGGCTTCTTCCCGCACGACCCTGGTCCCGGGCTGACGTGAGGTAGCTCGCGGAAGCGTGGAGGGGACCGGCCGGGCGCCGGTCCCCTCCGTCGTGTGCGTGGCAGTGCCCGGGGAAGGGGCGGGGCGTCCGGCGGTCGGCCGGTGGAGCGTTGCCGGGAGTCGTCCGTCGGCGGAGCAGGGGGCCAAAGGGGGAGGCGGCAGCGGGCCGCCTCCCCCTTCTTGCCACCCGGTGGTGCGCCGCTTCCCGTCAGCGGCCCATCAATGAGGAAAACGCGTTCGGGTCCGCGTCGAACCCCCGGAGTGCCGCACGGAAGCGCCATTGCCCCGCCCGGTCCCGGGTGAATTCGGCGACCGTGGCGGCGGTTGCCCCCGCGACCTCGGTGAAGTCGTTCTCCGCCAGATCGGTGTAGCCCTCGCGGATCCGTACGGCCGTGTTCTCGATGTCGCCGAAGACCTTGCGGCCCTCGCCCTGCTGGATGGCCACTCCCACGACCACCCGGGTGTAGGTGCCGGACAGCCGGTCCAGCTCCAGGGTCATGATCTCGTCGAAGCCGAACCCCTGGCCGGTCCTGCTGTCCCGGTTGAGGGTGATGGTCCCGTCGGGCGACCGGCTGTCGAAGTGCACCAGATAGGCAGGTTCGCCGTGCGGTGCGTCGGCCGTATACGTCGCCGCGACGATGTCGAGGTCATTGTCCGGTGTTCCGATGGGGCTGGGGTCCCACTTGAGGGTTACCTCGACCTTTTCGATCCCTTTGCTGAGCGTGCTCACCGGGCTTCCCTCCCGTCATCTCCCGGGGACCCGTCTCGACCCGTGTGGTCACGCGGACAACTCCCCAGGACTTCCCGTTGGCTGACCATCGTGCCACGCCCGGCGGCCCGTGGGCGTGGTGAACTGTCCCTGGTCACAGGTGCTTTGAAGAAGGCCAGATGGCTGGAAAGCGCCCTTTGGCGGACGGGTTCGCCGGCGGTAGGGCTCGGGGGACGCCCGTTCCGGGGGCGGGTGAGCTGCCGGGGCGTGCGTCTCACGTCCCGGCGGGGATCGGACGGGGGAGGCCGTCGGGAGGGCGCGAGGGTGTGCGGGTGCGGGTGCGGGTGCGTTGCGGGTCCGTGGTCCGGGCCGTCGGTGTGGGGAAAACGGGAGTCGACGCCCTCACGCCCTGTACGGCCGGCGATCTGCGGCTCGGTCATCGGGCGAGCGAGGCCGAGGACGTGCCGGGGCTGGATGACTCCTCGACTCCGGCCGAGGCCCGAGCCATGGCCGGGCGGGTGCGCACCCAGCGACCCGCGCCCAGCGACCCGCACCCAGCGACCCGCACCCGTATGGAAGTTCGGGCCGGTCGGAAGGTGACGCGCAGTGACCCCGCCCGGCCCTTGGGCCGTACGATGGCGCGGTGCTGGTCAAGTGGATTCGCCTCACCGTTGTGGACCGTCGAGGGTTCGAGCGGGGGCAGCGGAAATGGGCGGGGCTGCTGGGTGAGCCGGGGTTTCGAGGGCAGGGCGGGGGGTGGAGCCGGGGGCGGCCGGGTGTCGCGCATCTGGTCGCCTTCTGGGAGAGCCGGGCCTTCTACGACTCGTTCATGGCGCGCTCGCACGACCGGCTGGCGGCCTCCCAGGCCGGCACGTTCAAGGACGCCCAAGTACGGCTGTTCGAGCACGAGTTTGATGTGAAGGTGGGCTTCCGCCCCTCGTTCGGCGAGGTGGATGTGCTGCGGCTGGCGCACTGCCAGGTGCGCCAGGATCGGGTGGATCACTTCATGCTGATGCAGGAGAAGGTCTGGAACCCCGCGATGGCGGGCTCGCCGGGAATGCTGCGGGGGATGCTGGGGCGGGCTCCGGGGGAAGAGTTCCTGGTGCTCTCGATGTGGCAGTCGGCCGCCGAGCGGGGGAAGTACCGGCCCGAACGGGTGGAGCGGCTGGCGCTGCGTGCCCAGATAGCCGCCGATGTCCGGGCGATCGCGGGCGATGTGGTGCAACTCGAACCGTCGTGGACGGTGTGAGGGGCGGGCCGGTCAGGGGGCCGCACCGAGGGACGTAGCGGCCGTATTGCCGGTGGTGAACGCCCCGGCGCGGGCGGCGGCCAGCGTCGCCGCCACGGCCTGGTCGGCGAGGGCGTTGTCGACCGGCTCCCGGGTGATGAACAGGCGGAAGAAGAGCGGCGCGGAGACGGAGCGGACGAGTGAGCCGGCGTCGATGGGGCTGTCGGGGGTGGTCCCCGGGGCGGTGTCCGAGGGAGTGGCTGCCGGGGGGCCTGCCGCGGTGTCCGGCGTGGTGTCCGGCTCGGTGTCGGTATCGGTGTCTGGGTCCGCCGGCAATTCCCCGCGCCCAACGGCGCGTTCGACGAGGACCTCGCAGCGTGCGAACCGCTCGGTGTAGTAGTCACGCAGCGCCACGGCTGCCCGCTGCGACTGGAAGGCGGCGGCGATCATCGCGGAGCCCGTTGCGGCCACCGCCGGGTCGGTGAAAGAGGCGACGACCTCGCGGGCCAGGGCGCGGAGATCGCCCTCCAGGGATCCGGTGTCGGGCGGGGTCCAGCTGTCCTCGCCCGCAAGATCGAGGGCGTCCACCACCAGGCCTTCGACGTCTTTCCAGCGGCGGTAGAGCGTCGTCTTGTGCACGCCGGAGTGTTCGGCGACGTACTCCACCGTCAAGCCGGGATAGCCGTGCTCGGTGAGCCCGGCCAGCACGGCGTCGCGGACGGCGGCCCGGGTGCGGGCGGTACGGCCGCCGGGGCGCCGGGTGCCGGGGGTGGGGGCGGAGGCGCCGGCCTCGCGTCCGTTCTCGTGCACCGTCTCATCAGGCAATTGCATCTCCTGTTGTGTTAGCGGCTCACTGTGTGCCATCATCATGGTAATGCGACGAGGGTTGCATTTGTGCTGGGGGGAGGGATGCATGCTCACTCGGATCTCATTACGCGGCCTCATCGAGCCCTGTGGCAGCCGGCTGTCGCCCGCCGGCTTCTCCTGGCCGACGCATCCCCGCGAATTGCCGGTGCATCCCGGTGGGAGCGCCGGGACCGTGGGGGAGCGCGGCGCCGTGTCCGCACATGCCGCGCGCGGCATGTGCGGAGCAGGAGATTTAGGCTGGCGGCATGGCCCGGCCCCGGCGCATCGTTCTCATCCGCCATGGAGAGTCGGCGGGGAATGTCGACGACACCGTGTACGAGCGGGAGCCGGATCATGCGCTCGCTCTCACCGATACCGGGCTGCGGCAGGCGAAGGAGGCCGGCGGCCCGCTGCGCGAAATGTTCGGCGCCGAGCGGGTCTCCGCCTATGTCTCGCCCTACCGCCGTACCCACCAGACCTTCCGGGAACTGGGCCTCGATCCGGCCAAGGTCCGGGTGCGTGAAGAGCCCCGGCTGCGCGAGCAGGACTGGGGCAACTGGCAGGACCGCGACGACGTACGACGGCAGAAGGCCTACCGCGACGCCTACGGCCACTTCTTCTACCGCTTCGCCCAGGGCGAGTCCGGCGCGGATGTCTACGACCGGGTCGGGGCGTTCCTGGAGAGCCTGTGGCGCAGCTTCGAGGACCCGGAGCATCCGCCGAACGTCCTCATCGTCACGCACGGTCTCACCATGCGGCTGTTCTGTATGCGGTGGTTCCACTGGACGGTGGCCGATTTCGAGTCCCTGTCCAATCCCGGCAACGCGGAATGGCGCACCCTGCTGCTCGGCACGGACGGCCGCTACACCCTGGACCGGCCGTTCGAGCGCTGGTGTGTACCCGAGCCTTATGGCGTCACCGGTTAGAGTGCACAGCGATGACCCCCGACCACCGTGACGCAGACCGCTGTGCGCGGGCTCTGGCGAGCCTGCGCGGCCTCGCCGTGGGTGACGCCCTCGGCTCCCAGTTCTTCGTCCCCGCCCATTACCCCTCGCTCAAGCGCCGCGAGCTGCCTCCTTCTCCCTGGCAGTGGACCGACGACACCGAAATGGCCTGCTCCGTGCTGGCGGTGCTCACCGCCCATGGCCGGATCGACCAGGATGCACTCGCCCGCTCCTTCGCCGACCACCACGACTTCGACCGTGGCTACGGCCCGGCCGTCAACCGCATGCTGCGGCTGGTCCGCGAAGGCGGCGACTGGCGTGAGCTGGCCTCCGGCCTCTTCAACGGCCAGGGCTCGTGGGGCAACGGCGCTGCCATGCGCATCGCCCCGCTCGGCGCCTGGTATGCCGACGATCCCGAGCAGGCCACCCACCAGGCGGAGATCTCCGCCTACACCACCCACCAGCACCGCGAGGCGGTCGTCGGCGCCATGGCCGTCGCCGCCGCGGCCGCCCTGGTGGCCGACCCGGCCCGCGACACCGGCCCCGAACAGCTGCTGGACGGCGTGCTGGAACTCATCCCGCGCAGCGCCGTACAAGCCGGGCTGCGCCGGGCGCGCGACATGCTCGACTACGCCGACTCCGGCACCGTCGCAGCCGTCCTGGGCTGCGGACGACGCACCAGCGCCCACGACACCGTGCCCTTCACCCTCTGGGCCGCGGCCCGGCATCTCGGCAACTACGAGCGGGCGTTTTGGACCACTGCCCAGGCGGGCGGTGACGTCGACACCACCTGCGCCATCGTCGGCGGCGTCGTCGCGGCCGGCCGCGCGGGAAGCCCGCCCGAGGCATGGCTGGACGGCGCCGAGCCTCTCCCGTCCTGGACCCCTGCCCTCGCCGGCTGACCACTGCCGGTTTCGTCCCGCCGTTTCCTCATCGCCGCGCCGCGGCTCGCCCTGGTGCGCTTCCGTCTGCCCGGCGCCTCCAACAGGTGGCATCGGTGGCCGAGTTGGCCCCGTAGGGCCCCGCGCCGAGCAGGGTGGCGGCAGCGGTCCGGCGCCGGTCTCGCCCGCCTGGGCCCGACTCCGCATACCCATCCGTATACCCATCGGTAGCGGAACCGGACGGTCCTGTTCACCTCCTGGCCCTACGGTCGCCGACACTGTTTGCCACGAGGTGGGGATCCGGTGCGGACGGCTGGGCCGAATAGGCGTAACCTGGCTGGCGCCATGCCGTACGAGCCCCCCACCCATTCCGTCGAGCGATCATTGCGCGCCACGACGGGCGCCAAGATCGTTGCAGGTGTCGACGAGGTCGGACGCGGAGCGTGGGCCGGTCCGGTCAGCGTCTGCGCAGCCATCACCGGTCTGCGCCGACCGCCCGACGGTCTCACCGACTCCAAGCTGCTGACCCCCAAGCGCCGTACCGAACTGTGCGAGGTGCTCGGCAATTGGGTCACCGCGTACGCCCTGGGGCACTCCTCGCCGGAGGAGATCGACGAACTGGGGATGACCGCGGCTCTGCGGCTCGCGGCCGTACGCGCCCTGGAGGCGCTGCCGGTCCGGCCGGATGCGATCATTCTCGACGGCAAGCATGACTATCTGGGCGCGCCATGGCGGGTCCGCACGGTCATCAAGGGCGACCAGTCCTGCATCGCGGTCGCTGCCGCGTCCGTGATCGCCAAGGTGCGGCGCGACGCGATGATGGCCGAACTGGGCCTGGTTCACGCCGACTTCGACTTCGCGGCCAACGCAGGCTACCCCTCGCCGACCCATCGCATCGCCCTGGAGGAGTACGGTCCTACGCCGCACCACCGAGTGTCGTGGTCCTACATGGACGCTCTGCCCCGGTGGCGGCATCTGAAGAAGGTGCGCATCACCCCCGAAGCAGCCGCTCTGGAAGCCGGTGGCCAACTCGGCTTCGATTTCTGAGCGGTGCGGACATCAATTCGCTACCCGATGACGTGTTCCGCACTTACGTTTGATAGACATCCCTTTATGCCTCTCATCCCCGAGGAGCCTCAGATTCACGAGAGTGTCCCGGGTCCCCGCGCAACTCCGGCCGCCGGCCGTACCGCGCCGACCCCCCGTCCTGTTCCTGGTCCCGGTCCCCGCCCCGCACCGCCGCGTGGCGCTCCCGCGTCCAGTGTCCGTCCGGGCAAGCCCGGACCTGCTGCCCCGCCGCGTGGGCCTGTTGCCGCTCCGCCGGCGCAGCGCACCAGCTCCCCGCAGCCGCCCGCCGGCAACACCGGCACCGCCACGGGAGCGCAGCTCCAGCTGATCCCGGCCCCTGTCGACGGTGCCATCGACGCCGCCGACGAGGCCGTCGACCTGCTGCTGGACTCCGGGCGTGCGCCGGGCGACATCCTGGTGCTGACCACCGGTGAAACGCACCCGTGGGCCGCGCATGAGCTGTCCTTCGGTGAGGCGTCCTACTGGGCCCAACACGACGCCGTGGACGATGTGTTCTACGCGGACGCCGCTGCGGAACGTGCCACCGGCCGGCCCGTCGTGGTCGTCGCCGTCAACGGCGGCACGGACGAGGTCACCGCGCAGGCGCTGCCCGCCGCGATGGCCCGTGCCGGAGCGCTGCTGATCGTCTGCGGTGATCCGCAGCGGATCAACACCGTTCTCGGCGCGCACGCCTGACCGCTGCCGGTCCGCAACAGCCCGTCGGCCCTCGAGGCCGTCGGGCTCGCTTGCGTTCCTGGCTTGGACCTCAGGTGCGCTCCCGCAAGGACGAGGTCCGGACGCCGGACGCTTCGGGGAGCGGTACGGCTGCCGCCGACTGCGGTGGCCTGGCTTCCGCCGTGCCAGAACGCCGGGCGGGGCGGCCCGGCATCTGACATATGCCGTGAGCCGGGCGCGCTCCGTCCCATCGGCTCAGCGTGCTGCCGTGCGCCGATGGGCTTCCAAGGCGCCGCCGCCGGTGCGCCGCGGTATCGACCGGCTCTGAGGGGCGGGGAGGTTCGCGGCCGTACGCGTCGCCTCCGGACGCCCCGCCGTCGTGCGGAGTGCCTCCCTGCGCCCGGTGTCCGTACGACGTGATGTGGTGACCGGCTTGTCCACGGACGGCGGGCCGGGGCGGCGCCCGCCCCGGCCCTCGCCCAGCACCTGCCAGCGGTCCGGGGTCAAGGTGATGTACGCCCCGCAGCGGAGCCCGTGCAGGCTGCACGCGTCACGCAGCCCCCACATCCACGCCCCGTCCGTCTCCGTCCAACGGGGCTCGCCCTCACGGCAGTAGAGCAGCACCGCGGTCCGGACCGGGGCGCGCAGTCGCAGGTCGTGCGGGACGACCCGGCGCAGATGCGCCAGCAGTACATTGCGGAACTCCCAGCCGTCGGGAGCGGCCGTGAGGTCGCCGAACGAGGCACTTGCCGTCACCCGCTCGTGCGTATCGAGCACCGCCACCACGGCCGTCGACGGCACCGGCCGGTGACGGTCGTGCAGGCCGGTGACGACCTCACGGGGATTGCGCAGCAACGGGATGCCGGCCGAAGCCCATTCGGCGGGCTCCAGCATCCGTCCCAGTCGGGCGGCGGGGTCGGCGAATGCGGGCGGGGACACTTGCGGGGGCGGGGCGAAGCCGAAGGTCACGTTCCTCCCATCGTCTACGCGTCCGTACGCCGGGCAGCGGCCGGGCGCGGGAACGCACCGCGACATGGCCCTGCCTGACCACGGACGGCCGGTACGGGGAAGCAACTCCAATTCTTGCGGTCGTACACGCATGCGGCAACGAGCAATTCCCGCCCGCGACCGGAATCGCCAGGGAGGTGACAAATGTCCCTACCCGTCGCCGTATCCGGGAGTGCCGTACCGCTCCTAACCCTGTACGGCGAGGACCAGCGGAAACACCCCCTCGGCGCCGGCCCGGCGCAGCAGCCGGGCGGCCATGGCCAGCGTCCAGCCGGTATCGGCGTAGTCATCCACCACCAGCACCGGGCCGTCCGCCGACGCCAGTGCCTGCGCCAGCTCCGGCGGCACGCTCAGTGAACCGTGCAGTGCCCGCAGCCGCTGGGCGCTGTTGCTGCGCGGAATCCTGCCGTCGGTACCGTCGTCCGCCGAGGTCACCGTGCCCAGGAACGGCATCCGGCCGACCGCGGCGATGCGCTCGGCCAGCGACCGGATCAGCTGCGGGCGGCTGCGCGAGGAGAGCGCGACGACGCCCACCGGGCGGGCGGGTGCCTGAGCCGCCCCCGACGCCCAGCCACCGGGCCCCTTGGCCCAGTCGGCGAGCACCGTGACCACCGCGGCCGCCACATCGTCCGGAACCGGACCGTCCGGCGCCTGCGGTGCGAGCATCGGCCGCAAGCGGTTGCCCCACCCGATGTCGGAGAGCCGCCCCAGGGCCCGGCCGGTCGCGGACAGCTCGTCCGCCGGGATACGCCCCTTGAGATCGACCCCCACGGCCGGCAGCCCGGTAGGCCACATCCGCCGCGGCTCCACTTCCACACCGGGCCGGCCCAGCTCACCGCGTGCCGCATCCAGCGAGGCGGCGGACACCTCGGCGGTGAACCGTCCCCCGGCGCAGTTGTCGCAGCGGCCGCACGCCACGGCCGCCCCGTCGTCCAACTGCCGCCGCAGGAACTCCATCCGGCAGCCCGTCGTGGTGGCGTACTCCCGCATCGCCTGCTGTTCGGCCTCCCGCTGGCGCGAGACCCAGGCATAGCGCTCGGCGTCGTACGACCACGGCCGGCCGGTGGACGTCCAGCCGCCCTTGACGCGCTGCACGGCGCCGTCCACATCGAGCACCTTGAGCATGATCTCCAGCCGCGAGCGGCGCAGTTCGACCTGTGGCTCCAGGGCCGGCAGCGACACCGGCCGGCCCGCGGCCGCCAGGACGTCGAGGGTCCGCCGCACCTGCTCCTCGGGCGGGAACGCCAGCGACGCGAAGTACTTCCAGATCGCCTCGTCCTCCCGCCCGGGTAGCAGCAGCACCTCGGCATGCTCGACCCCGCGGCCGGCCCGGCCCACCTGCTGGTAGTACGCAATGGGGGACGACGGAGAACCCAGATGCACCACGAAACCCAGGTCGGGCTTGTCGAAGCCCATGCCCAGCGCCGAGGTCGCCACCAGTGCCTTGACGCGGTTGGCGAGCAGATCGTCCTCGGCCTGCTGGCGGTCGGCGTTCTCCGTCTTGCCGGTGTACGAGGCGACCGTGTGTCCCCGGTGACGGAGGAAGGCCGTGACCTCCTCGGCCGCGGCAACGGTGAGCGTATAGATGATCCCCGAGCCCGGCAGCTCGTGCAGATGGTCCGCAAGCCAGGCGAGCCGATGGGCGGCGTCCGGCAGCGGGAGGACGCCCAGACTCAGGCTCTCCCGGTCCAGCGGCCCGCGCAGCACCAGCGCCTCGGTGGATCCCTCACCCGTCCCGAGCTGCTCGGCGACATCGGCGGTCACCCGTGCGTTGGCCGTGGCGGTGGTGGCGAGCACGGGCACACCGGGCGGCAGATCGGCGAGCATCGTGCGCAGCCGCCGGTAGTCCGGCCGGAAATCATGGCCCCAGTCGGAGATGCAGTGCGCTTCGTCGACCACCAGCAGACCCGTCGCCGCCGCGAGCTTGGGCAGCACCTGATCACGGAAATCGGGGTTGTTGAGCCGCTCGGGGCTCACCAGCAGGACATCCACCTCGCCGGCCGCCACCTCGGCCTGGACCGTGTCCCACTCCTCGGTGTTGGCGGAGTTGATCGTGCGGGCGCTGATCCCGGCCCGCGCGGCCGCCTCGACCTGATTGCGCATCAGCGCGAGCAGCGGGGAGACGATCACGGTCGGTCCGCTGCCGCGCTCACGCAGCAGCGCGGTCGCGACGAAGTAGACCGCGGACTTGCCCCAGCCCGTGCGCTGCACGACCAGGGCGCGACGGTGGTCGGCGACCAGCGCCTCGATCGCCCGCCACTGATCCTCGCGCAGCCTGGCCTCACCGCCGGGATCCCCGACGAGCCGGGTCAGGACGGCGTCGGCTGCGGCACGCAGATCTTCGTTGCTCATGCCCCCATGCAACCCGATGCCACTGACAACGCGCGAACCCCCGCTCGAAGCTGTGGATAACCTCGTCGCCCTCAAGTTATCCACAGGGGTCGCGGAGCAGCGGCCGGCCGCGGGATCTTCGAGCCATGAATCCGCACAGCGAACCGAGCAAGCGCACCGACGACAGCCACTCCACCCCCACGTCCGCCACCCCCACGTCCGCCACCCCCTCCACCGCACGGCCCTCGAACCCTTCTCGCCCTCCCCGCGCGCCGAAGCCACCGGCCCCCGCCGACCCGCCCAGCACTTCCGGCCCCTCCGGCCCCACGTCACCCGCCGGCCCCGCCGACCCGGCAGGCTTTTCCAGCCCGCCCGGCGCTGACGAAACCACTCACCCCTCCACCTCCTGCGACCCCGCTGTCTCCCCAGGCCCGACCAACCTCACCGGCTCCTCGACCCCGTCCCGCCCCTCCCATGCCTCCGCCCCTTTCGACGCGGCCGAGGACCGGCCCGCCGAAGCCCAGGTCACCCTGCGCAGCCCGGCCGAGCTCGCCGACGCCCTTCCGTATCTCATGGGTTTCTATCCGGATGACAGCGTGGTGATGGTTGCGCTGAACGGCGAGCGCGGACGCTTCGGTGGCCGGGTCAGGCTCGGCATCCCGTCCGACACCGCGCAGTGGCCCGATGTCGCCGACCAGCTCGCCGAGTGTCTGATCTCCGCAGGCCAGGAGCGTGACGCCCGGCCATCGGCGATCATCGTCTACCTCTGCCAGGAGCCGGCGGCGGGCGAGAGCGGCAAGGACGTCAAGGACCGCCTCCGCCCGTTCGCCCAACGCCTGCGCATCGCCTGCGGCGCGCTGGACGTACCGGTCCTGGAAGCCCTGTGCCTCTCCAACGGCCGCTTCTGGTCCTACTGCTGCCCCGACTTCCGGTGCTGCCCCGCGGAGGGCACCCCCATGGTCCTGCCGGGCACGTCCGTGATGGCCGCGGCCGCCGCCTACGCGGGAATGCAGGTGCGTGGCTCGCTCAAGGAGATGGAGGCCAGGCTCACACCCCGCACCGGGCCGCGGGCCGCGGAGCAGGAGAAGGCGCTGGACGCGGCCGCCGGCGCGCTGGTGCCACGCATGCTCCGGCGGGACGGCGCGGAGGTAGTCCGCCGGGACACCCTCGACCTGGCCCTCGCAATGATCCACCGCTTCCGCCAGGACACCCCCTCGGGCAGCAACCGGGCCAGGGACGCCTGCGACGACGCGCTGATCACCGATGCCGAGTCCGCCGACCTCATCCTCGGTCTCCAGGACCGGGTCACCCGTGACCGGGCGGCGGAGTGGATGGACGGCTCTGCTGCCGCGCCGGCCCTTCGGCTCTGGCGCGCCCTCGCCCGCCGCTGCGCCGGCGGGTATGCCGAACACGCGGTGGCGCCGCTCACCCTCGCCGGCTGGGTCTGCTGGTCCACCGAGGACGGACCCTCGGCGCGCGTCGCCCTCAGCCGCGCCTTGGCCATCGACCCCGATTACACCTTCGCCCAGCTCCTGCACCGCGCCATCAACGAAGGCCTCGACCCGGAGCCACTGCGCCGCTGCCTGCGTGAGCAGCACCGAGAGGCGGTGGACGCCGCCGGGCCGGGCTCCCCCACACCCGCCGCCAAGGGGACAGGGCAGCCCTCGAAACGCCCCGGGCCGACCCGCCCCGGACCGGCCGGCCGGCCCCGCGGACCACGCGGCGGCACCGGCCCCGGCACCCGTACGACCGACGGACGCGGCAGGCGCCGCACCGGGCGGGACGGCGACCGGAGCCGACGGTGACCGTGCCGTCGCTGCGGGGCCGGCGTGACCTGGGCGCCGTCCGCACCGTTCACCTGAGTGGAGCAGCCCGTACGGAGCCCCGACCTCACCAGGGAGCGCAGAGCGTGCCAGGCATCGTCCCCACCACTCAGCCGGTCCGGCGGCTGCCCGGAGAGCGGCGCCCGGCGCCGTCCCGGGCCCCGCAGCCCCAACCCGTCCACTCCTCACTCGTCTGCGTGGCCCTCCCGGCCCTCGCCGTGTCCCCGGCATCGGGGCAGCTCAACGGCCGTGGCATGGACGGCTTCTACCGCGACGGCCGACGGGTCCTGTCCCGCTGCGAACTGGAGGTCGCGGGCCACGAACCACTCGTCGTCCAGGGGCGGTTGACCGGTGCTGACCGGGCCCGGTTCATCGGGACGATCCGCAGGGCCGGAGAGCACGGGCCGGACCCGGAGATCCGCATGGAGCGGCTGCGGTCCGCCGACGGCACCGAGCGGATCACCTTCCGCAGCAGTGCCGCACGGCCGGCCCGTCTGCCCGTCGAGATCCGGCTGGGCACGGACCTCGCGGAGCTCGGCGCCGTTGCCGTCGGACTCCCCGGCCCCTGGCTCCGGGCCGTTGTTCACGGCTCCGGGCTGCGCTGGTCCGGGACCGGTGTGCACGCGGTGGTGTCCGCGACGCCCTCGCCCGAGGACGTCCTGGCCTCGGCGGGCTTGCTGCGCTGGGAAATCGACCTGCCACCCGGCGGCCATCGCACCATCGAACTGCGCGCCGGACTGGAATACGAGTCCGGCGGCCAGGGCGGCCCCTCGGGGCATCACCGTCGTCCGCTGGACGTCCGCATCCCCGGCCCGCGCACGGGGACGCCCGCCCCGCGGACACGCAGTGACCGGCCGCCGCGCCCCTGGACAGCGGCCCGGCTGGAGTGCGACGACCGCCGGGCCGACGCCCTCATGGCGGGCAGCCTCGATGACCTCCATGGCTTGGTGGTGCGGGACCCGGCCGCCACTACGGACATGTATGTCGCCGGCGGATTCCCCTGGCGTTGCGGCCTTGCGCCGGTCGAGGCGCTGTGGGCCGCCCGGATGCTGCTGCCCTTGGGCACAAAGCTCACCGCGGGCACCCTGCGCGTGCTCGCCCGTAGCCAACAAGCCGCGCCAGGGGCGGATTTCGGCCGAATTCCCGGCGCTCTCCGGGACGCCGGGCCCCACTCCCCGCCCAGCTGCGCCGGCATCGAGGCGACCCTTCTGTTCCCCGCCGTGCTCGCAGAAGCCCGCCGCTGGGGGCTGCCGGAGCAGGAGACGGAGCGACTGCTGCCCGCCGCGGAGCGCTGTCTGACATGGCTGAGGAGGATCACCGACCCACCGGGCGGCGTCCGTGGCGGCTACGTCCCCGATCCCGTTCCCGGCGGGCCGTACCGCTGTGAGACCCAGGCCCATGCCCATCGCGCCGCCCTCCTGGGCGCCGAACTCCTCGATGCCTCCGGATCGTCCGACGCGGCGGCGCTACGGGACTGGGCCGCCCAACTGCGCACTCGGTTCCGTACGGACTTCTGGCTGGAGGACCCCGCGGGCGGCCGCCCCGCCGCCCTGCTCGCTGCCGACGGCCGGCCCGTCCCGTACCTGGCTTCCACCACCGCCCATCTCCTCGACACCGGACTGCTCGGTGGCGGCGTATGGGCCCCCGGGCTGCTCGACGCGGTACAGACCGACCAGCTGGCGGGACTGCTGGGCGGTCCGGCCATGGACTCCGGGTGGGGCCTGCGCGGGCTGAGTGCCAAGGAGAGCGGCTACAACCCGTTCGGCCACCGCAGCGGCGCGGTCCGCGTCCACGAAACGGCGATCGCCGTCGCCGGTCTCGCCGCGGCCGGCCATGAGCGGGCAGCCGGCGCCCTTGCGGAAGGCGTCCTCGACGCCGCGGAAAGCTTCGGGTACCGCCTCCCCGAGATGTACGCCGGCGAGCAGCGCACCACCGGCGGCGCCCCGGTACCGCACCCGGCGGCCTGCCGTCCCGCCGCCATGGCGGCGGGCGGTGCGGTGCACATACTCGTCGCGCTCGCGGGCCTGCGCCCCGACGTCCCCGCCGGGACGGTGTCCGTGCGGCCCCTCGCCACCGCCCCGCTCGGCGCGATGCAGCTCACCGGCCTCAGTGTCGCCGAGCAGTCGTTCGCCGTACGGATCAGCAGACTCGGGATGGGGATGGTGGAGACGGCGGCGGAAGGCCTGCAACTGGGCTCGTGAGGTGCTCCGGGGCCTGTTTATCGTCAAGCGGACGACTATGATCACGCCCATGCCTCCCTACGACCCGTCGGCCTTCCCGCCCTTCGCCGTCACTGTCGACCTGGTCGTGCTCACCGTGCGCCGCCACGCCCTGTGCGCGCTGGCCGTGCGTCGCGGTGAGCCGCCGTTCCAGGGCCGCTGGGCCCTGCCCGGTGGATTCGTCCGGGCCGATGAGGATCTCGAGGAAGCGGCAGCCCGGGAGCTCGCGGAGGAGACCGGTCTGCACGCCCAGTCCCCGGCAGGCACGCTCCCTGCGTACGGTGCCCATCTCGAACAGCTCGCCACGTACGGCGACCCCCAGCGGGACCCTCGGATGCGGGTCGTCAGCGTCGCGCACCTCGTACTCGCCCCCGATCTGCCCGCGCCCACGCCCGGCGGCGACGCCCACAGCGCGCGCTGGGCCCCCGTGGAAACTCTCCTGGAGCAGGACGACACTCTCACCCGCGAGGGCGAACTGGCGGCCCCGCTGGCCTTCGACCACGCACGGATCCTCGCCGACGGCATGGAGCGTGCCCGCTCGAAGATCGAATACTCCTCGCTCGCCACGGCCTTCTGCCCACCGGAATTCACCGTGGGCGAGCTGCGCCGCGTCTACGAAGCGGTCTGGGGAGTCGCCCTGGATCCCCGCAACTTCCACCGCAAGGTGACCGGTACCCCGGGGTTCCTGGTGCCCACGGGCGGCACGACGACGCGTCAGGGCGGCCGCCCCGCACAACTCTTCCGAGCCGGCGGAGCGACGCTGCTCAACCCGCCGATGCTGCGCCCCGAGGTCTGAGGCCGGGCAGACCCCACTGCACCCCGGGGCTGAAGCTCACGCGCAGTGGCACGACGAGCCATCAAAATTTGGCAATTACGGGAAAATAGGACATATCGCGGTACTGTCGCCGGGTGAGTCCCTTCGTGTCCGTTGCAGCTTCCGACCGGCCTCACGCCCCGCCAGGGGTGCGACGCCTTGCACCGCCGGTCCGTCCTGCGGTCCCCGCGGCCCGCATCCGGTGCCGTCGATGCTCACGGTTGTGCGGCGCCGCTCGCCCGTGATGCCGGCCTGCCGGCGGCCGGCAGGCCCGGTCCGTGCTGTCTGCGCGGCCCCGCGACCCGATCGCCCCTGCCCTCTCGCCCCTCTCCGGGGCCGCTTTCGTGGCGGACCGCCATTCGACCGTGTCGAATGCCCTCTTCCCGCCTGCCAGTTGGGCAGGCCGCTGGGTGCCGGTGTTCCGGGGGACTATTGACCGCGGATGCATTCCGTTCCCGCGCAGCAGGATTGCCGGCGAGTCCTGCCGCCACCCTTTGGCCGCGGTGTCATCTGCCGTCCTGGTGGCCACGTCAAGTGCCCGTTCGGAATCGACCAAGAAGCATCTGTTCGTGATGTGCTGCACGGGCCAACCCGTAGACGCTGCAGTGAAGTTGCCCTTGCCCTGCCTGGTCTGCGGATACGCGTCTGCTACGCCACCCGGAATCATCTCCTGACCGAGTAAGGCGTATATTTTTGCGTCCCGTTGTTGTGAGTGCTGTCCACAACTCGCCATGGAGAGCGCATTTCTTTCCGATAAAGCGTCAATTCGGGGATGGGGGGCGATCACCCTTTCGTGTGCTTTTCACCAAAGACCTCAAGGGTGTTCAGGGTGTCGCCGACAAAAGATGCGTGAGTACCCTTGCGCACACCATGATGACCGCGGCTCGCCCCGGCGACACCGGCCTCGCAGGTCCGGGCGAGCTTGACCGCTACCCCTACGCCAACGCCAACGCCACCAACGCCGCGAACGCCAACAACGCAGCCGGCCACGACCGTGCCGAGCGCGTTTCGCAGGTCTGGGACGGCCCCGAGGCGGACATCGGCCGGGTCGGCCGCCGCGCGGCCGGCAGCCGCGGCCGCGGCCTGCACGGCCAACTCGTCCAGCAGCTCGGCCAGATGATCGTCTCCGGCGATCTCGGCGCCGACCGCCCGCTCGTCCCCGAGGAGATCGGCCAGCGCTTCGAGGTCTCCCGCACCGTCGTCCGTGAGTCGCTGCGAGTCCTCGAGGCCAAGGGCCTCGTCAGCGCTCGTCCGAACGTGGGCACCCGAGTGCGCCCGGTAAGCGACTGGAACCTCCTCGACCCCGACATCATCGAATGGCGGGCTTACGGGCCCCAGCGTGACGACCAGCGCCGTGAGCTCTGTGAGCTGCGCTGGACGATCGAGCCCCTTGCCGCCCGGCTCGCCGCCGGACACAGCCGTGAGGACATCCAGCAGCGGCTGGCCGACATGGTCGAGATCATGGGTCACTCCGCCGCTCAGGGCGACACCATGACCTTCTCCCGCGCCGACGCCGAGTTCCACTCGCTGCTGCTGCAGCTCGCCGGCAACCGCATGCTCGAGCACCTCTCGGGAATCGTCTCCGCGGCCCTCCATGTCTCCGGCGGCACGGCCGGCGGCTGCGAGCGACCGGTCGAGACGTCCGTGGGCCAGCACATGCGGGTCGTCGACGCCATCGGTTCCGGCGACGCCACGGCGGCCGAATCCGCGATGCGCCAGCTCCTCGCCGCCCACGGCGAGGTCGTCGGTCAGGGCTCCGGGACGCCCGTGGACCACGTCGTCCCCGCCCCCCGCGAGCACTGAAGGCCCGCACCCGACCGTGTACGGACCGTAGGCGCCGCGCGGCCCCCGTGCCCTGTGCACCCCTCGGGCAGGGCACGCCGTACGCGGCGAGGCGCAGAAATATCGCCGGATCCGGGTCGTCGACCGGATCCGGCGAGAGGTCTTGGGAGGGTTGCATGTCATATGACTGGGAATGGGTCGTTATGGGGTGTGACTCGGGCCACGCAGATTGGACGTAACGCTCTTCAGGGAAGCGCGATGACTTAAGAGGTGATAGCCGAGGAGGGAATACGAGCGGCGTTCGTGACGCTGTTCAACTCCCCGGTTGCCCCTGCGCCGTCGGTCCATCCCCACCGGCGGTCGTCGGCTCCGATCCACACTGGACGGGGTCGGAAGCCGTTTCCATCGTTCCGAGAGGTTGTTCGTGTCGGCCAGCACATCCCGTACGCTCCCGCCGGAGATCGCCGAGTCCGAGTCTGTGATGGCGCTCATCGAGCGGGGAAAGGCAGATGGGCAGATCGCCGGCGATGACGTGCGTCGGGCCTTCGAGGCTGACCAGATTCCGCCAACCCAGTGGAAGAACGTTCTGCGCAGCCTCAACCAGATCCTCGACGAGGAGGGTGTGACGCTGATGGTCAGTGCCGCAGAGGCGCCCAAGCGCACCCGCAAGAGCGTCGCAGCGAAGAGTCCGGCGAAGCGCACCGCCACCAAAACCGTCGCGGCGAAGACCGCCACGGTCAAGAAGACCACCGCCGCCGCGGCCGCCGCCCCTGTGGCGGACCCCTCGGCCGGTGAGTCCGAGTCCGCGCCTGCAAAGAAGGCGGCGGCGAAGAAGGCGACCGCCAAGAAGACGGTCGCGAAGAAGACCACGGCCAAGAAGGCCACCGCAAAGAAGAGCGCGTCCAAGAAGGACGTCGACGAGCTGCTCGACGACGAGGCGACCGAGGAGACCCCGGCGCCCGGCAAGGGCGATGCCCCCGAGGCCGCCGAGGGCGCGGAGAACGCCGGTTTCGTCCTGTCCGACGACGACGAGGACGACGCGCCTGCACAGCAGGTCGCCGCGGCCGGTGCCACCGCCGACCCGGTCAAGGACTACCTCAAGCAGATCGGTAAGGTCCCGCTCCTCAACGCAGAGCAGGAGGTGGAGCTCGCCAAGCGCATCGAGGCGGGCCTGTTCGCCGAGGACAAGCTGGCGAACTCCGACAAGCTCGCACCGAAGCTCAAGCGCGAACTGGAGATCATTGCCGAGGACGGCCGCCGGGCGAAGAACCACCTGCTGGAGGCCAACCTCCGTCTGGTCGTCTCCCTGGCCAAGCGGTACACGGGCCGCGGCATGCTCTTCCTGGACCTGATCCAGGAGGGCAATCTCGGTCTGATCCGTGCGGTCGAGAAGTTCGACTACACCAAGGGCTACAAGTTCTCGACCTATGCCACGTGGTGGATCCGCCAGGCCATCACCCGCGCCATGGCCGACCAGGCCCGTACGATCCGCATCCCCGTCCACATGGTCGAGGTCATCAACAAGCTCGCGCGCGTCCAGCGCCAGATGCTCCAGGACCTGGGCCGCGAGCCCACCCCGGAGGAGCTGGCCAAGGAACTCGACATGACCCCCGAAAAGGTCATCGAGGTCCAGAAGTACGGTCGCGAGCCGATTTCGCTGCACACCCCGCTGGGCGAGGACGGCGACAGCGAGTTCGGTGACCTCATCGAGGACTCCGAGGCGGTCGTCCCGGCCGACGCGGTCAGCTTCACGCTTCTGCAGGAGCAGCTGCACTCGGTGCTGGACACCCTCTCCGAGCGTGAGGCCGGCGTCGTGTCCATGCGCTTCGGCCTCACCGACGGTCAGCCCAAGACGCTGGACGAGATCGGCAAGGTCTACGGCGTCACGCGTGAGCGGATCCGCCAGATCGAGTCGAAGACGATGTCGAAGCTGCGTCACCCGTCGCGCTCCCAGGTGCTGCGCGACTACCTCGACTAGTCCAACCGCCTGAATTGCGCCACGAGCCCGGTCACTCCTAGCTGGAGGGGCCGGGCTCGTGCCTGTTCCGGGGTGCGCCGGGCCGCCGTTTGGGTCACCCTGGGTGTGCGAGTACTGCCTCAGAGTCAGGAGTCCGAATGCGTCCGACCGCACATGCTGCCCTCGGAGCCCTCGCGCTGATCCTCGCGCTGCCGGCGTCGGCGGCTGCGGACGAGTCGGTGATCGGCGGAAAGCCCGCACCGCTTGCGCAGAGCCCCTGGGCGGTGGCGCTGGCTTCCCACGAGCGCTTCGGTGCCCAGCGCTCCGGACAGTTCTGCGGCGGTGTGCTCGTCGGGCACTCGACGGTGGTCACGGCGGCGCACTGCCTGAGCAAGGAGGTGCTGGGCGTTCCCTGGCGGCAGGTACGGGATCTGAGGATCGTCGTCGGACGCGACAAGCTCAGCGGTGGCGGTGGCCAGGAGCTCAAGCCCGCCAAGATCTGGGTCAACCCGCGGTACAACAGCTACACGAACGACGGTGACATGGCCGTCCTCACGCTGGCCAAGCCAGTTCCGAACCGGCCCCTCCCGATGGCGCGACGGCGGGACGGCGCCTACCGGGCCGGCAATGCGGCCACGGTCTACGGCTGGGGGGACACCACGGGCGGCGGAAGCTACGCGTCACGGCTGCGGGCGGCGCACGTCAATGTGCTGCCCGATGCGGTCTGCGCGCGCGCCTATCCGGGGAGCGCCGAAGGTAGGTACAAGGCGCGGACGATGCTGTGCGCGGGGGAGCCGGACGGTGGCAGGGACGCCTGCCAGGGGGACAGCGGCGGGCCGCTGGTCGTCCGCGGACGACTGGTCGGCCTGGTGTCATGGGGGACCGGCTGCGGTCAGCCCGGCAGTCCTGGGGTCTATACGCGCGCCTCGGCGCTTCTCCCGGCGGTGTCCGCACATGGGGCCCGCTGAGCTGCGCGGACGGCTGACAGGCGTGTGTGGGCGTACGAGTGCGGGCGGTGTCCCCAGTGGTGTCGGGGAACCGCCCGCGATACGGCGCTGGGCCGCTGCTCGCTCGTCGTGGATGCGAAGTGTCAGCGTTCCTCATCGGACGCGGACGCCGGAGAAGCGGTCAGCCGCTCCGTCTCGTCCTGTATTTCCGCGGCGATCTTCTTGAGTTCTGGCTCGAACTTGCGACCGTGGTGGGCGCAGAAGAGCAGTTCTCCGCCGGACATCAGGACGACGCGCAGGTATGCCTGGGCGCCGCAGCGGTCGCAGCGGTCAGCGGCCGTCAGCGGGCTCGCGGGTGTCAGAACAGTAGTCACGTCGCCTCTTCTCTAGCTCGACGAGCTGTCGTACCAGGGTCAACATCCAACCAGGCCGAAAACGTTCCCGCTCGTGCCTTTTCCTCGAAAAAATTCTCCGAGGGGGCCGGGTGCTGCCGGGTGGCGGCGAATGAGCCGTATTGCGTGGTGGTCTGATTCACGTTGGTTGTTGGATCTGTCGTCCTCCCGGCTGGCTTGCCGGTTGTTGATGAGGACGTGCCCGGAGCCTAAATGGTTCATGCCTCGAAGGGAACGTGATGTGCACGTCACTCGGACATCACCCCATCGAGGGATCGAACGTACGAGCGAAATTCTACTACCATGGGCATGCTTACGGGTGGCGTCACATCGGCTCTACCAGGCCTCGGTACCCTCTGACGGGCGACACCGCCACAACCGAGTCCGCGGAATGCGGACTGCCAGAAATTCAGCGAGGAGCGAACCGCGTGACCGCCGAGATGTCCGTGCCGTCCACCGCAGTGCTGACCGGGGCAGACCGGGACGGTTCCAACTACACCGCGCGGCATCTGCTCGTCCTCGAGGGGCTCGAGGCCGTCCGGAAGCGCCCCGGTATGTACATCGGCTCGACGGACAGTCGCGGTCTGATGCACTGCCTGTGGGAGATCATCGACAACTCTGTCGACGAGGCTCTGGGCGGCTACTGCGACCACATCGAGGTGATCCTCCACGACGACGGGTCGGTGGAGGTCAGGGACAACGGCCGCGGTATCCCCGTGGACGTCGAGCCCAAGACCGGCCTCAGCGGCGTCGAGGTCGTGATGACCAAGCTGCACGCCGGCGGAAAGTTCGGCGGCGGCTCGTACGCGGCCTCCGGCGGTCTGCATGGCGTCGGCGCCTCGGTCGTGAACGCCCTCTCCGCCCGGCTCGACGTCGAGGTGGACCGCAGCAGCAAGACGCACTCGATCAGCTTCCGCCGCGGCGTCCCGGGCATCTTCACCGAATCGGGCCCCGATGCCCCCTTCGACCCGGGTAACGGCCTGCTCAAGGGCAAGCGGATCGCCAAGACGAAGACCGGCACCCGGGTGCGCTACTGGGCCGACCGGCAGATCTTCCTCAAGGACGCCAAGCTCTCCCTGGAGACGCTGTACGCCCGCGCCCGCCAGACGGCCTTCCTCGTGCCTGGCCTGACCCTCGTCGTCCGCGATGAGCGGGGCACCGACGGTGCCGGCAAGACAGAAGAGATGTTCCGCTACGACGGCGGCATCAGCGAATTCTGCGAGTACCTCGCACAGGACAAGGCCGTCTGTGACGTGCTCCGGCTGACCGGCCAGGGCACCTTCAAGGAGACCGTGCCGGTCCTCGACGACCGAGGCCACATGACGCCGACCGAGGTCACCCGGGACCTGGGCGTCGACATCGCGTTGCGCTGGGGCACCGGCTACGACGCGACGGTCAAGTCGTTCGTCAACATCATCGCGACGCCCAAGGGCGGCACCCACATCTCCGGCTTCGAGCGGTCGGTCGCCAAGACCGTCAATGAGGTACTGCGATCGAGCAAGCTGCTTCGTGTCGCCGAGGACGACGTCGTCAAGGACGACGCCATGGAGGGCCTCACCGCCGTCGTGACCGTACGACTTGCGGAGCCGCAGTTCGAGGGCCAGACCAAGGAGGTGCTCGGAACCTCCGCCGCCTCGCGGATCGTCGCCCAGGTGGTCAGCAAGGAACTCAAGGCGTTCCTGACCTCCACGAAGCGGGACGACAAGCAGCAGGCGCGCGCCGTCATGGAGAAGATCGTCGCCGCTGCTCGTACGCGTATCGCCGCCCGTCAGCACAAGGAGGCCCAGCGACGGAAGACGGCGCTGGAGTCCTCCTCGCTGCCGGCCAAGCTCGCGGACTGCCGCAGCGACGACGTCGACCGCAGCGAACTCTTCATCGTCGAGGGTGACTCGGCGCTCGGTACCGCAAAACTGGCCCGGAATTCGGAATTCCAGGCACTGCTGCCGATCCGCGGCAAGATTCTGAATGTCCAGAAGTCATCGGTTTCGGACATGCTCAAGAATGCCGAGTGCGGCGCCATCATCCAGGTCATAGGGGCCGGATCCGGCCGTACCTTCGACATCGACGCCGCTCGCTACGGCAAGGTCATCTTCCTGGCGGACGCGGATGTCGACGGCGCCCACATCCGCTGCCTGCTACTGACGCTCTTCCAGCGCTACATGCGGCCCATGGTCGAGCAGGGCCGGGTCTTCTCCGCCGTCCCGCCGCTGCACCGCGTCGAACTGATCAACCCCAAAAAGGGCCAGGACAAGTACATCTACACCTACTCGGACAACGAGCTGCGCCAGACACTGCTCGAGCTCCAGCGCAAGAAGGTCCGGTACAAGGACAGCATCCAGCGCTACAAGGGCCTGGGTGAAATGGACGCCGACCAACTCGCCGAGACGACCATGGACCCGCGCCACCGCACCCTGCGCCGCATCAACATCAGCGATCTCGAATCGGCGGAGAAGGCCTTCGACCTCCTCATGGGCAACGAAGTCGCCCCCCGTAAGGAGTTCATCACCAACTCGGCGTCCACTCTGGACCGTTCGCGCATCGACACCTGAGCCGGCCACCGCTTCGGACGGGTGCCTCTCCACCCCTGGGTGGAGAGGCACCCGTCGCCATTTCCACCCGGTCCCCACCCTGGCTCCGATCCGGCCGCCGGCAACGCTCCGTAGCGTCGGGAAGGTCGAATTCACCGTCCCACGGAGGGCCAGGTCATGAGCGGCTTGCTCAACATCGTTGTGATCACCGCGGCGGTTGCATGGGTGTTCGTCCGGCAGTTCCAGGCGCAGCGCGTCACCTCGGAGGGCAAGAAGCGGTGGCTGATACCGGTCGTCCTGACGGTCATGGCGGTGCGGCAGCCCGGCCTCCTGGACCCCGGGCACCACATGGCGTCCGCTGTTCTGCTCGGCGTCGAGATCCTGATCGGGCTGGCCTGCGGTGCCGGCTGGGCCTGGACGACGCGCATCTGGACGGACACGGACGGCGCGGTATGGACCAAGGGAAGCTGGGCGGCGGCCGGGGTGTGGCTCTGCGGTATGGCGCTCCGGTTGGGCCTCATGGGCATTGCCGCGTTCCTGGGCATCCACCAGGGCAGCGCGGCCACCATGCTCTCCGTGGCCGCGATGCTACTGACCCGTGCCGGTGTCACCACCTGGCGCGCCCGGGTCGTGCAGCCGACGTACCGTGTCCCTGTCGCGGGCTGAAGCCTCGCGCGCGCCATCGGAAGGACCGCACGTGCCGCTGAACACCTGGACGAGCTGGCCCCTGCGGGAGTCGCTGTCCCGTGAGGGCATCAGCGTCACCCGGATGTGGATCGGCCGGGCGGTGCGTGTTGTGGTGATCGCCGTTCTGGTGTGGACCACGCTGAGAGGGCCGGGATTCGCCGGCTGGGGGCTGGTGGCCGCATGCGTCGGTATGGCTGCCTCCATCCTGGCGTTCCGTGGCTTCCTCCGTATGACGCTGGACCGCTGTCTCTGGCCGTCCCTCGTGCTGTTCGCTGTACTGGAGGCCGCGGCTTTCGGCTTCGAGTTCGCCGGGGCGCGGGCGCCCGCCATCGTCCTGTGGTGTGCCTGTGCCATTGCCGCCATGGAGCGGCTTCCGCTGGGTGTCGCGGTGCCGTGCTCCGCTGCCGCCCTCGGTGCGTATGCGGTGGTGAGCCACGACAACTGGATGGCGACTGCCGCGACCGTCATGGGACTGGCACTGGCGGGCTATGTCGTACGGCTGGACGCCGAGGCGCGCGGCAACGCCCAGCGGCTGCTGGCCCAGGAACGGGCGGCCCGCAAGGCGGAGGCCGAATCGTCGGCGCTCAACGAACGCGGGCGGATCGCCCGAGAGATCCACGACGTCCTCGCCCACAGCCTCAGCGCCCAACTGGTGCACCTGGAGGCGGCCCGGCTGCTGATCCAGCGCAGCACCGACCTCGAGGCCGACCGCGATCAGCTCCTGGACCGGGTGGTGGCGTGCCGGGGGATGGCCCGTGAAGGGCTGGACGGCACCCGTGAGGCGCTTTCCGCGCTGCGTGGGGAGATGATCCCGGTCGAGGACTTCCTGTGCCGTCTGACGGCTGCCCAGGGCGTTCAGCTGGAAGTGACCGGTGAGGGCCGGGCTTTGCCGGCCGAGGCGGGCCTCGCGGTCCGTAGGGTGGCTCAAGAGGCACTGACGAACGTGCGCAAGCACGCGCCGGGTGCCCAAGTGAGAGTCCGGCTGGAGTACGCGCGGGACGACGTAGGGCTTGAGGTACGAGACTCCGGTGGTCGCGGCAAGCCCGGCGAGCTCGCGAGCAGTGGCTCCGGGTACGGTCTGCTCGGGATGCGGGAGCGCGCCGAACTTCTCGGCGGAACGCTGGATTCCGGCCCGGACGGGGAGGGATTCGTGGTGCGGCTGCGGGTGCCTGCATGACGGCACGCACAGTGACACGGGTCGTGGTCGCCGATGACCAGACGGTGGTGCGCGAGGGAATCGTGATGCTACTGGGGCTGCTGCCCGGTATCGAGGTCGTGGGATCGGCCGCGGACGGCGCGGACGCGGTCCGTCTTGTCGGCGAACTCACCCCCGACGTCGTGCTGATGGACCTGCGGATGCCACGCTGTGACGGCGTCGAGGCCACCCGGCGTATCCGCGCCGAGCACCCCGGTACCCAGGTCGTCGTGCTCACCACCTATGCGGACGACGACTCGCTCTTCCCCGCTCTGCAGGCCGGTGCCCGCGGCTACCTGACCAAGGACGCGGACGGCGATGAAATCGTCCGCGCCATTGACGATGTGCTCTCGGGCGATGCCGGTCTGTCACCCAAGGTCCAGCGCCGACTGCTGGAGCGCTTCACGGAGCCCGTACGGCCCGTGCCGCAACCGCCGGACGAGCCCCCGGACGGCCTGACGGCCCGCGAGGTGGAGGTACTGCGGCTGGTCGCCGAAGGCCAGTCCAACCCGGAGATCGCGCGCACGCTGCATGTCTCCACCGCGACCGTGAAGACACATATCAACAATCTCTTCGCCAAAGCGGGGCTACGGGACCGGGCGCAGGCCATCCATTACGCGTACCGCCACGGCCTCGCGCAGCCGCCCGGATAGCCCCATCACCTGATGGGGTGAAGGGTTCGGAATGAAGAGTCCAGGATCTTCCTTTCTGTCCACCCTTGGGTCGCACGGACAACAGACCCGTGCACCAAGGAGAGTTCGGTGGACAAGCAGGACGGCCGTTCGGCCGGTGAGCCAGGGGGCGTACGGCTCGACGACCCCTGGTACGACGCTCTCGCCTCCGGGTGGGGCGAGCTGGACGCGGCGCAGACAACGGGCGAGTGGGGCCACAAGCAGTCACCCGTTCCGGCGCCGGTATCGGGACAGCGGTCGACGCCGTACGACGAGGTCTATCTGGCAGTGCAACGAAGCGCGGCTTTCCAGGAGGTGCGTCGCCGCTACCGGAGGTTCGTCCTTCCCGGCACGGCAGTCTTCCTGGCCTGGTACCTCGCCTATGTGATCGCGGCTACTGCCGTGCCCGGTCTCATGGCCCACCGCGTCGCCGGCGCCCTGAACGTCGCGATGCTCGCCGGACTCGGCCAGTTCGCCACGACCTTCGTGCTCACCTGGGCGTACGCGCGTCACGCCCGGCTGCGCAGGGACAGCGCGGCGCTCGACATCCGATGGGAAACCCAGGAACTCACCGGAGGGAACAGCCGGTGACCGACGACCACCAGACCCTCGCACTGGTCCTGTTCAGCGTGTTCATTGCCGTCACCCTGGCGATCACCACCTGGGTGAGTCGCCGCAGGCACGGCTCCGCCGAGGAGTTCTACGCGGGCGGGAGGCTCTTCTCTCCCATGGAGAACGGTTTCGCCATCGCGGGTGACTACATGTCCGCCGCATCCTTCCTCGGCATCTCCGGGCTGATCGCCCTCTTCGGCTACGACGGCCTGTTGTATTCGGTCGGCTTCCTCGTCGCCTGGCTCGTCGTCCTCTTCCTCGTCGCCGAACTGGTCCGCAACTGCGGACGGTTCACCCTCGCCGATGTCGTTGCCGCACGGATGAGGGAACGCCCCGTCCGTATCGCGGCCGGCACGGCCTCTGTCACCGTGTCCGTGCTCTACCTGGTGGCACAGATGGTCGGTGCCGGCAGCCTGGTCGCCCTGCTCTTGGGCGGCGCGGGCCAGCAGGCCCGTACCTGGATGGTGGTCGGGGTCGGTGCCCTGATGGTGGTCTACGTCGCCTTCGGCGGGATGCGGGCCACGACCTGGATCCAGATCATCAAGGCGGTACTCCTCATGGGAGGCGCCATCGCCCTGACCGTCCTGGTACTGGTCCGCTTCCACGGTGACTTCAACACACTGCTGAACACTGCCGCCGAACGCAGTGGCCACGGCCCTGACTTCCTCGCGCCCGGCCTCAAATACGGCGACGACTGGACCTCGCGGCTGGACTTCATCAGCCTCGGCATCGCGCTCGTCCTGGGGACGGCCGGGCTGCCGCACATCCTCTCCCGCTTCTACACTGTCCCGACGGCGCGCTCCGCCCGTCGCTCCGTCGTCTGGTCCATCGGCCTGATCGGTGGCTTCTACCTGATGACCATCGTGCTCGGCTTCGGCGCCGCGGCAGTGCTCGGCAGCGATGCCGTCCGCAAGTCCAATACGGCAGGCAACACCGCAGTCCCGCTGCTGGCCCTCGACCTGGGAGGCGGCGTCGGTTCGACCGGTGGCACGGTGCTGTTCGCCGTGGTGGCCGCCGTCGCGTTCGCCACCATCCTGGCCGTGGTCGCCGGCATCACTCTCGCCTCGTCGGCCTCCGTCGCCCACGATCTCTATGCCTCGCTACGGCGCCCGCGCGGTACGGCGCAGGACACCCAGCATGCCGAGGTCGCCGTGGCGCGCGTCGCGGCGGTGGCCGTCGGCGCGGTCTCCATCGGTCTCGCCCTGCTCGCCCAGGATCTGAACGTAGCCTTCCTGGTGGGCCTGGCCTTCGCCGTTGCCGCATCGGCCAACCTGCCGGTCCTGCTGTACACGCTCTTCTGGGGGCGCTTCACGACCCGGGGCGCGGTGTGGTCCGTATACGGCGGTCTGATTCCGGCGGTCACCCTGGTCGTCCTCTCTCCGGTGGTCTCCGGCAGCTCCGAGTCACTCTTCCCCGGAATGGACTTCGCTCTCTTCCCGCTCGACAACCCCGGTGTCGTATCGATCCCACTGGGCTTCCTGATGGGCTGGCTGGGAACGGTGCTCTCCCCGGAGGCAGCCGACAGGGCCCGGCATGCGGAGACGGAGGTGCGGGCGCTTACCGGGGCGGGGGCGGCTTAGGGCCTCTGCCTGCCGGATCAGGAGCGGGCCGACACCGCACCTGGAGCGGGGACCGGTCGTGGCCGGGCGCGGCAGCCGTGAAGTGCGTGGCTGCCGCGCCATCCGTGTGTCGCGTTCTCGTGCCCGTCGGCGTCCGCGTGCCGCGGGTTCGTTCTCCTGACTAAGCCCACTCGTAGCGGTGCTCGGGGCGGCCTGTCTCGCCGTATTTGAGGGTGAGGCGCACCCGACCGGTGCGTTCCAGGAACTTGAGGTAGCGCTGAGCTGTCTGCCGGCTCACTCCCGCCTGGAGGGCGACGTCCTGCGCCGACAGCGGGGCGTCCGCGGAGCGCAGGACCGTGCGCACACGGTCGGCGGTGGCGGTGGAGTGTCCCTTCGGCAACTCGGCGGGGCCTGCGTTGGCGGCTCCCAACGCCCCGAAGATCCGGTCCACTTCGGACTGTTCGGCCTGCCCACCGCCTGCAAATGTACGGTGCAGCGCCGCGTAACCCACCAACTTGGCGCGCAGGCCCGCGAAGGTGAACGGCTTTACCAGGTACTGCAGCGCACCGTGACGCATCGCGGCCTGCACGGTGGCGATATCGCGAGCTGCCGTCACCATGATCACGTCGGTGAGAAGGCCACGCTGCCGGAGGTCGCCGACCAGTTGGAGACCCGTTCTGTCAGGGAGGTAGTGGTCCAGAAGGATCAGATCGACGGGGTGCGTCTCAAGGGCTGCAAGGGCCTGCGCCGTGGTGTGCGCGAGGCAACTGACACGGAAGCCCTCGACCTTGGCTACATATGCCGCATTGATCTTCGCGACGTGCACATCGTCGTCCACGACCAGTACGTCGATCATCGGCCGGCCTCCGTGGCGCCTTCGGGCCGGGAAGTTCGTGCCTCGGCCCGTCCGGTGGGAAGCGTGCCCGAGTTTGTTCCCTGAGGGGTTGTGTCACGCGTCGCGGAGAGCTGATCGGACAGCGCGTCGGGGACCGTCACGGTGAACACCGCACCGCCACCGAAGCGCTCGCCGACCTCGACGCTGCCTCCGTAGCGCTCGGCGAGGCGCCGTACCAGTGGCAGGCCGATGCCGCGCTGTCCGTGAGCCGGCGGCTCCTTGGTCGTCCAACCCTCGGTGAAGATCTCTGCGTGCCGTTCCTCGGGTACGCCCGGTCCGTTGTCGCTGACGCGGACGACAGCGGTCCGGCCGTCGGCACGGACCTCCGCCTCCATTTGCGCGTCGCGCTCGCCCGACGTGGCGTCCAGAGCGTTGTCGACGAGGTTGCCGAGGATGGTGACCAGGGTGTGCGGGTCGACCAGGCGGTCGGGCAGATGGGTGGCGGGGGAGATGCTGAGGGAGACACCGCGTTCGGTGGCGACGGTGGCCTTGCCCACCAGGAGGGCGGCCAGCAGCGGATCGTGGATTCGCTCGGTGACCTGCTCGGCGGTCGCGCGATGAATTCCCACGGCCTGCGTCACGAACTCCACGGCCTCCTCGTGCAGACCGAGTTCAAGCAGGCCGAGAAGGATGTGCAGCCGGTTGGCGTGCTCGTGGTCCTGGGCGCGGAGGGCATCGATGAGGCCGCGGGTACCATCCAGTTCGCGACCCAACCGCTCCAGTTCGGTCCGGTCGCGCAGGGTGACCACGGCACCCCCGTCGTCGGTCGGCATACGGTTCGCCACCAGGACCCGGTGCCCGCTGACGGTCACGAGGTCCGCCCCCGAAACGCGGCCGGCCAGAACGTCGGTCGTGCGGCCGGGCGGCAGGGCCACTTCCAGGGGTCGGCCGGTGTCCTCGGCGCGAAGGTCCAGGAGGCGCTGTGCCTCGTCGTTCATCAGGCGGATGCGCCCGTTCTGGTCGAGCGCGAGAAACCCTTCGCGGATACCGTGCAGCATTGCCTCCCGCTCGACGAGAAGCGCAGAGATGTCGGAGAACGCCAGGTCATGAGTGCGGCGCTGGAGCCGGCGGGCAACGAGATAGGCGGCGAGAGCGCCCACGGCGAGCGCCCCGCCTCCGTAGGCCAGCAGCTGGGGAACGGTGGACAGCAGTCGTTCTTGCACGCTCTCGTACGCGATACCGACGGAGACGGCGCCGACGACCTTGCCGTCCTCGTCACGGAGCGGGACCTTGCCGCGTGCGGACCGTCCGAGGGTGCCCTCGTCGATCTGCATCACCTCCTTGCCGGAGAGTGCCACGCTCGGGTCGGTCGAGACGTGGCGTCCGATCTCGGCCGGGTCGGTGTGCGACCAGCGCACCCCCCGCTTGTCCATGATCACTACGTACTCGGCGCCGGTAGCGGCGCGAATCCGCTCCGCCTTGTTCTGCACGGGGCCGTGGCGCGTCGGGCGGGAGGATTCCAGGGCGTTGTCGAGCCGCGACTCGGCCGCGGTGGTCTGCGCGATGGCGAGAGCGCGGCGCATCGCCTGATCGTCGAGCTGGGCACTGAGCGGGGCGAGGAACAGGCCGGTTGCCAGAGCCGTGACACCGGTGGCGATGGCCAGCTGCACCATCAGCACCTGGGAGAACACGCGTCGCGGCCAGCCCAGCCGCAGCCTCGTGCGGCGCGGTGCGTAGGAAGCCTGTCCGTGTTCGGCCGGGGCTGTGGTGCCGGGAATCGCCTGACCGCCGGTCGTGTGCGCACCGCTGTCCGGCTTGCCGGTGGGCGTGCGGACGGCCGTCGCGGTGTGGGGAAGCGGCACAGAACCCGAGGGCTTTGCGGCGCTCGGGCGCGGAGCCGACGCTTCCTTCTCGCCCATACGAACGAACAGTAGGCGTGGGTATGGGCGGGCCGGTAATCCCTGACGGAGCGAATTCGGAGAGTGCCCGGACGGCGACTCGAACGTGACTTCGCCCGATCGCGGACCGGAGCGTGTGGCTTCCTGCTGTCGTCTGGCCGGCGGCGAACACACAAAGCGCCCACACCATCACGACTGCCCACGCCACGGCACGCTTACCGTCAGGAGGAAGACGCGCGTCTCACGGCCGGCCTCGTCGATCCGTCACGCTCAGGGATCGTGGCACTCCGTTCATCCATCATCCATGCACTCCCCGCAGCGGGAGGGGGGCGAGGCTTCGGGCGTCGCCGTTGTCTCGCCGACTGGCGGTCGGCTGCAAGTTCCAGTGGCGAAGGCGCAGGTCAGGCGGGTGTCTCCGGGGCGGGGAGCGCCTGGAGGAGTTATCCACAGGCCTTTCGGTTGCGGATTGCGCGCGGATAGCCTATTTCGGCGAAGACATGGGCCGGTCTCGCGATGGCGTGAGGGCCGACGGGCAGGTCGAGGCGTGCGAAGGGCGCGCGGAAGGGAGCGGTCGTGCGGTCGACGGGGGAGGGGCAAGGGACGTGGCGCAAGGAGTGGAAGAAGACGGGTGGCGTGCTGCTTGGCCGAAGGACGGCGGGCGCACGGACTCGACGCACCTGGTCGGTGCGTTTTGCCTGCCGTCTCACATGGTCTTGGCGCAGCTGCCCGACGGCAGGCGACGTTCGTGCGACAGGAGCGGCGTCATGCGGCCGGACCGGCCGTCGGCTTCCGGATGGTCCTCCACCCGGCATGGACAAGATCCCGCATTTGCCTCCTGAGGCGGAAGCGGACGCTCGGGCAGCCCGTGGCGAGCGTGCGGGGGAGCTCTCCGAGTCAACTGCCGGTGGCGTGGGAGAACCTGTAGGGCATACTGCTCGCCGCGCTGATGGAGGCAACCGCCATACGCGCCGGTGGACCGAGCGGCGCACCACAGCTGGCGGGCGCCGCAGCACCGTCGGCCCGCTGTTCGACGATGACCCGCCAGATGCGGCCGTCGGAGTGCGCGACGGTGACCGCCCAGGCGGGGGAGCTGCCCGAAATGGCCGCGCGATGGGGTGCCACGCTGTCGGCCGCCTTCGGTTCGGGCCACATCGTGTCGGTCCGTACGACGTCGAGTGCGTCCGCCAGGTCCTCCCCGATCAGCTCACGGACCGCGAGGTCGGCGGCCTGCCCCGGCCGCTCCCAGGCCGAGCGGCCACGGGTGTGGTCGACCGTGATCCGCCCGTCGCGCGCCGCCTCCACGGCCTCCTTGACCAGGGGGGCCGAGGCTCGTCCGTAGGCGTAGCCGTAGGGAAGGACGAAAAGCGTGGGGGAGAAGCGGTGGCCGCCGATGTGGGTGACCTCCCAGGCCTCGGTTCCGGCGGCGGCGAGCTCGGCGGCGAGCGGGCGGCCGAGCAGGGCGCAGCAGCGGTCCCGCTTGCCGTTGGTGCACACAAGGGCCAGCGGTTCACCGATGTACGGCTCCCAGAGGCCGTCATGCTCTCCCGTCCCCAGGGCTGCGAAGTTCAGTCCGAGGGCCGCTTGAGGATCGGTCACGGTGGTCGTACGGATCCAGGAGCGCCCCGGCGCGGTGTGCGCGAGGAACAGCCGGCGCCGGGAAGCGCCGTGACGGTCGGCATGGCGTCCCGGCCGACGGATCAGGGCGATGCGAACGCCCGTCCCCTCGGCGGCGGCTTCCAAGGCCCGGCCGACATCAGGGTCAAGGTGACTGTCCGTCAGCGCGTGGGTGCCCCAGGGCCCCGTCTGCTCGATGAGCAGCCAGGTCCGGGCAAGGGCCGCGGTCCCGGCGAGAGATTCGGCCGATTCACGGGAAGTGGTGGCGCAGGTACTCACATAGGTGAGCCTAACCTCATCTGCTCCGTGTCGGATCCCGGGTGGGTGTCCGGAGGGGCGGCGGCGTGCGAAACGCCCTGCGGTGACGGTGAGCGCCCCTTCGTGTGAGGTGTGGCGGCGCAATGGCAGGCCGCAACGGCGATGCTGTTGCCGGGTTCTGGCTCCGAGTCGACGTTCCCGCAGCATCTTCTGTTACGGCAGTGGCTGTGGTGGGCGGGGGCCGTAGTAGTGGCCGCTGGGGCGCATGCGGAGGGGGTGTTCGGCGTATTCCTCCAGGGCGTGGGCGATCCACCCGGCCGTGCGGGCAATGGCGAAGATTGTTTCGCCTGCCTCAGCCGGCATTCCCGTCGAGACGGTCAGTACGGCCAGCGCCAGGTCGACGTTGGCGTGCAGTTCGGTGTGCCGGGCCGTGGTGGCGATCATTTGACGGGCGGCCTGCAGGGCGGGGCGGGCCCGCGGTACGTCTTCCAGGAGCCGGAACAAGGCGCGGGCCCGTGGGTCCTCGTCCGGGTAGAGGCGATGGCCCAGGCCCGGTACCCGGCGGCCGGCTCGCAGGTGGTCGGCGACAACGGCAGCCGCGCTGTCCCGGTCCAGGACCTCCAGCAGCATCCGGTGGGCGAGTCCGCTGGCCGCGCCGTGCAGTACACCGTCCAGTGCTCCGAAGCCGGCCGAGATGATCGCGTATGGATGGGCGCGGGCAGAGGCGGCGACCCGTACCGCGAAGGTCGAGGCGGCGAGGTCGTGGTCGATGAGCAGGACCAGCGCGGCTTCCAGGACGCGGAGTGCCGCGGCGTCGGCCGGTTCCGAGGTCAGCCGTGGCCAGAGTCGTGTGGCGAGGGAGCCGGCGGCGGACTGGTTCGGGGCGTGTGAGGGCAAGGCGTCGACAAGGGTCGGGATGAGGCTGCGGGCGGTGCCGACGACGGTGTCCTCGGACAGATCGAAGCGGAGTGGGTCGGCGGCCGCCGCGGCGATCAAGATGACCCGTAGCTGGTCCATCGGCCCGGTGTGTGCCGGCAGCGCCTGTACGGCACGGCGGGCGGCCGACAGCGCGTCCTGGGGTGCTGTGAAGTGGATGCCGGGGCGCATTTCACCGGTCCACAGCCACTCGGCGACTTCCTCGTAGCTGTAGTGGGCGGCGAGTTCCGATGTGTCGACGCCGCGGAAGTAACAGTGGTTGCCGTCGATCAGCGTGATGCCTGTACGGACCGCCGTCTCGGTGCCGGAGGCGGGTGATTCGCGGCGGCCGGTGCGGCGGGCGAGCGCGTCGATCTCCTTCACGTCGAAGGTGCTGCCGCGGGCCCCCGGCTCACGGCGGCTGGTCAACTGGCCGCGGCTGACATACGCGTACACCGTCTCCGGCTTCACGCCCAGCCGGTCGGCTGCCTCCCGGGTGCTCAGTCGCTGCCCGCCCGTGTCCTGCGTCGTGTCTCGATCCGCCATGAGATCACCGTATCCAGGCTCATCCACATTGATGCAATCAATATTGACAAGACTTGAGTCAAGCATGGAAAGTCGGATCAATATTCGGGTGAGGGAGAACCAAGGAGATCAGCCATGCCGAGTGTCCAGGCGAAAGCTCCGGCCGACGCGCCCCGTGGGCTTGCGGGCGTCATCGTCACCGAGACTCAATTGGGCGACGTCCGGGGCATCGAGGGCTTTTACCACTACCGCCAGTACTCCGCCGTCGAGCTGGCGGCGGCCTGCACCTTCGAGGACGTCTGGTACCTGATGTTCCACGGGGAGTTGCCCGACGCGGCGCAGCTTGCGGCCTTCCGGGCCGAGACCGGTGCTCTGCGCACGCTGCCGGCGTCGGTACGTGACGCGCTGCCTGCTCTCGCCCGAGCCGGTGCGGTCTCCGGTCCGCTCGCCGGGCTGCGCAGCGCGTTGTCGCTGCTCGGCGCGACGGCCGGTTTCCGGCCGCTGTACGACCTCGACGCCAACCGCCGCCGTGCTGATGCGCTCGCCGCCTGTGCCGTCGTTCCGACCCTGATCACCGCGCTCCACCGGCTCGGCCAGGGCCATCAGCCCATCGAGCCTCGTGCGGATCTCGGCTACGCGGCCAATTACCTCTACATGCTCACCGGTGACGAGCCGGAGCCGGACCGGGTGCGGGCGATCGAGGCGTATCTCATCTCCACCATTGACCATGGCTTCAACGCCTCGACCTTCACCGCCCGCGTCATCGCCTCCACCGGCGCCGACCTCGCGGCCTGCCTCGTCGGCGCCGTCGGCGCCCTCTCCGGACCGCTGCACGGTGGTGCGCCCAGCCGAGCCCTGGACATGCTCGATGCCATCGGGACTCCCGACCGCATTGACCCGTGGATCCGTGACCGCGTCCTGAGCGGGGACCGGATCATGGGGTTCGGTCACTCCGTCTACCGCACCGAGGACCCGCGCTCCCGGATGCTGCGAGGTATTGCCGAGCAGTTCGGTGGCCCGCTGGTGGACTTCGCCGTACAGGTGGAGGCGAGGGTCGAGGAGCTGTTGGCCGAGCTCAAGCCCGGCCGCGAGCTGCACATCAACGTGGAGCTCTACGCGGGCGTCGTCATGGAGCTGTGCGGGCTGCCGCGCGAGATGTTCACGCCCACCTTTTGTGCGGCGCGCGTGGTCGGCTGGAGCGCCAACATCCTGGAGCAGGCAGAGGAATCGAAGATCATCCGCCCCGCGGCCCGGTACGTCGGCCCGCCCCCGCCGCAGCCGCTGCCTGTCGTCGCCTCTCGCTGACGGGAAGGCCGTAGACGGTGCGGGGCCGGGCCGGGCTCGCACCGCCGGCGGTCGGTTACGATCGACAGCTCGTCCGCCGCCGGTCCGCGCGGCCCGCCACCCGCACCATGGAGGCGCCCCCTTGGCCACGCAACAGATCCCGGTCGTCGTGCTCGCGGGCTTCCTCGGGTCGGGCAAGACCACGCTGCTCAACCATCTGCTCGGCACCGGCGACGGCACCCGTATCGGCGCGATCGTCAATGACTTCGGCAGCATTGAGATCGACGCGATGACCGTTGCCGGCCAGGTGGACTCGATGGTCTCGCTCGGCAACGGCTGTCTGTGCTGTGCGGTCGACACCAGCGAACTGGACACCTACCTGGAGCGGCTCGCCCGCCCTGCCGCCCGTATCGACGTGATCGTCATCGAGGCCAGTGGGCTGGCCGAGCCGCAGGAACTCATCCGGATGATCCTCGCCAGTGACAACGCCCGGATCGTCTACGGCGGGCTGATCGAGGTCGTCGACGCTGCCGAGTTCGAGAACACCAGGAACCGGCATCCCGAACTGGACCGGCATGTGGGCATCGCCGACATCGTGGTGCTCAACAAGGCCGATCGCATCGCCGAAGCGGCGCGACAGCACCTCATGGACACGCTCGCGGACCTCGCCCCCGGCCGGCCCGTGATCTGCACGGCATACGGGAGGGTCGATCCCGAGCTGTTCTTCGACCGCGGACCGGGGGAGGGCCACGACGCGGCGGTGCGCCAGCTGTCCTTCGAGGATCTGCTGCGCGAGACCGCGGCGGACGCGGCTCACCCCCACGGTTCGGACGACCGCTGCGATCACCCTGACGACTGCGATCACCCTGACGACTGCGATCACCCTGACGACGGCGGCCCCGGCCACGCCCACCGTGCGGGCCATCTCCACGCCGCCTACCAGAGCGTGGAGTTCACCTCCGCCGAGCCGATGCACCCACGCCGCCTGATGGACTTCCTCGACAGCCGCCCGGCCGGCCTGTACCGCATCAAGGGCTTCGTCCACTTCGACGTACCGGAGAACCGCCAGAAGTTCACGGTGCACGCCGTCGGTGACTTCCTGCGCTTCTACCCCGCCCCGTGGCCGAAGGGCGACGAGCGCTGCACCCAGCTCGTCATGATCGGCAGCGGTATCGACGCGCAGGCCCTGCACAAGGAGCTGGACAACTGCCGCGAGAGCGCATCGTGGGCAGCCGATCAGAACAGCATGTGGGGCGTGCTGCGGTACGTGGCCGCACGCGAGGACTCCGAAGACGGCTGACGCCGCCGGGCCCGGTTCTCCACCGGCCCGACGGCGTCACCCGCATCCGTCACCGCGATCTGTCACCGCGCCTGATCACACCGGCCCCGCCAGCGCCGCCACCTGCTTCGTCAGCGGCACACCCGAGCCGTCCCGCCGCGGATCCACCTCCGGCAGCTCGACCGGGGTGCCCTTGGCATCCGCGGCCCGCACCGGAGCCGGCCCGGCCCATGCCTGGACGAGCACGTCCTCGCCCTTCAGGAACCGCTGGCAGCGCACGCCGCCGGTCGCCCGGCCCTTGCGCGGATACTGGTCGAACGGGGTGAGCTTGGCCGTCGCCACCGAGTCGTCCAGCGTGCCGTGCGAGCCGGCGACCGTGAACACCATGGCCTCGGAGGCCGGGTCGACTGCGGCGAACGCGAGCACCTTCGCCCCCTCACTCAGCTTCACCCCCGCCATACCGCCCGCGGGCCGGCCCTGCGGCCGCACCTGCGATGCCGGATAGCGCAGCAACTGCGCCTCGTCAGTGATGAAGACCAGATCCTCCTCGCCGGTGCGCAACTCGGCCGCGCCCACGATGCGGTCGCCATCCCTGAGGGTGATGACCTCCAACTCCTCCTTGTTGGCGGGGTAGTCGGGCACCACTCGCTTGACGACGCCCTGCTCCGTACCGAGCGCCAGCCCCGGCGAGGACTCGTCCAGCGTCGACAGGCAGATCAGCTCCTCGCCGTCCTCCAGCGTCAGGAACTCCGAGAGCTGCGCACCACCGGAGAGGCTGGGCGCGGCCGCGGTCTCCGGAAGCTGCGGCAGATCGACCACCGAGATCCGCAGCAGCCGGCCCAGGGAGGTCACCGCACCCACCTCGCCACGGGTCGTCGCCGGCACGGCCGAGGCGATCACATCGTGCTTGACCCGCTTGGCGTCGGCGTCGAAGGGCACGTCCCCGGTGACCGTACGCGCCAGCAGGCCCGTGGAGGACAGCAGCACCCGGCACGGGTCGTCGGAGACCTCCAGCGGCACCGCGCCGACCGAGGTGCCGGCCGACTCCAGCAGGACCGTCCGCCGGTCCGTGCCGTACTTCTTCGCGACCGCGGCCAGCTCGCCCGACACCAGCTTGCGCAGCTCGGCGTCCGACTCCAGGATCTGCGTCAGCTTCTCGATCTCGTCCTGCAGCCGGTCACGCTCCGACTCCAGCTCGATACGGTCGAACTTGGTCAGCCGGCGCAGCGGGGTGTCGAGGATGTACTGCGTCTGGATGTCGCTCAGCGAGAACCGTTCGATCAGCCGCTCCTTGGCCTGCGCGCTGTTCTCGCTGGAGCGGATGAGCCGGATCACCTCGTCGATGTCCACCAGGGCCGTCAGCAGGCCCTCGACGAGATGGAGACGGTCGCGCCGCTTGGTGCGCCGGAACTCGCTGCGCCGGCGCACCACATTGAAGCGGTGGTCGACATAGACCTCCAGCAGTTCCTTGAGGCCCAGCGTCAGCGGCTGCCCGTCCACCAGCGCGACGTTGTTGATGCCGAAGGACTCCTCCATTGGCGTGAGCTTGTACAGCTGCTCCAATACGGCCTCGGGATTGAAGCCGTTCTTGACCTCGATCACCAGCCGCAGGCCGTGCTCGCGGTCGGTGAGGTCCTTGACGTCCGCGATGCCCTGCAGCCGCTTGGAGCCGACCAGGTCCTTGATCTTGGAGATGACCTTCTCGGGGCCGACCGTGAAGGGGAGTTCGGTGACGACCAGGCCCTTACGGCGGGCGGTGACGTTCTCCACCGCGACCGTCGCGCGGATCTTGAACGTGCCGCGGCCCTTCTCGTACGCGTCCCGTACGCCACCGAGGCCCACGATCCGGCCGCCCGTCGGCAGATCGGGACCCGGCACGAACCGCATCAGCGTGTCGAGGTCGGCGTTCGGATGCTTGATCAGATGGCGGGCGGCGGCGATCACCTCGCCCAGGTTGTGCGGCGGCATGTTCGTCGCCATACCGACGGCGATGCCGGATGCTCCGTTGACCAGGAGGTTCGGGTACGCGGCAGGGAGGGTGGCCGGTTCCTGCTCCTGGCCGTCGTAGTTCGGCGCGAAGTCGACGGTGTCCTCGTCGATGGACTCCGTCATCAGGGACGTCGCAGACGCCATCCGGCACTCGGTGTACCGCATCGCGGCGGGCGGGTCGTCATTGCCCAGCGAACCGAAGTTGCCGTGGCCGTCGACCAGCGGCAGCCGCATCGAGAACGGCTGTGCCATGCGCACCAACGCGTCGTAGATGGACGCATCGCCGTGCGGATGGAGCTTACCCATCACCTCGCCGACGACGCGGGCGCACTTGACGTAGCCGCGGTCGGGCCGCAGCCCCATCTCGTTCATCTGGTACAGGATGCGGCGGTGCACGGGCTTGAGACCGTCGCGGGCGTCCGGCAGGGCGCGCGAGTAGATGACCGAATACGCGTATTCGAGGAAGGAACCCTGCATCTCGTCGACGACGTCGATGTCGAGGATCCTCTCCTCGAAGTCGTCCGGCGGCGGGGTCTTCGTGCTGCGGCGGGCCATCGCGGCTGCGGCTCCTTCTGCTGCGTCTAGTGCCGACGCCGGGAGACGGCATCGGAACAACGGTCAACCAGTCGGGTCAACCAGCTGGGGGATCGACCCGCGAGTATGTCTGAGTCTGACGCGGACCATTGTGGACCGCCCCACTGACAACGCCGACCGCGACTCCCCCTTCGGCTCCCGCGGGCGCCGATCACGGTGCCTGTTCGGGGCCGGTCGCACGGGAACTTCGCCAGATGCCGATCCGCTTGCATACAGTGACAGAACTTCCTCGCAAGCGGATCGAAGGGACGTACATGCCCATGGGTCACACGGCCACAGAACAAGCCGGCTCCGGCGGCCTGACAGCGACCGAGCACCGGCTGGCCAACGGCCTGCGCGTGGTGCTCTCAGAAGACCACCTGACCCCGGTCGCAGCGGTCTGCCTGTGGTACGACGTCGGCTCCCGCCACGAGGTCAAGGGCCGTACGGGCCTGGCTCACCTCTTCGAGCACCTGATGTTCCAGGGCTCCGCGCAGGTGAAGGGCAACGGCCACTTCGAGCTGGTGCAGGGCGCCGGCGGTTCGCTCAACGGCACCACCAGCTTCGAGCGCACCAACTACTTCGAGACCATGCCCGCTCATGAGCTGGAGCTCGCGCTCTGGCTGGAGGCGGACCGGATGGGCTCGCTGCTGACCGCGCTCGACGACGACTCCATGGAGAACCAGCGCGACGTCGTCAAGAACGAGCGCCGCCAGCGCTACGACAACGTCCCCTACGGCACAGCCTTCGAAAAGCTGACGGCCATGGCGTACCCGGAGGGCCACCCGTACCACCACACGCCCATCGGGTCGATGGCCGACCTGGACGCGGCCTCTCTGGAGGACGCGCGGGCGTTCTTCCGGACGTACTACGCGCCCAACAACGCCGTGCTGTCGATCGTCGGCGACATCGACCCCGGGCAGACGCTGGCCTGGGTGGAGAAGTACTTCGGCTCGATCCCCTCGCACGACGGCAAGCAGCCGCCGCGGGACGGCACGCTGCCCGACGTCATCGGCGGCGAGCTGCGCGAGGTCGTCGAGGAGGACGTGCCCTCCCGGGCCCTGATGGCGGCCTACCGCCTGCCCCACGACGGCACCCGTGAGGCGGACGCCGCGGACCTCGCGCTGACCGTCCTGGGCGGCGGTGAGTCCTCCCGTCTCTACAACCGGCTGGTGCGCCGCGACCGCAGTGCCGTGGCGGCCGGCTTCGGCCTGCTGCGGCTGGCCGGTGCGCCCTCGCTGGGCTGGCTGGACGTGAAGACGTCCGGCGGGGTGGAGGTCCCCGACATCGAGCGTGCGGTCGACGAGGAGCTGGCCCGCTTCGCCGCCGAGGGCCCGACCCCGGAGGAGATGGAACGGGCGCAGGCCCAGCTGGAGCGCGAATGGCTGGACCGGCTCGCCACGGTCAGCGGCCGCGCCGACGAACTGTGCCGCTTCGCCGTCCTGTTCGGCGACCCGCAGCTCGCGCTGACCGCCGTGCAGCGTGTCCTGGAGATCAGCCCCGAGGAGGTGCAGGCGGCCGCCAAGGCCCGGCTGCGCCCCGACAACCGCGCGGTGCTCGTCTACGAGCCCACCGAGCCGACCGACGCCGCCGACACCGAGGAAGGGGAGGACCAGTGAGCGACGCCACCACCCACGCCGATTCCCCCGTGAGCAGCATGGACTTTCACCCCCAGCCCCGGGGCGGCGCGCCCAAGCCGTGGGCCTTCCCGGCCCCCGACCGCAGCCAACTCCCCAACGGGCTCACGCTCCTGACCAGCCACCGCCCCGGCCAGCAGGTCGTCGCGGTCGAGATCAGCCTCGTCGCTCCGCTGGACGCCGAGCCCGAGGGGCTGGACGGCGTCGCCACGATCATGGCACGGGCGCTGTCCGAGGGCACTGACAAGCACGACGCGGAGGAGTTCGCCGCCGAGCTGGAACGCTGCGGCGCCACACTGGACGCGCACGCCGACCACCCCGGCGTACGGGTCTCCCTCGAAGTGCCGGCGTCCCGGCTGCACCGCGCGCTCGGCCTGCTCGCCGATGCGCTGCGCGCTCCCGCCTTCCCGGAGAGCGAGGTCGAGCGGCTGGTGCGCAACCGCCTCGACGAGATCCCGCACGAGCTCGCCAACCCGGCCCGGCGCGCCGCGATGGCGCTGTCCAAGGAACTGTTCCCGGCCACGTCCCGTATGTCGCGACCGCGCCAGGGGACCGAGGAGACCGTCGGGCGCGTCGATGCCGCGGCCGTCCGCGCCTTCTACGACGCCCATGTACGGCCCGCCACGGCCACCGCCGTCATCGTCGGTGACTTCACCGGTGTCGACCTCGAAGCGGCGCTCGCGGACACCCTCGGCGCCTGGAGCGGCTCGACGGCCGAGCCGCTGAAGGCCTCGCCGATCGTCGCCGACGACACCGGCCGCGTGGTGATCGTGGACCGTCCCGGCGCCGTTCAGACGCAGCTGCTCATCGGCCGTATCGGTGCCGACCGGCACGACCGGGTGTGGCCCGCGCAGGTCCTCGGCACGTACTGCCTGGGCGGCACCCTCACCTCCCGTCTGGACCGCGTGCTGCGGGAGGAGAAGGGCTACACCTACGGGGTGCGCGCCTTCGGCCAGGTGCTCCGCTCCACCGCCCCCACGTCCCCCGAGGGAGCCACGGGTGCCTCGCTGCTCGCCATCAGCGGCTCGGTGGACACCGCCTCCACAGTCCCGGCGCTGGAGGACCTGTGGAAGGTGCTGCGCACCCTCGCGGCAGAGGGGCTGACGGATGACGAGCGGGATGTCGCCGTACAGAACCTTGTCGGCGTCGCGCCGCTCAAGTACGAGACCGCGGCAGCCGTCGCGGGCACCCTCGCCGATCAGGTGGAGCAGCACCTTCCGGATGACTTCCAGGCACAGTTGTACGTTCGCCTCGCGGAGACCGGCACGGTCGAGGCGACCGCGGCGGCCGTCAACGCCTTCCCCGTGGACCGGCTGGTGACGGTCCTGGTGGGGGATGCGGCGCAGATCGCCGAGCCCGTCAAGGCGCTGGGCATCGGTGAGGTGACGGTCGTCGGCGGTTAGTCCCGCCATGTGAAAGAAGGTCATAAATCGACAAAGCGGCTCCCGTGGCGTACGTCCGTCACGGGAGCCGTTGTATGTCCGGTTTATCGCAGCCTGCGGCCCGGTTCTTGTGGCATCCCGCACAAAAATGCGGATCTGTTTGCTGATTGAAAGTTGTCCCGCTTAGCGTCGGTGCGGCTGTTCGTCACAACTCCGCCACAACAGTGGCACCGGGCAGTCATCGCCGAGTCCCCGTACGGCGCGAGCCAGGGGAGCCGGGGACCCAGTGTCCCTTGGGGTGAATCGGACTCCTTTCCGGAGGAGCCCGTAGGAGACCTTCCTGCTCCGAACCCGTCAGCTAACCCGGTAGGCGAGACGGAAGGAAAGGACAAGCCAGCACATGGCGTTCATGCGTGCCACCGGGAAGCACCGTCGTGCGAACCACCCCGCTCGTACGACCCGCAACATCGCCGGCATAGCCACCCTCGCGGCCGGCGGCGTTGTCGCCTCCGTGGCCTCGCCGGCGCTGGCGGCCACGGATGAGGCACGCACCCACGACACCGGTCTGCAGCGGGCCGTCGTGCTGGGTGACGAGCTCGCCAACCATGTCGCGGCCCAGGCCGACGCGCAGCAGGCGGCAGCCGAGGCCGCGGCAGCGAAGGCGAAGGCCGAAGCCGTGGCCAAGAGGCAGGTCGAAGAGGCCAAGCGGCGCGTCGAGGCCGCCCGTAAGGCCAAGGAGCGTGCCGCCCGCGAGGCGGAGCGCAAGCGCCTCAACACCTTCGTCGCCCCCGTCGCGAACTCCTACGTCTCCACCGCCTACAAGGCCTCCAGCGGCCTGTGGTCCTCGGGCAGCCACACCGGCATCGACTTCCACGCCGCCTCCGGCACCAGTGTCCATGCCGTCGGCGCGGGCACCGTCGTCGAGGCCGGCTGGGGCGGCGCGTACGGCAACAACATCGTGATCAAGATGAACGACGGGACGTACACCCAGTACGGTCACCTGTCGTCGCTCGGTGTCTCGGTCGGTCAGCACGTCACCCCGGACCAGCAGATCGGGCTCTCCGGCGCCACCGGCAACGCCACCGGCCCGCACCTGCACTTCGAGGCCCGTACCGGCCCTGCCTACGGCTCGGACATCGACCCGGTCGCGTACCTGCGCTCACACGGCGTCAACGTCTGACCTGCGGCCCCGCCCGGCCGTGCGTCCCACAGCGCCGGCGTCACGCGGCGCCCTCCGGAAGCCCCGGCCACCCGGCCGGGGCTTCGGCGTATCCGGCGTGCGGTGGGTGGGTACCGGATACGCCGGTGGCCACTGCTTCTGGCCAAAAAATATCCATGAATAACCGGAGTCCGCCGGAAAAGCCGTTCCGGTCGAATAGAGTCGCGGAAAAGCTGCCGACCGGCGGCGTTTCCAGGGGATTACGGCGGAGGCACGGAAGATGCGAGGCCATATTTCCGCGCATGCGGTGTGCACGGCGATTCGCGACGACATTGTCTCCGGTGTGCTGGCGCCGGGGAGCCGGCTGATCGAGGAGATCCTGGCGGCCCGGTACGGCGTCTCCAGGGTGCCGGTCCGTGAAGCGCTGCGCACCCTGCAGTCCGAAGGCTTCGTCACCACCCGCCACCACGCGGGCGCCTGTGTCGCCGAGCCCACCGCGCAGGAGGCCGCCGATCTCCTCGACGTCCGCGCCCTGTTGGAGCCGCTGGGTGCCGCCCGCGCGGCCGCCCGCCGCAGCCCGGCCCACCTGAAGGTACTCCGCGGCCTGGTACGGCTCGGTCGTGAGCGGGCACGTCACGGCAGCCCCGCCGATCTGCGCCAACTGGACGGCTGGTTCCACGAGACGCTGGCCCAGGCGGCCGGCAGCCCCAGCCTGACGGCCTTGCTGACCCAGCTGCGGCGCAAGGTCGAGTGGATGTACGCCGTGGAACTGCCGGCCCGGACCGGGGAGTCGTGGGACGAACACGGCGCGGTGCTGGACGCGGTGGCCCGGGGCGACGCGGAGCGGGCACGTGCCCTGATGGCGGCTCATGTCGAGCGCTCACTCCCGGTGTACCGGCTGCGGCGGCCCGCCAAGACGGAGGTGAGGGATCCGAAACCGCCCGTCAACACGGCACGCGCCCGCCCTTAACAAGCGCCCCGTATACAAAGAAGCGCGCAAGGGGATTCGGCGGCGCGAGGCGGCACCCGTTTTCGGTCCGTCTTCGGCCCGTATTTGTCCTGCCTGTTTCTCGGCACCGGGATGCGAGGTGGAGGCCGGCTTTTCTTATGCATTCCGAATTCGGTGTGCCCGGGAATTCCTTGTGGTCCCCGCGGTAATACGTGTGCGGCGCATGCGGTGAGCGCGCATCCCGCCCCCGGCTCCAGGAGCTGCGATCGGATTCAGGAACAGGGAAACGGCCCCGCCGCGGCAACCGGTCACCGGTCGACGCGGCAGGGCCGCCGCATACAGCAGAAGTCCCGGCGGACTCAGACCGTCTCGGGGAGCTCCTCGAGACCCTCGGCGACGAGCTTGGCCAGGCGGTCGAGCGCCTCCTCGGCGCCCTCGGCGTCGGAGGCCAGCACGATCTCCTCGCCGCCCTGGGCGCCCAGGCCCAGGACCGCGAGCATGGAGGCCGCGTTGACGGGGTTGCCATCGGCCTTGGCGATCGTCATCGGGACGCCGGAGGCGGTGGCCGCACGGACGAAGATCGACGCGGGGCGGGCGTGCAGGCCCTCGGCCCAACCGACATTGACGCGGCGCTCAGCCATGGTGTTGCCCTTCAAAGTCGCGACTGTTGTCTAGACCAGTCTCTCACGCTGCCGGAAGTGCTCGGCAGCCCTTCGTCCCGGACTTTTGCGGATATGGGTACCCTCAACTTTGCGGATATGGGCACCCCCAATGGAGCCCCGGCGGACCGGGCCGGCCCCTACGTCTTCACGGCCTCCGGGCCTGCCCCGCACCCCGAGCGTACGCGCGCCGGGCCGGTTGTCGGTGCCCGGTCGTACGCTGTCCGCATGCAGAATCCGCCGGACCACGCGTACCCGACCCACTGGGAAGCCGACGTGGTGCTGCGTGACGGCGGGACGGCGCGGATCCGCCCCATCACCCCCGACGACGCCGAGCGGCTGGTCTCCTTCTACGAGCAGGTTTCGGACGAGTCGAAGTACTACCGCTTCTTCGCGCCCTACCCGCGCCTGTCCGACCGCGATGTCCGCCGTTTCACCCACCACGACTACATCGACCGGGTCGGGCTCGCCGCCCTCGTCGGCGGCGAGTTCATCGCCACCGTCCGCTACGACCGGATCAACGACCAGGGGCTGCCCGCCAAGGACCCCGAGGACGACCAGGCCGAGGTCGCCTTCCTCGTCCAGGACGCCCATCAGGGCCGCGGCGTCGCCTCCGCCCTCCTGGAGCACATCGCGGCCGTCGCCCGCGAACGCGGCATCCGCCGGTTCGCCGCCGAGGTGCTCCCCGCGAACTCCAAGATGATCAAGGTGTTCACGGACGCCGGCTACACCCAGAAGCGCACCTTCGAAGACGGCGTGGTCCGCCTGGAGTTCGGCCTGGAGCCCACCGAGCAGTCCATGGCCGTGATGCGCGGCCGAGAGCAGCGCGCCGAGGCCCGGTCCGTACAGCGGCTGCTCGCCCCGGGCTCGGTCGCCGTCATCGGTGCCGGCCGTGCCCCCGGCGGCGTCGGCCGCACGGCCCTGCGCAGCCTCCTGGATTCCGGTTTCACCGGCCGGGTGCACGCCGTCAACCACGCCTTCCCCGAAGACCTGCAGCGGCTCCGTCCCGAAGACGTGCCCGCCGTCCGCGCGCTGCGGGAGATCCCCGATCCGGTCGACCTCGCCGTCATCGCCGTCCCCGCGGACAACGTCCCCGACGTGGTCCGCGACTGCGGCGAACACGGCGTCCAGGGCGTGCTGATCCTGTCGTCCGGTTACGCCGAAGCGGGCGAGGACGGCCGGGAGCGGCAGCGCGCCCTGCTCCGCCAGGCCCGCTCGTACGGCATGCGGCTCATCGGACCCAACGCCTTCGGCCTGATCAACACCGCCCCCGGCGTCCGGCTGAACGCCTCCCTCGCCCCCCGGATGCCCGGCGCCGGCCACATCGGCCTGTTCACCCAGTCCGGTGCCATCGGCATCGCCCTGCTCAGCGGACTGCATGCACGCGGCCCCGGAGACGGCGGCATCGCCGGTATCTCCGCCTTCGTCTCGGCCGGCAACCGCGCCGACGTCTCCGGCAACGACCTGCTCCAGTACTGGTACGACGACCCGGACACCGACGTCGTGATCCTCTATCTGGAGTCCATCGGCAACCCCCGCAAATTCGCCCGGCTCGCCCGGCGCACTGCCGCCGTCAAGCCGGTCGTCGTCGCCAAAGGCGCCCGGCACAACGGCACCGCCCCGCCCGGTCACGCCGTTCCCACGGTCCGGGTCCCCGACAGCACCGTCGCCGCCCTGATGCGCCAGGCGGGCGTCATCCGCGTCGACACGGTCACCGAGCTGATCGACGCCGGGCTGCTGCTGGCCTCCCAGCCGCTGCCGGCCGGGCCGCGCATCGCCATCCTCGGCAACTCCGAGTCGCTGGCGCTGCTCGCGTACGACGCCTGCCTGACCGAGCGGCTGCGCCCGCAGCGCCCCCGTGTACTTCCCTCGGCGGCGACACCGGACGACTTCCGGGCCGTGCTCGCCGAGGCACTGTCCGGCGACGGCTGCGATGCCGTGGTGGTCACGGCCATCCCCTGGGTGGGGGAGGGGGCCGCCGTCTCCCCGGCCGACAGCGAGGGCGTCGCACTCGCCGCCGCGCTGCGTTCCGCGGCCGCGGCGCATCCGGAGAAGCCGGTGACGGTCGTCCACCTCGCCATGGACGATCTGGCCGAGACACTCGCGGCACCGGCACCGGCACCGGCACCGGCACCGGCACAGTCGCCCGAGCCCGAGCCCGAGCCCGAGCCCGAGCCCGAGCCCGAGCCCGAGCCCGAGCCCGAGCCCGAGCCCGAGCCCGAGCCCGCGGGCCGTGCCGCGGACGAACCGGCCCGCCCGGCGCACCCGCCCCCCGCGCCCGCCCCGTCCCCGCAGGGCCCGTCGAACCGCCCCCGCCCCCTGATCCCCCCGGGCCCGCCGCCCGGCTGCTCCGGAGGGCAGCAGGGCCCGGCCCGTGACGCCGAGGCCGCCACCCCGCCCCGGCCCCGCCACGCCCCCCTCCGTATCCCCGCCTACCCCGCCGCCGAACGTGCCGTGCGCTCCCTCGCCGAAGCCGTCCACTACGCCGCCTGGCGCCGGGAGGCCGCCGAGCCGGGCCGGGTACCCGAGTACGACGACATCCAGGAGGCGGCGGCCGGCGCCGACATCGAGCGCCTCCTCGACCGGCTGCCCCCCGACGCCCCCACGGGTCGCTCCGTCCCGGTGCCGCCCCAGGACGCCGAGGCCCTGCTCGCCCGCTACGGCATCCACACCCGCCCCGTCCTCCCGGCCCCCGACCCGGACACCGCCGTCCACGCCGCCGCCCGCCTCGGCTACCCGGTCGCCCTCAAAACCACCGCACCCCATCTACGCCACCGCGCCGACCTCGGCGGGGTACGCCTGGACATCGCAGGGGAGAGCGAACTCCGCCGCACCTACTCCGAATTGACCGACTTCCTCGGCTCTCCCGAGGAGCTGCGCCCGGTCGTCCAGTCGATGGTGCCGCGCGGCGTCGAGACGGTCATCCGTGCCGCCATCGACCCGGCCGCCGGCGCCGTCCTCTCCTTCGGGCTGGCCGGGGTGCCCTCCCAGCTGCTCGGCGATATCGCCCACCGCCTCATCCCCGCCACCGACCGCGAGGTCACCGAACAGATCCGCTCGATCCGCGCCGCTCCACTGCTGTTCGGCTGGCGCGGCTCCCAGCCCGTGGACACCGCGGCGCTGGCGGAACTGCTGCTGCGCGTCTCCCGGCTGGTCGACGACCACCCGGAGGTCGTCGGCGTGGACCTCGAACCGGTCGTCGTCTCCGCGCACGGCCTGTCCGTACTGGGAGCGACCGTGCGCCTGGCCCGAGCCCCCGCCACCACTGACCTCGGCCCCCGCCGGCTGCCCGTCTACTGAGGCTCTCGCGGCCCGGTACGCCCCGTAAGATGGACCCCATGGCTAAGACCGGTACGACGACCCAGGGGCTGCGCGCGGCGATCGAGCGCAGCGGCTATTACCCGACGCTCGTGGCCGAGGCGGTGCAGGCCGCGGTCGGCGGTGAGCCCGTGGTGTCGTACCTCGTCCATCAGGAGACGACCTTCGACGCCAACGAGGTCCGCCGCCATGTCACGGTCCTGGTCCTGACCGGCACCCGCTTCATCGTCAGCCACACCGACGAGCAGGCCGCCGACGCCACCTCCCCGTCGCCGTATGCCACCACCTCCACGGAGTCCGTCAAGCTGGGCCGGATCTCCTCCGTGGTGCTCAGCCGCGTGGTCGCCAACCCCGAGTCGTACACCCCGGGCCAGCTGCCCCGCGAGGTCGTGCTCACCATCGGCTGGGGCGCGGTCGCCCGCCTGGACCTGGAGCCCGCCGCCTGCGGCGACCCCAACTGCGAGGCGGACCACGGCTACACCGGTTCCTCCACCGCCGACGACCTTTCGCTGCGGGTCAGCGAGGCCGGTGACGGACCGGACTCGGTGCGCGAGACGCTCACCTTCGCCCAGGCACTCTCCGAGGCCACCGCGGCCACCCCCACCCCCCGCTGATGGCCCACATCGCCCCCGCCTGGCCGGAACCCGAACCGCTCGACCCGCTCAGCGCCCCGGTACCGCAGTACGGCACCGGCTCGCTCGCCGATCTGCTGCCCACCATCGCCACGGGGCTGGGGATGACCGGCCTCGCCACCACCATGGAGCTGGCCCCCGCCGACCGGGCCTGTGTGTTCCTCATCGACGGCCTCGGCTGGGAGCTGCTGCGCGCCCACCCCCAGGAGGCGCCGTTTCTCACCTCGCTCCTGGACACCTCGTTCAACGGCAGCGGCCGCCCGCTCACCGCGGGCTTCCCCTCCACCACCGCCACCTCGCTCGCCTCGGTCGGCACCGGCCTGCCGCCGGGTGCCCATGGCCTGCCCGGATACACCTGCGAGGACCCGGCCACCGGCGCCTTGATGAACCAGCTGCGCTGGTATCCGTGGACCGACCCGTATGCCTGGCAGCCGTATCCGACGGTCTTCCAGCGCGCGGACGCCGCCGGTATCCACACCTGCCAGGTCTCCGCACCGAACTTCCAGCACACGCCCCTCACCAAGGTCGCGCTCAGCGGCGGTACGTTCCACGGCCGGCTCTCCGGCGAGGAGCGGATGGACCTCGCCGCCGAGCAACTCGCCGCAGGTGACCGTTCGCTGGTCTATACCTACTACTCCGAGGTCGACGGCAAGGGACACCGCTACGGCGTCAACTCCGACGCCTGGCGCGGCCAGTTGATGTACGTGGACCGGCTCGCCCAGCGGCTGGCCGAACAGCTCCCGCCGCGCAGCGCCCTCTACATCACCGCCGACCACGGCATGATCGACATTCCCTTCGACCCCGAGTCGCGGATCGACTTCGACGAGGACTGGGAACTGCGCGCCGGCGTACGCCTGTTGGGCGGCGAGGGGCGGGCCCGGCATGTCTACGCCCACCCGGGCGCGGCCGCCGATGTGCTCGCCGTATGGCGCGAGGTGGTCGGCGAGCAGATGTGGGTGGCGAGCCGCGAAGAGGCCATCGCCGCCGGGTGGTTCGGCCCGCAGGTCGATGACCGGGTGCGCGCCAGGATCGGCGATGTCGTGGCGGCCGCGCACGCCGACATGGTGATCATCGCCACCGAACGAGAGCCCCGTGAGTCGGAGATGGTCGGGATGCACGGCTCGATGACCCCGATGGAGCAGCTGGTGCCGCTCCTGGAAGTCCGCACCTGACCCGCACGGCCCGCCCCGCCCGCACGTCGCCCCACCCCTCCGCACGAGCCCGAAAGGCCCGCAACTTCCCATGCCCGAGCTGGTGTTCTTCTCCGGAACCATGGACTGCGGAAAGTCAACTTTGGCGCTACAAATTGCGCACAACCGGTCGGCTCGTGGGCTGCAGGGCGTGATCTTCACGCGGGAGGATCGTGCGGGAGCCGGCAAGCTGTCGTCGCGGCTGGGCCTGGTGACCGACGCGGTGGAGGCCGCTCCCGGGCTGGATCTGTACGCGTTTGTGGTGGAGCAATTGTCGCGGGGCGGCAAGGTGGACTACGCCATCGTGGACGAGGCCCAATTCCTTTTGCCGGAGCAGATCGACCAGCTCGCCCGGATCGTGGACGATCTTGACCTCGATGTCTTCGCGTTCGGCATCACCACGGACTTCCGGACCAAGTTGTTTCCGGGGTCGCAGCGGCTGATCGAGCTGGCGGACCGGCTTGAGACGCTCCAGGTCGAGGCGATGTGCTGGTGCGGGGCGCGGGCCACGCACAACGCTCGCACACTGGGCGGCGAGATGGTCGTCGAAGGCGAACAGGTCGTGGTGGGGGATGTGCGTGGGGCTGCGGAGGCCGTCGGGTACGAGGTGCTGTGCCGCCGTCATCATCGCAAGCGAGTGACGAGCGCGACGGCGCAGGCGGCGGCGCTTTCGCCTGACGTCTTGCCGGTCACGTCGGGTTGACCATACGTCAAGGCGGTATTGGTGAACTTCGGCGTGGGTTGATTCTGTACGCGCTGTGTACTGCGGTGGTCCCGGTGTGCTTATGCGCAGGTCATAAGGCCACCGCGTCGATCGAGGATCTGTACGGCATTCCGCCGGCGCTCATGCCGAGGCTGGGCGGGGCGGGCGTGAATCGAGACTGGTAGGCGGTCGACGGTATGCGCATGACCCGGGGAGCGTTGACAGGTATCTCGGGCCCGGGTAGAGCGCCCATTGAGTAGACGGATGCATAGGTGCCCATCGCACCCTGCTGAAGTCGTTCGCCCAGTTCGTAAGATCGCGATGTACGGCAGCGGCTCCGCGCACCGAGGGGCGAGTGCGCGGGCAGCAGCCCTGCGCCTCGTCGTCGCCGGATGCCTGCCGTGCGTCGAGTGCGGCCCCACCACATGCCCGCCGTATCTGTATCGCGCCCCTTGGTGGCTCTGTGGTCATGGTGATCCACTACGAGGTTGAGGGTGGCAGGTCAGACTTTCACCGGTCGATCAGCCTTGGGGCGACCTCAACCATGTCTCGAAGTCGCTCAGGAACTCGCCCATGGCGCCGAGGGACATAGGCGAGGACTCGTACTGGGCTGAGAGGTTGATCTCGTACAGCTTGTAGGCGGGTTCGGCATCCCGTGCCCCAGCGCAAGCAGCCGCCAGCGCTTGGACCGCCCGTCCCCGGTCGCCGGCTTCCACAGCCTCCACGAGCTCGGGCCATAGGGTGTCACCGATGTAATCGACGAGCTCCATGATGTGGGTACCTGCCCGGTGGGCGCGATTCTCGATGGCTTCCCGCTCGGCCCTGGCGAGGTCCTCGGCTCGTTGGGACTCCCGTTCGTCGGGGTCCGCCCAGGTATGGGCGGCCCAGCTCTCCTCCCAGAGCTGCTCCGCCCGTGCCATTTCGGCCTCGAACTTGCGATCCAGGTCCTCCTGCGTGAGACGAGGATGTTCCCAGGAGTCGTCATTCTCGAACGACGACAGCGGCAGAGTGAGGTCGGGTACGGATTCGTCATCGCGCAATGCGGTGAGCAGCAGTACGGCGTCGATCGCGGGAAGGACCTCCTCCATGTCCACCAGCCCTCGCAGGGATGCGACGGACTGCTCGACGGCTGTGTAGTCGTACTCGGCGATCTGGTCGTCGAGGTCGCCATGAAGATCGAGGAGGGTGCTGCCGATCGTCTCGATCTCATCCATGCGCGCTGCTATCTCTGTGTCGAGGCGCTCAATGATCTTTCGCAGCTCGCGGACGTCCTCGACCTGCTTCTCAAGATCGGCTACCGCTTTGGCCAGCTCGCCCATTCCATGTCCCCCTGTCTCGACGATCACAGCGTTCTCCTGGATGCAGACTAATGACGAAGGCTGTCCTGTCCTCTGTGATCTAGCCATGAGGGCAGGCTGCCTCCTGGGCCCCCATTGCCGGCCATCCTCGCCGAATGAAGCGCCCGTAGGTCTGACTGGGACTGATAACCACCCTTATCAATTGTGTGGTACACACGGGGACCGCAACCGCCGTATCGTTCTGTGGCATCGGGTGAGGCCCGGAGCGGAGTCGCGGAGTGCCGCAAGGTCCGACCTGACGGTCGACGCGGCTGATGGGATAAGAGCTGGACGGGGGAGGGACGCTTACCGTGGCCACTGGTCGGCCGGACATGATTCAACGCTCCCCGGCGTCCCCCTTGGTATCGATGTCCGATATAGCCGCCTTTGCCCGGGTGAAGCGTCCTGTGGTCACGACCTGGCGCCGTCGTCACCCGGACTTCCCCGTCGCCGTGTCCGAGAACTCGGGACGACCGCTGTTCGACGGTGCCCAGGTGGCTGAGTGGTTGATCGCGTCCGGTCTGGGCAACGCCGCTCCGACGGAACTCCGGTCCGAGCTGGCTCTCTTCGGCATCATCGCGCTGCGGGAGCGGTTCACGTCGTGGCAGCTGGTGGAGACACTGGGAAGCCTTCTGTGCCTGCGCCGGCTCGACGGCCGGCCCCTGACCGGTGGCACGAACGAACCCACAAGCGGCGCCGAAGCGGACACGACTCTGTGGTCCGCCGTGCTGCGCCGTGCCGAGCGGATCGATGCGGAGGATGATTTCGTCCTCAGGGAACTGCGTTCCCTCGACGCCACCGCGGCTCCGCTCGCCCGCCTTGCCGAGGACCTGGTCGAGGCCGCCTACGACGAGAGTGGCGCATACGAGTGGCTGCTCACCGCCCGCTCCCGGCTTGGACTGGACTCCCTCGCCGCCGATGCGGTCGCTCCCGAGCTGAGCCGCCTTCTCACCCAACTCACCGACCTCCGTCTCCGGCTGGAGCACGGTAAGTCCCTCACCCTTGCCGATCCGCACGCCCGCGCCGGCGACCTGCTCGCCGCGCTCCTCTATGACACGGAGGACCGCGACCGCGTCGCCGTCCTCGCCGCCGACTCCGATGAGCGGCTGGCCCGCATCACCCGCCGCCGCCTGCTCCTCGCAGGCGTCAGCGAACTCGATCTCGACATTCAGACCGGGCCTGACCTGGAGGAACGCCTCGCGGACCCGGACTTCATCGTCACCCAGCTCCCCTATCGCCCCGGCGAGGACCGCTCGGTGTTCGCAGCCCTGGCGGAGGTCGAGCGTGTCGCCGACCTCCTCCGCCCCGGCTGTACGGCCCTAGTTCTGGGGCCGGCCGACGCGCTCGTGGACGAACTCAAGGACACCGAGGCGTCTCGGCTTCGCTCGGCCCTCCTGCGCGACAATGTCGTCGAGTCCGTCATCGCGCTCCCCGGTGGCGTCCTGCCCTTTCGCCCCGGATATCGCCCCGCGCTGTGGACGCTCACCCGCGGCCCCGTGTCCGAGGCGGAGGGCAAGGTCTTACTGGCCGACATCAGCTCCGAGCAGCTCACGGCGGGGGTGCGCATGCGGCTCGCCGAGGACGTCCTCCTTTGGCGTGCGGAAGGTTCCCTGGCGCTCGATGTCCACGACCCGCGCTACGGCCGCGTGGTCCCCGTCGCCGACCTGGACCGCGCCTTCGGGGGCCCGCTGACCCCACCCGCGCCGCCTGCCTCCGCGATCTGGTCCGACAAGGTCAAGGAGCGCCCCGCCCTGATCGCCGAGGCCGAGGCGCGCCTGGAGCGGGCGACGGCGGACACCCACGCGTACGAGGACGAGCAGGGTCCCTACCGAGGAGGCGTTCTGCGCCGCGTCGGCCGCCTGCCCCGGCGCGCCACTCTCGGCAAGCTGATCGCCGGAGGCAGGGTGACCAGGCTCCCGGGCCACCGGGTCGACGAACGCCACCTCACGGCGGACGGACACCACGCCGTCCTCGGACCCGAGGAAATCACGGGCGAACGGCCCCTCGGCGTGCGCCGTATCGACCGACTGGTCCTGGCCACCGAGTACGACCGAGTGGCGCTTACCGAGCCCGGCGACATCGTTTACACCCTCACCCCCCGCCTCGGCCTGTACGTCGACCACGACGGCTTCTCGGTGACCGCCTTCCCGGCCCGCGTCCTCCGCGTCAACCCCGACGCCTCCCGCCCGCTGACCCCGCGCGTCCTGGTGGCCCTGCTGGGTGCCGCCCGGGGCACCGTCCGAAGCCCCAGCGCGGTACGCCCCGCCCGCCGTATCGAGGACTACCAGCTTCCCGACCTCGACCCGGACGAGGTGCTGCGCTTCGATGCCCTGCTGGCCGAGACCGAACACCGAGAACGCCTGCTACGGGCCCAGGCCAATGCCCTCGCCGAGGCCCGCCGCCTGACCATCGACGGCCTGGCGGACGGCACGCTCACCCTCGCCGATCTGCAAACCCGACACTTCAACCGTACGTAGCCCATCCACTGCTCAGTTGGAAGAAGGAACGATGCCTCCCCGCAAGCGAGCCGCGGCAGCCGCCGGACAGGGCGAACTGCTCAGTGTCTCCAGCACCAAGGAGATCCAGGACATCCTGTGGAAGGCCGCGGACAAGCTCCGCGGCTCCATGGACGCCGCCCAGTACAAGGAGTTCGTGCTCGGACTGGTCTTCCTGAAGTACGTCTCCGATGCCTTCGCCGAGCGCCGCGAGGCACTGGCCGCCGACCCCGAGCTGGCCCAGATCCCTGAGCACCGCCGGGCCGCCTTCTTGGAGGACAAGGACGAGTACACCGAGAAGAACGTCTTCTGGGTACCCCCGACGGCACGCTGGGACCACATCTCCGAGAACGCCTCCAGCGCGGAGGGAGGCGTCGGCAAGCTCCTCGACACGGCCATGGACGAGGTCATGAAGGCCAACAAGGCCCTCACCGGCGTCCTCCCGAAGATCTTCAACCGCGACAACGTCGACCAGAACCGCCTGAAGGAACTCGTCGACCTCATCAGCGACGCCCGCTTCACCGGACATGGCGATCGTCCGGCCCAGGACGTGCTGGGCGAGACGTACGAGTACTTCCTGGAGAAGTTCGCCCGTGCCGAAGGCAAGCGCGCCGGCGAGTTCTACACCCCGGCGAGTGTGGTCCGCCTGATCGTCGAGGTGCTGGAGCCTTACGAGGGGCGGGTGTACGACCCGGCGTGCGGCTCGGGCGGCATGTTCGTGCAGAGTGGCAAGTTCGTCGCGAAGCGTCGCGGTAAGGACCACACGCACGACATCGCGGTCTACGGTCAAGAGGCCAACGAGCGCACGTGGCGCCTGGCCAAGATGAACCTCGCCATCCACGGCATGGACCCCAAGGGCGTCGGCGACCGCTGGGCAGACACGTTCGCGGACGACAAGCTGCCGGATCTGAAGGCCGACTTCGTGATGGCCAACCCGCCGTTCAACATGTCGGACTGGGCGAGAAAGTCGGACGACCGGCGGTGGCGTTACGGCACTCCGCCCCAGTCGAACGCGAACTACGCCTGGCTCCAGCACATTGTGTCCAAGCTGGGGGACCGGGGCAGTGCCGGCGTGGTTCTGTCGAACGGCTCGATGTCGTCGAAGCAGTCGGGCGAGGGCGAGATCCGCGCGGCCATGGTCGAGGCGGATCTGGTGTCCTGCATGATCGCGTTGCCGGGCAACCTGTTCCGGACGACGACGATTCCGGCGTGCCTGTGGTTCCTGACAAAGGATAAGTCCCCGCAGGGTACGAAGGCCCTCAACGACCGGCGGAGCCGTGTGCTGTTCATCGACGCCCGAGCAATGGGCACGATGCGTGATAAGACCGAGCGCATCCTCACTGAAGGCGACCTGGAGAAGATCTCCGATACTTATCACGCGTGGCGCGGCACCAAGTCTGCGAAGGGCAAGGAGCTGGAATACGAGGATGTCCCCGGATATTGCTACAGCGCGACGCTGGAAGAGATTGAGAAACATGACTATGTACTAACGCCGGGATGGTACGTTGGGACGGCGGAGGACGAGGGTAATTTGGACGCCGAGCCGCCGGAGGAGCGGATTGCCCGGTTGACGAAGGAGCTACTTGCGCAACTTGACGAGTCGGCGCGGCTTGACGCGGTGATGCGAGACCAGCTGGGTAGGATCGATGGTTGACAAAGTGCGTCTTGGCGAGTTCATCGACCTTAAGACCGGTAATCCGTTCAAGAGTGTGCAATTCACTGATTCTCTCGATGGTGTCAGGTTGCTACGGGGGGACAATGTAGGGCAGGGGCGATTGCGCTGGGCTGGCGCGAAGAGATGGCCATCAACGGACCTGGCAAGTCTCGATGATTTTGAACTAGAGGAGGGCGATGTCGTCCTGGCCATGGATCGACCTTGGGTGACCGCAGGACTAAAGTATGCGGAGGTGCGGCAAGAGGATATTCCTAGCCTGCTCGTTCAGCGCGTCGCACGTCTTAGGGCCAACGGTGGCCTCGAACAGCGATTCCTCAAATACGTCATTGGTAGCCCCTCGTTCACGAGTTATGTGCTCGGCGTTCAAACGGGTACGTCAATTCCTCACATTAGTCCGGAGCAGATTCGGAACTTCACATTTTCAATGCCGTCACCGACTGAGCAGTCGGCGATTTCGGCGATTCTCGGGGTGTTGGACGATAAAATCGCCGTGAACGAGCATATTTCGGAAACTGCCCTCGCCCTCGCGCGCGCTGTCTATCGGCAGGCTGTTCGCCGGAATGAAAGGGATGCAAAGCTTGGAGAGCTTGTCGTACTCAAATACGGTAAAGCTCTTCGTGAACCTGATCGCCGTTCAGGGCAGGTGCCCGTGTTCGGGTGCACAGGTCAGGTGGGGTGGCATGATTCGGCGCTCACGTCCGATGCTGGGCCCGTGGTCGGGCGTAAGGGTGCGAATGCCGGCTGGGTTTCTTGGGCGCCTCGATCGAGCTGGGTGATCGATACGGCATTCTTCGTGCATATCGTCCGGGAATGCCTTTCTCCGGAAGTTGCATTTCTAATGTTGGAGACTGCGAACTTGTCCGGTTTTGTTGGGGACTCGGCTGTCCCTGGACTGAATCGTGATGCTGCGCACAGTCAGTTGGTAAGAGTGCCGTCTGAGGAAGTGGCCAGCGAATTGTCCGAGAGGGTAGCCCCGCTCATGCTGCGGTCAACGCAGTCGCAGTACGAGTCCCGCACCCTAGCCGCCCTCCGCGACACCCTCATCCCCCAACTAATGTCCGGCAAGCTCCGCGTCCGAGACGCCGAGAAGATCGTGGAGGACGCTCTATGACCACTGAAGGCGGCAGCGAGCACACCCCTGCCCACCTAGACGTCAAATTGACCGAGTCCACCTGGGAGCACCTCGCCCTCGATGAACTCGGCGAGCTCGCCTGGGAGGTCAAAGCCGGCAAGGAACTCGCCCCCGGCACCGGACATCGTCGTGACTGGGACGACCTGATCCTCCACGGCGAACTCCAGGCAGCCATCGAGAAGCTGAACCCGGAGCTAACCGCCACCGCCGTCCACGAAGCCCTCCGTATCGCCACCGACCCCGCCTCGCGCGAGGCGTACCCGGAAAACAAACAGGCGCACGAGTACCTCACCGACGGCATCCGGCTGACCTACACCGACGAGTTCGGCGCCGAGCAGACCCCGACCGTTCGCCTCGTCGACTTCACGAACCCCGACGCGAACAGCTATCTCGCCGTCAACCAGGTCATCGTTCGGGAACCCGACGGCAGCCACCGCCGCTTCGACATCGTCCTCTACGTGAACGGCCTACCGCTCGCCGTCGTCGAGCTGAAGAGCGCCTCCGACGAGAATGCGACCCTCAAGTCGGCGCATGCTCAACTCCAGACCTACGTCTCGGAGTTCCCGATTGCGTTCCGTTACAACGTGCTCTGTCTCGTCTCGGACGGCATAGCCGCCAAGTACGGCACAGTCTTCACGCCATACGAGCACTTCGCACCCTGGAACGTCGACCACGAGGGCGAACGCGTCGACACCAACGCGCCTGGCTACGACGGCTTAGACGCACTGAACCTGGCACTCCACGGCCTGTTCACGCAGGACCGATTCCTCTCTCTCACGCGTAACTTCGTCAACTTCCCTCCGCCCAAGCCCGGCGAGCCCCTCTCCGGCAAGCGGATCGCGAAGCCGCACCAGTACTTCGCGGTCAACAAGGCGGTGGACGAGGTCGTCAAGGCGTCCCACGCGACTGGGCAGGCCGGAGTCGTCTGGCACACACAGGGCGCGGGCAAGTCGGAGGAGATGGTGGAGACGGCTGCGCTCGTCTCCCGCCACCCCGCCCTGAACAATCCCACCATCGTCGTCATCACCGACCGCAACGACCTCGATGACCAGCTCTACGACACCTTCCGGGACAGCAAGACCCTTCTCGGGCAGGAACCCATCCAGGTCAACACGCGTGAAGAGCTGCGTACCGAGCTGAAGAGCCGAAACGTCGGCGGGGTCGTCTTCACCACCCTCCAGAAGTTCGGTCTGAGCAAGGAGGAGAAGGAGGCCGGCAAGTCCCACCCCCTCCTCTCCAAGCGCCGCAACATCTTGGTGATCGTCGACGAGGCGCATCGTTCGCACTACGACAGCCTCGATGGGTACGCCCGCCACCTGCGCGATGCCCTTCCATACGCCACCCTGCTTGCCTTCACTGGTACGCCGATCTCCAAGGCCGAGGCAGACACCCGTGCCGTCTTCGGCGAGTACATCGACATCTATGACCTGAAGCGGGCTGTCGACGACGGGGCCACGGTCCGCGTCTTCCACGAGCCGCGCGTCATCGAGGTCGACCTGCCCAAGGGCGTCGACCCAGGCAAGCTCGACGAGCAGGCCAACAGTCTCACCGAAGGCATGGATGACGCCGAGCGCCGGCGTGCCATCCAGTACGCCACGACGATGAACACCGTCTACGGTGCCCCCGATCGGATAGCGAAGCTCGCCGACGATCTCATCGCCCACTGGGAGGAGCGCCGGAAGCTCGTCAAGCCTGACCTCGGCGGCCCTGGTAAGGCGATGATCGTGTGCATGACGCGGGATATCTGCGTGGCGCTCTTCGACGCGCTTGCCGAGCGTCGGCGGGGATGGGTGGGCAAGGAAGCCGATCAAGGCGTCATGAAGATCGTCTTTCACAGTGACCCCTCCGATGAGGAGCACCTGCGCAAGCACGCCCTGCGACCGTCCCAGCAGAAGGTGGTCCAGGCCCGCGCCAAGGACCCGGACGATGCGTTGGAACTGCTCATCGTCCACTCCATGCTGCTGACCGGCTACGACGCGCCACCCATCCACACCCTGTACATGGACCGTCCCATGCAGGGCGCCAACCTGATGCAGGCCCTGGCTCGCGTCAACCGCCGCTTCCGGGGCAAGCGGGACGGCCTTCTCGTCGGCTACGCGCCGCTTACGGACAATCTCGCCAAGGCGCTGCGCGAGTACTCGGACCAGGACCGCAAGGACCAGACGCTCGGCGCGGACATCGAGCGGGCGATCACCGAGGTCAAGAACGAGCTGTCGACCATCAAGGGGCTGCTGGCCGGCTGCCGCTGGAGGGGGTGGCTGGCCGACGCCGGCCGTCCCGACTCCCGGAGGCGCGCACTGCGCCTGACCGCCGACTTCCTGCGTGACCCGAAGAACCCTGGCAACCGGGTCGAGCCCGGCGCCAAGCCGCTCTCCGTCCGCTTCAAGGACAGCGCAGCCCGCCTCGACCGCTTCTACCGCGTCTGTGCGATGAGCGGTGAGATCTCCGAGCGCTGCGAGGACCTGAACGACTGGCGCCGCGACATAGCCTTCTTCAGCGAGATCCGGGCCTGGATGATCAAGCTCGACGCCGCCCAGCGCGAGGCGAGCGGGGAGCCGCTCAGCGCCGAGGTCCAGCGCTATCTGCAAGCCCTCGCGGCTTCCGTCGTCGACGCCGACGAGATCACCGACCTGTACGCGGAGGCCGGGATTGGCCGGCTGGACATCACCCGCCTCAACGAGGCGCAGCTGCGCAAGCTGGAGAACTCGGAGACCCCGCACCTGGTCACTGAGGCCCTGCGCCGCATGATCCAGCAGAAGATGCGCGAGGTGACCAAACACAACGTCGTCCGGAACGAGAGCTTTGCTGAGCGCCTCGACGACCTGATGAGGCGGTACATGCTCCAGCAGCTCACCAGCGCTCAGGTGATCGCCGAGCTCGCCGCCCTAGCGAGGGAGGTGGCGGCGGAGGCCCGTCGCGGCGAGCGGTTCGACCCACCACTCAGCCATGCAGAGCTGGCCTTCTACGACGCGGTCGCCCACCGCGACATGGCCGAGCTGATGGAGGGGGGCCAGGACACACTCGCCAAGATCGCCCGCGCGCTGGTCAAGGACATCCAGAAGAACCTCTCCGTCGACTGGCTCTCCCGGGAGCCCGTACGCGCCAAGCTCCGCACTCGCATCCGCCGCGTACTGGCGATGTTCGACTACCCGCCGGAGGAAGAGCGCGAGGCCATTGACCTCGTCCTTAAGCAGATGGAGATCGTGGCCGCCCTGTGGGCCCCTGCCGCGAAGTAGCCGAGACCACGACGGGCGGACCAAGTGGGGCGGTCTGCCCGTAGGACGAGGCGCGCTCCAAACAGTGGCGCGCCGCTGCCTATTGAGGTCCGTGAACGAGACGCTTGAGAAGCGGCTGCCTGCGGCCCCGCCCTCCTCGTGCCCCGAATGTGAGCCCAGTCGAGGGCTGCTCCCGGTGGAGGTCCTGGTCGTGTGCTGGTGGCCGGGGCCACCCCGAGCAGTGGGCGAGGCGGCAGGGGGCGAGGGGCCCTCACGACAGCAACTAGCGTCATAACGCTGGGAGTTGTGATAACCCAGGTTATCGCTGAGATTGTGGGGTGTGGCACCTCTCTGTCCCTAACGTTTTTCCGTCACACCGGGCTCGCGCAGAGCTGGAGGCCAAGCCCTCTTCCCTCACCGCGTTTCGCCCGGCCGACTCCTCACGGAACCGGACCACGGAAGGGCGGAGAGCCATGGCAGAGCACCCCGAACAGAACAGGCCCCCGAAGGGCGTTGAGCAGAACTGGCAGGCCCCCGGCAGCGGTGGCTCCTCGTCGACGCTCTCTCGGCTGGCCGATCGCCTCGAAATGTCCACTCTCGCCCAGGCGACGAAGGAGATCCTTCGCGAGGCACTGGGCGGAGTGGGAGCCGACTCGGGTGTCGTTGGCCCACAGCCTGGCCAGCGGGTGTTCCTGGAATCCATTAGCGTCAGCGGTTTTCGGGGCATTGGCCGCAAGGCATGTCTGCCGCTGAGCGCGAAGCCCGGTGTCACCCTTGTTGTGGGACGTAACGGCACGGGAAAGTCGAGCTTTGCCGAGGGCGTCGAGACGGCGTTCACCGGCCGGACCGCCCGCCTCGACAAGCAGCGCGGTGAGGTGTGGCGCCGGCACTGGCGCAACCTGCACCACGGGGCCGAGCCGAAGGTCGAGGTCGGTCTCGCCCTTGCGGGTGACACCCGACCCTCCGCGCTGACGTGCACCTGGCCGGGCGACGACGTAACGGCTCCCGAGGTCGTGTTCAAGCGGCCGGGTTACGGCCAGCGGCCCTTCAAGGACGTCGGCTGGGAGGAGGCGCTGAACGGCTACCGGCCCTTCCTGTCGTACTCCGATCTTGACAAGCTCATCAGCGGCAAGCCCAGCGAGCTGTACGACTCGATCGCCACCATTCTCGGGCTCGGCGAGCTGACGGCCGCTGATGAGCGGCTCCAGGCCGTCGAGAAGGCACTCAACTCAACGGCGAAGACGGCCGATGCAGACCTTCCCGCACTCGTCGAGTCGCTGTCTGCCTTGGACGATCCGCGGGCGGAACGCGCGCTCGCGGCGGTCAGCGGGTCGGGGACTCCCGACTTCGACGAGCTGGAGGCCCTCGTGTCCGGACTGCCGGACGCGGACGACGACCGTCTCCGGGAGCTGCGCGCGACCGTTGAGCTGACGGGTCCCGACCTCGACGCGGTCGGCGCTGCCGTGGACCGACTGCGTGAGGCCGTCGCCGTACTCGACGACGTACGCGCCTCTGGGGCCGAGGACGCCCACCAGCGCTCCGAGCTGCTGTTCAGGGCACTGGATCACAGTCGCCGGCACCCGGATGATGACGCTTGCCCGGTATGCGGATCCGATCGGCCGCTTGACGAGGCATGGGCCGAGCAGGCCGCCGAACAGGTAGCGGCCTTGCGGCAGGAAGCCGCCACCGCGCAGGAGGCCCGCATCGAGTTGCGGGGCGCCATGGACGCCGTTCGTTACCTCGTCACGCGGGCCGTGTGGTTGCCGGCCCCGCTGGTCGTGCCGTGGGAGGAGTGGATGGCCTGCCGGGCGATCGACGACGCCGAGCGGCTCGCCGCCCGCGCTGAGTCCGCCGCACTCGTCCTCGCCGACGCCTGCGCGGTCCTGCGGGAGGAAGCCGCCCGGGAGCTGGAGAAGCTCGACGAGGAGTGGCGGCGCTGCGTCACCGGCCTCGCCGCTTGGCTCGACCGAGCCCGGAGCGCGCACGCAGACAAGCCCCGGCTGCGCCAGGTCAGGGCAGCCCGCAAGTGGCTCAAGGAGGCGTGTGCCGAGCTGCGTGAGGAACGGCTGCGGCCCTTCGAGGGGCACTCGCAGCGGATATGGGAGGAACTGCGCCAGCAGAGCAATGTCGACCTGCGGTCCGTACGCCTGGCCGGCGCCGAGAAGGCCGCTGTGCGCAAGCTCGTGATGGATGTGTCCGTGGACGGTAGGGAGGCTGCAGCACTGGGCGTCATGAGCCAGGGCGAGCTGCACTCCCTCGCCCTCTCGCTCTTCCTGCCGCGTGCCGCCGCACCTGACAGCCCCTTCGGCTTCATCGTCATCGACGACCCCGTGCAGTCCATGGACCCCGCGAAGGTTCACGGCCTCGCCAAGGTCCTGCACGACCTCGGCGAGTCCTGCCAGGTAGTGGTCTTCACCCACGACACGCGGCTCCAGCGGGCCTTCACCAACCAGGAGCTCCCGATGACGGTCCTGGAGGTGGAGCGTGAAGCACGTTCTTCCGTGACCGTGCGCCGGGCGATGGATCCGGTCGAACAGGCACTGGCCGATGCACGCGCCCTCGCCCGTAGGCCGAACCTTGAGCCGGTCGCCGTGACCCACGTACTGCCAGGTCTCTGCCGCACCGTCCTGGAACGCGCTTTCTCCGAGGCCGCGTGGTTGCGCCTGCACCGGGCCGGACTGACCGAGCACGAGGCGGAGAAGACCGTTGCGGCCGCCGTCACGCTGAGGGACATCGCCGCTCTGGGGCTCTTCGGGGACCTGTCCAGGACGGGAGATGTCTACCGTGAGTTGCGCAGGCGCTGCGGCCCTGCGGCGTTGGACCTCGTCCGGAGGTGTCAGGAGGGTGCGCACCCGTCCGGCACCTCCATGCCGGACCCCCTCCAGTTCGTGCGGGGCGTCAAGGCCGTCGCACAGATCGTGCGCAAGCCGGAGGTGGTCGTCCAGTGAATGCGACGATCCGGCAGTTGCTCGACACCGCCGACCTGCTTATCGAGGACAGTGGTGGTGCTGCCACCACCGGCCCCGTCACGGGCGGGCCCGCCACCGCGACGAGCCGGTACCGCGGTGCCGCGTTCGCCCTCCGCGCCGCGCTGGAGGGCGCAGTCGCCGACCGTCTCACCGCATACGGCGTCCCCCGCACGATTCGTGAGGGCTCCGTGCGTGCCGCACTCCTCTGGCTTCGCGGCTGCGCCGAAGCGGAGACCGCCCGCCGGGCGAAGGCCGCATGGAGTCAGCTCTGCCTCGGCTGCCACTACCACCAGTACGAGACCGGGCCTACAGAAGACCAGGTTCGCGCGTGGCGCACCGAAGTCGCCGCGATCATCGCGCTCTTGGCCCACTGATCAGGCCCCGGCCGATGCCGGCCGCCGGCTTGGCCGCAGGGAAGGCCGGGCCTTGATCCACTGCGGCGTGAAGCCCGCCGCCAGGAAGAGAAACACGTGAGAACGACACCACTAGGGCGGTTACGCCGCCCTGCACAAGGAGCGGCACGATGGCAACTCGTACGTCCAAGCGAACTCTGTACCGGCTTACAGGTGTGGATCCCACCGTCAACGCGATGTTCGATGCCTTGGACACGAATCAGCTTGAGCGGATCCACGCGGATTTCGACGTGCCCGAGAGCCTCGGTGTGCCTGCCGTCCTGGTCACGGGCAGCTTTGAACAGCACGTCGCGAGCTGGTGCGACGAGATCTTCCGTACGACGGGCGTCGAGGTGTCACGGCCGGTCAACCGCTCGGCCGGACTGCTGATGCTAGCTGTGGACGGAGAGGTGTACGCCATCGGTTACGACCAGGGCTTCCGTCTGGTGCCCGACCGGCTGAAGGACCACCGCTTCGGGCTGAGCTTCGCGTCTCGCCGGGTGGACCCCGGACGCATCCGGGACCTGGTGTCGCACACCCCGGGCGGAGGACGCACCGACATCACCCTGGTCCCGGGCGGCGCCTCGGTGTGGAGCCTGGGCATCGTGGAGCACGCCCGGATCGTGCGGCGCCTCGGCGGCCACCTTGACGACATCCCGCTCACCATCTCCCGGGACAACCCGGCGAGGCTCTCCAGCGCCGAGGGCGGTGCCGGCCTGCGCCTTCGGCTCGGGGTGGAGGGAGCCGACTTGATCGCCGACATCCGTGCGATCGCCCGTGTGCTGCGCGAGGAGAAACCGAGCCCGGAGCTGGAGTTCGTCGAGCACGTCGTACCCGTCGGCGATCCCACCCTTCTAACCCGTCTGGAGGCTGCCCTTGATGACCTCCTGGGACAGGAGCCTGACGGGAGGATCAGCGGCGCTGTCCCCGCCGACCACTGGGACGACTACAACGCCACCCAGGCATTCAGGGTCAGGATCAACAGCGACACGGCTGGCCAGTCAACCAACGACTTCGACCTCGACTATGTCCTCTGCCGGGCCCGCGTCCAGCGTGCCGGCAGACGGGTAGCCGCACTCCGGGAAGGCACCGTCACTCTCTACCGGCACAGCCGCGCCGATCGGGCCGACGAGCTCTGGGTGTCCAACGCGCTCCGGTGGATCGAGGCGGAAGTTTTCCTGGACTCCCACCGGTTCTTCCTGGTGGACGAGCACTGGTACGAGATCGACCAGGCGTATCTCAAGGCGATCCGCTCGCACACCGAGCGGCTGATCACCACCTCCCCGTCTGTCGATCTGCCCCCGTGGGTCCTCGGGGAGAAGGAACGCACTTACAACGCGTCCGTGCCGGACCAGCGACCCGGGTACGTCTGCTTCGACCGCGACAACGTGCAGACCGCGCTGCACCGCGGGAATGGCGTAGAGATCTGCGATCTGCTGAGCCCGGACAACGTCCTGGTTATGGTGAAGCGCGCCAAGGGCTCCGACGCGCTGAGCCACCTCTTCAGCCAGGCGCTCGTCGCCGTACAGACCCTGCGGCACTCCGCGGAGGGGAGGCAACGGTTTGTTGCGAAGGTGGCCGCGGCCCGGAAAGGGCGCGGCCTGCCGGAAGATTTCCTGCCCTCGAAGGTCGTCTTCGCGATCCTGCTGAAGGATGGCACCGACCTCACCGCCGACACTTTGTTCCCGTTCTCGCAGGTCACCCTGGTACAGACAGCCAGGACACTTGAAGCGTGGGGCGTTGAGGTCGAGGTCGTCGGCATTGCATCCACTCCAGGCGTAGTCACCTCGACTAGGAGCCGGCGGTTGGCGGCGTAGCCCCCGCGACGGCGCCGTCGGACGCCGAATCATGCAATGCCCGGGAGTCATGTCGTCACGGTGGGCGCCGGTGACCAGCTGCCGTCTAGGCACACAAGTAACGGATTTCGTCTCTCTTCGGGCGACCGGGGCGGCGTAGGCGGAGGAGCCCCCTTGGTGCAGTTGGCTTCACGGAGTTGTGGAGCCCTGTGTCGGGGGAGTGCTGTCGCAACGACGGCGCGGCATCAGGGCCACACGTGGGCAAGCTGTCCCTCTGGCTTTAGATGTAAGGGAAGTTGGCGAGTTGCTGGCCCCGGCGGTTGGTTTCGTCAGAGCCAGCCTTTTTGGGCGGCTTTGATGCCGGCTTCGAAGCGACTGGAGGCGTCGAGGCGTTCCATGATGGAGGCGACCTGTCGCCGGATGGTGCGATCGGTGAGGCCGAGGCGCTGTCCCGCTGCTTGGTCGGTGAGACCGGTGCCGAGCAGGCGCAGGAGCTCGCGTTCATGGCCGGTAAGGCCGGTTTGCGGGTCGTCGGGGTGGGTGGCTCCGAGGGGGACGGCGGTGTTCCATGCCTGCTCAAAGAGTTCGAGCAGGGCGGTGACGATGCCGGGTTCGGTGACGTGCAGTGCGCCTTTGCGGGTGTTGGCGGGGTCGATCGGAAGCAGAGCGTGGGTGCGGTCGATAATGACCATGCGTTGGGGGATGGTGGGGGCGGTGCGGACTTCTCCACCGTGGCTGAGCAGTGCGTGGCTGTAGGCGGCGATGTGGGGGTGGCGGCGGGCCTGCTCCTGGTAGAGGGTGCGCATGGCGACACCTCGGTCGAGGGCGGCGAGGTCGTGGTCGCGTCCGGCGTTGAGGTCGTCGGGGCGCTGGATGCCGGGTTGGACGCCGATGATCTCGGTGTGGGCGGCCCGTCCCAGGCGTTCGAGCCGGTTGTGGATGGCGTCCATGCCGAGCAGGCGCTCGCCGTGGGTGGAGCGCTGTCCGGCGCGGTCGGCGACCATGCGGGTGACCGCGGCGCGGGAGGCGGCCAGTTGGGCCTGTCGGGCGGCGAGTTCGGCCTCCTGGCGGGCCACCATGTCAGCCAGACCGATGTCGGGGTCGACGGCCCGCATCTGCCCGGGGTGCTCGCTGGATGCGCGGACCAGCATGAGCTGTCCGAGCTCGTCAAGGCAGCTGTGGACCTGTGTGGGAGCCAGGCCACAAACGTCGGCAATCCGTTCGAGGCCGTGGTCGGGGTGCTCAAGCATCGCCTGGTAGACGGCGGTGGCGTCGGTGCTCACTCCGAGTGCTTGCAGCATGATCCTGTTGTCCCCTCCTGGACGCCACCCCCCCGGCCGCGCCCCTGGGCGTCATGATCGCAGCACCCGGCACCACAATTCAAGAGATCATTTCGATATTCATGCAGGTCAGGGCGCATCGGAGGAAGCCGTCTACCGACGGCGTACGGCGCATAGTCCAGCTTCGGGACAGGGCGAAACCGGCATTGCTTCAGGAATCCCGGATGTCACGAGCGTGGTCGCATGTCCTGATCCGGATGGGCCCTGTTCAGGACGCCCGGAAAGCCTTCCAAGGGGGTTGAACTGCGGCGAAGCTATTCATCGCCAGCAGGGAACAGCCCGAACGGCAGCCGGACGAGCGTCAACCGCGGGACGCGAGACCGGAACAGGACACGCCGTCACTTGATTCCGGAAGGAACGATCACCATGATCCGCACCCGTATTGCTCAGGCCGCCGCGGTCGCCGCCGTCGTGCTGGGCACCGTTGTAGTGCTCCTCCCCTCCGCTGCAGTTGCCGCCGCACCCCCTACCACCGTCGCAGCTGTCCCGGCCCCTGTCGCCCGAACGGCTTCCCCTGACAGCGCCACCTGGGGCTGAAACACTGGTGGACATCGTCTATGCCAGCCTGTACCGCCGCACCTGGGGTTGCGCCGAGTCGGCGAGCGAGGTCGCCGAGATGCTGGGCGTCCTGTGGGCTCATGCGAGACCTGAGGACGGACTGGAACACGCCTCCGGCCGTGCCGAGGGGGACCGTGTCGACCTGCTCATGTACCTGCTCACCATCGACCCCACCACCCCTGGTTTCCGCAGTGTGACACACCGCGCCAACTCCCTGCTGCGCCGTTGCCATGCGGCATCACCGCTCATGCGGCGTCGCTATCTGCCACCTGACGCGACGGCGTAGCCGTGCCGCCGACTGTCTCCTGACACACGTGCAAAAGCCATTTCGGGCTTCGCTGTAGCGCTTCGCGTCAGATCTTCCTGCAGGACAGCCGCGACCACGCGAGGCCCATGCCCTCCATATACCTGCCCTTGGGGAGGGGAGATCCGCCATGCCTGCCATACGCAGACGCATCTTCGTGATCGTCGGTGCCCCCGTGCTGCCCATAGCCGGTTACCCAATCAACAACTCGACGATGCTGGCCTTCTCCTCCCAGGCGGCCACCGTCGCCCTCGGCCGGGACGCTCCTCCGGCCTGCCGAGCCTGACGGTCCGACCAGGCGAGCGGACCGCTGTGTGCCGCTGCGCCCCATTTCGAAAAGAGAATCCCATGGACACTGGTCGCGAAGCCGTTAGCTTCGGTGACGTATTGCAACGATCGCGAAAGCGCGTCGGGCTGACGCAGGAGCAACTCGCGGGCCTGTCCACGGTGAGCGTCCGGGCCATCAGGGACTTGGAATTGGGGCGAGCGCACCGTCCTCGAGGCCAGACGGTTCGGCTTCTCGCTGACGCGCTTCGGCTCAGCGGTTCCCCACGCGTGCTTCTCGAGTCCGCGGCGGGCCGGCCGGCTGAAAACACCAGCGTGCTGCAGATGTACGAGGGCGAAGCGGCCGCGCCCCCCGCCCCAACCGGCCCGTTGTTCGGTCGGGTGGCAGAACTGGCTGTGATCAGCGAAGCTCTGCACCGTGAGCGGATGGTTGCCTTGGTGGGGTTGGCCGGCGTCGGCAAGACCCGACTCGCTCTCGAAGTGGCCCACCGCAGCCGCACCGATGGCGAGGCCCCGGCCCGCACTGTGTGGATCCCCCCTTCCGACGCCGCGCCCCGTACCGACCCCGCCGGGGACCACTCGCGTGCCATGTTTACTTCTTGGGTGGTGGACCGCCTGCGCGGCGCGGAACCTGTCGAGGAGCTGGCTGCCTTGATTGGCAATCGTCCCACGGTGCTGGTGATCGACGCGTACGAGTCCTCGCCGGTGCGGTCGGGAATGCTGAGGCGGATGCTCGATCGGTGCCCCGGGCTGCAGGTGCTAGCCACGACCAGGGCGCCGCTTCCGTTCGCGGGTGCCCGGACCGTTTCCGTGCCGCCGCTGCCGCTCGCAGCTGCGGGTGACACGCCCGTTCCCCGCGGTGGGGCCCCAGTGTCGCCCGCTGTTGAGCTGCTGTTGTCGCACCTGCGCTACAGCCGCCCGACGCTGACACGCACCGAGGCCACGCTCGAAGCGGTGGCTGTTCTCTGTCGCATGCTGGACGGCATCCCCCTCGCTCTTGACTTGGCCGCCGCTTGGTTCCCCATCTACCTGCCCGAGCAGATGGTGGCCATGGTTCGGGAAGCCCCGCTCGACCTCTTGGAGCCGGTCCTCGGAGTCGAACTCAATGCCGGACCCGACCTCCGTGCACTGGTTGGGGAAGCGGTGTCGGGGTTGAAGTCTGGGGAGACCGTGGTGCTGCGCACTCTGTTGGCCCGGGATTCATCATGCCCCGCAGACCTGCTGGGTAAGCAACTGGGACTGCCCCTCGCCGAGACAACCCGGGCCCTGCACGCACTGCTGCAGCGGGGGCTGGTCCGGCGCGAGACTGCACCCGACGGGGCGGCCTCCGTGGATGTGTTGAATTTGGTCCGGCACGTTGTGGCTACTTCACCAGGTTTGTGCGGAACCGCTTTCGAATGCACGCGGCCCTGACCCTACCGCTACGAGACGGTCCGCCCTCCTTTTCAGCTGCCGGTCTCCTGCCGAGCACCTGCCGACCAGTCGAGATGCCGGTCCCTAGGCTGATCGACGTGTCCCTTTCCGCGGGTGCGGAACGAGCGAACGGAACCCAAGAACATGCCTGTTGCAGAATTGCTTCCCGATGAGGACGAGATAGCGTCCGTCTTCCCGTTCGGCGGTTCGTGCTCGCTGCCGGGACATTGCGGGACGCTGCGACGCACCGTTCTCCTGCCAGACGATTGCGCGCACCAAGCAGCGGATCTGCTGCCTGCGGCGACATTGCTCCTCGGCCGGAAGTACAGCAACAGCACAGCCTTCCGCATCGGCGTTCGGCGTTCCTCCTGGGCGCCGGGCGACCGTAGCGGCACCCTGGCCGTCGCCATGCCGGCATCGATGACGGTACGGCAGGTCCGAGAGGAGGTTGCGGAAGCCCTCGCTGGCTTGAGCCCGACACCTACCTCCCTCCACGACGCTGTGCCGCCGACCCTGCACTGTGTCCTGGACGGACCCGCCGACGGCCGTCATGGATACGACCTGTCCCTTTCGGTCGAGCCCCGGCCCGGACAGCGGACCGCACTGCATCTGGACTGCCACGAGCATGTCCACGGCTCAGGCTTTGCCAATCGAATGCTGGCCCATCTCGTGAATATTCTTCGGCAGTTGCATACGGGACCGGAAATGACGATCGCCAGCCTCCGAATGCTGACCCACGCTGAGCGGACCCAGCTGTGCGAACTGGGCCGCGGCACCCGGCAGCAGCCATACCCGAGCGAAAGCTCCATTTACTCCCTCTTCGTCGAGCAGGCCGTCGCCCACCCCAACCACGAGGCGGTCAGCCACGACGATGGCGCCCTGACCTACCGGGAACTGCACGAGCAGGCTCTGGCCCTGGCCTCGGCGCTGCACGCCCGAGGTGTGCGTCCGCACGACCGCGTCGCGTTGCTGCTGGAGAAGACCCCGCGACTGCTCGTGGCTGTTCTGGCCGTCCTCCGCCTCGGTGCGGCCTACGTACCGATCGCCGCTGGCGTTCCCGAACAGCGGCGGGCCTACCTGCTCGCCGACAGCGGCGCCTGCCTCCTGCTGTCCGAGGGCCTGGTGCAGGCGGACGTCCCCGTCCTCGACCTGGCGCAGCCGTACGCGACCGCGGACACCGGGCACCAGGAGCTGCCGGAACCAGCCACCGGTCCACTCGACGTCGCGTACGTGATGTACACCTCCGGCAGCACCGGCCGGCCGAAGGGCGTGCTGGTCAACCAGCGCGCCGTCGTCCGCCTGGTCAAGAACACCGACTACGTGCGGCTGTCGTCGAAGACCCGGATCCTGCAGACAGGTGCCATCGCCTTCGACGCCACCACTTTCGAGTTCTGGGGTGCACTGCTCAACGGCGGGACCGTTGCCCTTGTCCCGAGCGAGGAGGTCCTCAGTGCAGCCAGCCTCGGCGCGGCCCTCGCACGGCACCGGGCCGACACCCTCTTCCTGACCACGGCTCTATTCCACCAGATCGTGGAGCAGGAACCATCAGTCCTGGCGGGCTGCCAGGTACTCGTCGGAGGCGAGACCCTCTCCGCGCGGCACCTGACCAAGGCGATGGACGCCTGCCCCGGCAGCGAGTTCGTCCATGTCTACGGTCCTACGGAGAACACCACCTTCTCCGTGGCCCATCCCCTCATCACCCGACACACGGGCAGGGTACCGATCGGCCGCCCCATCGCCAGGTCCACTGCGTATGTTTTGGACTGGGACGGCAACCCTCAGCCTCTCGGCGTGCCCGGCGAGCTGTACGTTGGCGGCGACGGACTCGGCGACGGGTACCTGAACCGTCCCGAGCTCAATGCCGCCGCCTTCGTGTGGGGCGGGCCCGGGGAGCCCGAGCGGCTCTACCGCACTGGTGACCTCGCCTTGTGGAGCGAGAGTGGGCAGCTTGAGTTCCTCGGCCGGGCCGACCACCAGGTGAAGGTCCGAGGCTTCCGGATCGAACTGGCTGAGATCGAAAGCCAGTTGCTGCGTCTACCGGTGATTCGCGAAGCCGTGGTCCTGCTGCGCCGCCGCGGCGCCGACCTGTCCGTGCTCAGTGCCTACGTGACCGCCGACGAGCCCGCGAGCGGCGAGAGGCTGCGTGCCGAACTCCTCAAGGAGTTCCCCGACCACATGGTGCCCGCGGAATTCACACAGGTTGACACGATGCCACTGAATCGCAACCAGAAGATCGACCGAGCCGCGCTGGCCGCGTTGGATCCCGTCGCCGGGGCCGCCGTGCCAGGGCGGTCCAGCGTCCCGCGTACCGCGACGGAGGTGACGGTGGCCGCCGTCTTCGCGGAGGTACTGGGGCTTCCCTCCGTGACCCTGGACGACAACTTCTTCGACATCGGCGGCCATTCGCTGCTCGCGACCCGGCTCTGGAGCCGGCTCCGGTCCGCCCTCGGCAGGGAATTCCAACTGCGCCAGATCCTCGACACCCCTACGGTCGGGGGCCTCGTGGCGAGCTTGGAACGGGACGAGGCGACCGCGGTCGCGCGTCCGAAGCTGGTCCGCCGGCCGTCCTGAACGGCCCTTTTCTCGATGTGGAGTGGTAAGCATGTTTCCGTTGTCGTTCGCCCAGCAGCGGTTGTGGTTCTTCAACAGGCTCGAGGGGCCGAGCCACACGTACAACGTCCCAGTGGTGATTCGGATGTCCGGCCCGCCGGACACGGGCGCCCTGGAGGCAGCTCTCGCCGATGTCATCGGCCGGCACGAGAGCCTGCGCACCGTGTTCGGCGAGGCGGACGGCGAGCCGTACCAGCGCGTTCTTCCCGCCGGCGAGGCCGAGCTGGTACTGGAGCAGCGGGACGTTGACCGAGAGAAGGCCGACGCCCTCCTGCGCGAGCTGGCGGAGAGGCCCTTCGATCTGGACGGAGACCTCCCGCCGGTCCGAGCACACCTGCTGCGGTCGTCCGAGGACGAGCAGGTACTGGCGCTGGTTCTGCACCACATCGTCTGCGACGGATGGTCGATGACGCCGTTGCTGCGCGACCTCGGCCAGGCGTACGCCGCGAGGGTCGAGGGCCGCGCGCCGGAATGGGAACCGCTGCCGGTGCGGTATTCCGACTACACCTTGTGGCAGCGTGACCTGCTGGGCAGCGAGGACGATCCGCAGAGCCTCGTCCGTCGGCAGCTGCAGTTCTGGCGGGACTCCCTGGAAGGGCTCCCGGACGAGCTGGACCTGCCTCTGGACCGGCCGCGCCCGCAGGCCGCCAGCTACCGCGGCAAGGAGATCGATTTCCGCATCGCCCCCGAGATCCACGCCGGGCTCGCGGACATCGCCCGGCAGACCCGCAGCACCCTTTTCATGGTGGCGCAGTCCGCTGTCGCGGCGCTGCTCTCCCGCCTGGGTGCGGGGACCGACATCCCCCTCGGTACGGCCATCGCAGGTCGTACCGACAACGCGCTCGACGACCTCGTCGGCCTCTTCATCAACACCCAGGTGCTGCGCACCGATGTGTCCGGCCGACCGACGTTCCGGGAACTGGTGGAGCGGGTACGGGAAGCCAGCCTGGAGGCGTACGACCATCAGGACCTGCCGTTCGAGCGCATAGTGGAGGAACTCAACCCCGTTCGCACCCGCTCTCGGCACCCCCTGTTCCAGGTCGGCCTCGAACTGCACGGCGGCGCCCTGGAGCTGAAGCTGGCCGGCGTGGACACGCAGGTCGAGCTGTTCAAGATGGCGCTGTCGAAGTTCGATCTGTCGTTCGTCCTCGTGGAGCAGAAGGCACCGGACGGTACCCCGGTGGGGATCTCTGGCACGCTCGAGTACGCGACGGACCTGTTCGACGAGGAAACCGCGGTCGCACTCGTGGAGCGGTTCGTCAGGTGCCTCGGGCAGCTGGCACACGACCCGGACGCCGACCTCGCCACCGTCGACATCGTCACTCCGGCCGAGCGCGGCCTGCTGAAGCAGTGGACCGAGACCGCCTCGGAGCTGCCGGACAAGACCATCGGCACGATCTTCGAGGAACGGGCGGCCGCCACGCCGGATGCACTGGCCCTCGTGGCGGGCGACACCCGGCTCACGTACCGCGAACTCAACGCCTGGGTCAACCGTTTCGCCCACCACCTGCTGGCGCTCGGCGTCGTGGCCGACGACCTGGTGGCCGTCGCCCTGCCACGGACCGCCGAGGCGATCGTCGCCTGGCTCGCAGTCGCCAAGGCCGGCGGCGTCTACACGCCGATCGACCCGCAGAGTCCGGTCGAGCGGATCCGCACTATCCTGGCCGACGCCCGTCCCAGGGTGCTCGTCACCACCGAGGACATCGCGGCCGGCCTGCGTGCTGCCGGACGGCTGCCGACCCTGGTCACCGAGCACAGGCAGCAGGACCAGCCGGAGCGCAACCCGACCGATGCGGACCGTCCTGTTTCGCTGAGCCTCGACCACGCCGCATACGTGATCTACACCTCAGGGTCCACCGGTCGGCCCAAGGGCGTGACGGTGCTCCACCGCGCCGTGACCAACCTGTGGTACTTCCATACCGGCGTCACGTTCCCCCAGCCCACTGGTCCCGAGGACCGCCGGAGGGTGTCGCTGTCGGCCTCGCTAGCCTTCGACACGTCCCTGGAGGGTGTGCTGGCCATGATTGCCGGGCACGAGCTCCACCTGCTGGACGAGTTGACCCGCCGCGACCCCGCCCGGATGGTCGACTACATCGTCCGCCATGGTGTGGCTCAGATCGACGTCACGCCCAGCTACGCGCAACAGTTGCTTGCCGAGGGACTGTTGGACGGCGAGACCCCGCTGCGGACGTTGATGCTCGGTGGCGAGGCCGTCAGCGAGACGCTGTGGAGCGAACTGCGCACCGCAACGACCACCACGGTTTTCAACTACTACGGGCCTAGCGAGTTCTGCGTCGAAGCGTCTGGATGTGCGCTGCCCGAGTATGAGAGTGCCAGCATCGGCCGGCCCGTCCACAACACCCAGATACACGTGCTGGACGAGCAGCTCAACCCGGTGCCTCCGGGTGTACTGGGCGAGCTGTACCTTGCGGGTGCCAACCTCGGGCGGGGCTACATGGGGCGTGCGGCGTTGACGGCCGAGCGGTTTGTCGCCAATCCGTATGGCGCGCCTGGCGAGCGCATGTATCGCAGCGGTGACCTGGCCCGCTGGACGACGGAAGGCTTCCTGCGCTTCGCAGGCCGCTCCGATGACCAGATCAAGCTGCGTGGCTTCCGCATCGAGCTGGGCGAGATCCAGATGGCCGTCGACGCCCAGTCCGCAGTGGCGGACTCCGCGGTGATCGTCCGTGAGGACGTACCTGGCGACAAGCGTCTGGTGGCGTATGTCGTCCCGGAGAAGGGCCACACGGTCGACGTGGCCGCGCTGCGCGCCGAACTGGCGCTGGTGCTGCCCGACTACATGGTGCCGGCCGCCTTCGTCCCCATGGACGTGTTGCCGCTGAACCGCAATGCCAAGCTCGACAAGCGTGCCCTGCCGGTCCCGGACTACGGATCTCTGTCCGCCGGCCGACCCCCGGCCACCGAGCAGGAGAGGGCTGTCGCCGGCCTGTTTGCCGAGATCCTCAAGGTCGAGACGGTGTCCCTGGACGACAACTTCTTCGAGCTCGGCGGGCACTCGTTGCTCGCGACCCGCCTGGTGAACCGGATCCGCACCGTCCTGGGCGCCGAGGCCAATCTGATGAAGCTCTTCGACGCCCCCACAGTCGCCGGCGTGGTGGCGAGCCTGGAGCAGGAACCGGTCGCGGGAGCCGAGCGCCCCAAGTTGGTACGCCGCACGGTGTGACCGTGGTGGTCACGGGGCGGGTGCCGCACAGCGGCGCCCGCCCACTTGCGTGCAGGACAGACCCGATCAGACAGGAGAGAGCAGTGACACCGGAGATCGACGACCATTTCGCGGCCCTCAAGGCGCGGTACGGGACGGACTCGCTGGACCGGGTCGAGGAGATGCTGGAGCCGCGCCGACGCAGCGACCTGCGCCATCCACTCCAGCAGGCGGCCAAGTGGGTGCTGCCCGGCATACCGCAGCAGCCGTGGCACGACCCGTACGCCTATCCGGAGCTTCTTCCTCTGGTCACGGCGCTTGAGGAGAACCACGCGCAGATCAAGGAGGAACAGGAACATGCCTGGGCGCAGCGCCGGGGGAGCTTCACGGACTACGAGCACTACCTCGTGCGCCAACGGAACTGGCAGGCCCTCTACCTCTACCGCGACGGTGCACTGGTGGCGGACTCCGAGCCGCTGGCCCCGACGGCCTACAAGGTGCTCAAGGAGAACGCGGTCGACACCGGCGTGATCTGCCCGCTTCTCGAATCGCACTTCTCCACGCTGCTGCCCGGCGGGGCCATCAAACCGCACTGCGACCTGTGGAACTTCAGCATCAACCTGCATCTCGCCATCGACATCCCGGAGGGCGCCGGCATCAGGGTGGCCGAGGAGACCCGGAGCTGGGAGGAGGGCAGGACCCTGCTCTTCGACTACTCCTTCGAGCACGAGGCGTGGAATCACGGCGACCGTACGCGGACCTGCCTGCTCGCCGATCTGTGGCACCCCGACACCACGGTGCCCGAGCGCGCGGCCCTCACCGTACTCATGACCGAGATCCAAACGATGATGGCCAGCTGAACACGGCACTGCCACGCGATCCGTACACCTGATTCCTCACTAGGGGCCCCTGTGACGTTGACCTACTCCGCCAAGGCGGTGCTCGACCAGATCGATCTCGCTGACCCTCAGCTCTTCGCGGGCCCGGGGCACCACCGTGTGTTCCGGCTCTTGCGCGACCACGCTCCGCTGCACTGGAACCCGGAGGGCTCCGAGCCCGGCTTCTGGTCGGTTACGCGGTACGAAGACTGCCTCGCGGTGCAGAAGGACGGGGCAACCTTCAGCTCGGCCGGCACCAACACGCTTGGCGCGCAGCGCTGGACCGGGGACGAGGGTTCGGGCCGGATGCTCACCCATACCGACGGGCCCCGTCACACCGAGCTGCGGCAGCTGGTCAACCGGGCTTTCACGCCGCGCGCGGTCGCCAGACTGGAGCCGTACATCCGGTCGGTGATCCGGCAGTCGCTCGACGAGGCGGTGGAGCAGCGCGAGGTCGACTTCGTCGACACCGTCGCGCTGTTGCCCGTCGCCTCGATCGCCGCGCTGCTCGGCGTACCGCAGGAGGACTGGGCACTGTTGCTGCGCCTGACCACGGCCGCGTTCGGATCGGCGGACCAGGACCTGCAGACCTCGCCGAGCGCCCGAGCCAGTGCCGCCAAGGCCCACGCACAGCTGCTGCTCTACTGCCAGGACCTGATGAGTCAGCGTCGGGCCTCGCCGCGCGAGGACATCGTGACCTCTCTGGTCGAGGCCCAGGACAAGGGGTTGCTGGACGAGGAGGACGCCATGCTCTTCTTCGACCTGCTGCTGCTCGGCGGGAACGAGACCACCCGACACGGCGCCGTCGGCTCGCTGATCGCCTTCATCGAGCACCCGGAGCAGTGGCAGCTGCTGCGCTCGGACCGGGGCCTGCTGAACACCGCGGTCGGGGAGGTCCTGCGGTACGTGTCGCCGAGTCAGCACGTGCTGCGCCGGGCGGAGCGCGACGTGGAACTGCACGGTCACCAGATCAAGGCCGGTCAAGACGTGGCGATCTGGCACTTCTCAGCCAACCGGGACGAGCGCGTTTTCGCGCATGCCGACCGTTTCGACATCGCCCGCACGCACAACCCGCACCTGGCGCTCGGGTCGGGCCCCCACTACTGCCTGGGGGCTTCCCTGGCCACCATGGAGCTGCGCCTTTTCCTCGACGAGCTGTGCGAACGGGTGGGCTCCGCCACCATGATCGAGCCGCCGGTGCGGCTCGCCTCCACCGTCATCAGCGGGTTCAAGAACCTGCGCGTCCAACTGCTTCCCGCATGAGTCCGCAAGGAACCGATACCGTGACCGATTCATTGACCGCTTCCGCGCCGGCCGGCGTGCCCGACCCGGGCGCGCCGCCGGCGCCCGCTGTCCCGCTCTGGCGCAGCAAGAACTTCCTTCTGCTCTGGGGCGGCCAGACCGTCGGCGAGCTGGGCTCCCGGATCTCCGGTGTCGCGGTGCCGTTGCTGGCGGCGACCACGCTGCACGCCAGCGTCTTCGAGATATCTCTGTTGTCCTTCCTCGGCTGGCTGCCGTACCTGCTCTTCTCGCTGCCCGCCGGGATCCTCGCCGACCGGGTCGACCAGCGGAAGCTGATGATCGTGTGCGATCTGGTGCGTATGACGCTGATGCTGTCACTGCCCCTGGCCGCGCTCGCCTGGGAGCTGCGGCTCTGGTACCTGTACGTGGTCGTCGGCATCTGCGGTGTGTTCACAGTGCTGTTCAACGTGGCGTACAAGAGCATGCTCCCGAGGCTGGCCGGACCAGGCCAGCTGGTGGACGCCAACGCGAAGATCGTGATGAGCCAGGAGTTTGCCGAGCTCATCGGGCCGACCATCAGTGGTCTGCTGATCGGCCTCGTCGGCACCGCCCGGACCTTCTTCAGCAACGGACTGGCCTTCCTTGTCAGCGCGGTGACGCTTTCGCTGCTCCGGGCAGCGCCCAAGCCGGCGGGGTCGGAGGCGTCCGACAACGGCGGGGAGCGGGTCGGGCTGCGGGCCGAGATGAGTCAGGGCCTCGCCTTCATCCGCAGTCGCCCGATCCTGCTGGCCATCCTGGCCTGCACGGCGACCTCCAACTTCTTCGTCATCGCCAAGAGTTCCATCGAGGTCACGTTCCTCGTCCGCGAGCTGCACGCCTCGTCACTGGCGGTCGGCCTCGTCTTCAGCGTGAGCGCCGTCGGTGGTCTGGCCGTCGGCGCCGTGGCGAGCCGGCTCTCCCGCCGGATCGGCACCGCCCGCATCATCTGGGTCGCCATGGCCGTACCCGGCCCGCTGTACCTCCTCATGCCGCTCGCCACGCCGGGCTGGGGACTGCTGCTGTACGGCTTCGGCCTCGCCGCGTTCTCCGCGAACGTGGGCCTCTACAACATCGCGGCTACCTCGTACCAGCAACAGATCACCCCCGCCCACCTGCTCGGGCGGGTCAACGCCGCCTTCATGTGGATCTGCCTCGGCGTCATCCCGATCGGGGCGCTGTTCGGTGGAAGCCTCGGCAGCGGACTGGGCCTGCGCACCACACTGTGGATCTGTGTGCTGGGTACCTGGAGCGCCGCGCTCTTCGTCGTCTTCTCGCCGCTGCGGACGATGCGGGACATGCCCGCGGAAGGGACCTCATCACCGTGACCGCCAAGACACTGCACGCCTGGTTCGCCGACAGCGTCCGTCGGGTGCCAGGGGCACCCGCGCTGGTCATCGCCGGGCAGAGCTTCACGTACGCCGAACTGGACGCGGTCTCCCGGAACGTCGCGGGCCGTGTGAAGGGGGCGGGCCCCCGGGCGGGCAGGATCGGGCTGCTGGCCTCGCGCAGCGTGGCGTCGTACGCGGGCTATCTCGGCACCCTGTTGGCCGGCGGCACTGTCGTGCCGCTCAACGAGGCGTACCCGGCCGAGCGCAACAAGAGGATTCTCGACATCGCCGGCCTGGACGCCATCCTGGCTGACGCCGGGCAAGATGCCTCGTTCACGGATGGGACCGGGGTCCCAGTCGTTCGCATCGGCGCTGAGCACGTGGCACGGGCCCTGCAGGAGGGCGGTCCGCCACCCGCCCTCGCAGGTGAGCGGGGCGACCCCGACGACACCGCCTACATCCTGTTCACCTCGGGATCCACCGGCGTACCCAAGGGGGTGCCGATCCGGCACCGCAACCTTGACGCGTTCCTCCGCCACCACATCGCCCGCTACGGCGTGGGGCCCGGTTGCCGGCTCTCGCAGACCTTCGGCCTCACCTTCGACCCTTCGGTGTTCGACATGTTCGTCGCCTGGGGCGGCGGCGCGGCGCTCGTGGTGCCCACCCGCGAGGAACTTCTCGACCCGGTCTCCTTCGTGGCCGAGAACGCGCTCACCCACTGGTACTCCGTACCGTCGATCATCTCGCTCGTCCGGATGGGAGGCACGCTGAAACCGGGCAGCATGCCCTCGCTACGGCGAAGCCTGTTCGCCGGCGAGCAGCTGACTCTGGAACAGGCTCGGGCCTGGAAGGGGGCGGCGCCGGGCAGCACGGTCGAGAACCTGTACGGGCCGACGGAGCTTTCGGTGACCGTGACGGCGTACGAACTGCCGGACGACCCGACGCACTGGCCGGCCACGTCCAACGGGACAGTGCCCATCGGTCCCGTCTACCGGCACCTCGACCACCGAATCGACCCGGAGACGGGAGAGCTCCAGGTCCGGGGACCGCAGCGGTTCGCCGGCTACCTCGACCCGGCGGACAATCGGGGCCGTTTCGCGGAGCCCGGTCCAGACCGCCGGGCGCAAACGCCGAGTCCGGACGCCTGGTACCTCACCGGCGACCGGGTGGCGGTGGAGGACGGGCAACTTGTCCATCTCGGCAGGCTCGACCAGCAGGTCAAGATTATGGGTCAGCGACTGGAGCTGGGTGATGTCGAGTCGGCCGTCCGCACTTGGGGCGGGCTGGGGGACGTCGTGGTCGTTGCCGTCCCGGGGGGCTCGGGGGAGTCCCGACTGACGGCGGTGTACAGCGGCGAGGAGACGGCGCCCGGAGAGATCCGCGCCCGTCTGCGGGCGCACCTGCCTTCCCACATGATTCCCAAGCGTTTCGTCCACCGGCCCGCGCTGCCGTTGAATGCGAATGGAAAGTTCGACCGAAATGCGTGCAGCCTGTTTTGATCCGCGCAGGTTGCGCGTCGGCAGAGGAGGCGGATACGCCTCCAACTGCCGGTAAGCCACCGCCTATGGTGCCTGATCGGGGCTTCCTTTATCTCTAGGCTTGGAGTATTCCAAGGAACTTGTGAGAAAAGGAATGACATGGCGAATCCGTTCGACGACGAAGAAGGTGTCTTCCTCGTCTTGGTGAATGCCGAGGGCCAGCACTCCCTGTGGCCTGTGGCACGCGCCGTGCCGGCGGGCTGGGAGTCGGTGTTCGGCCCTCATTCCAGGCAGAGATGTCTGGACCACGTAGAAGAGAACTGGACCGACCTGCGGCCGGCGAGCCTGGCCAGGTCGGCTGGGTGAGCAAGGTGACCACAGCGACACTGCAGCGCATCTTCGAGCGCTCACGTGTTACCCAGCGCGACCAGGAAGCCTTCATCGTAAAACTCGTCATAGCCCTGGTGATGGGGGCGACGGGGACTTCCCTGGTGCTGACGCAAAATCCTTTCGGTGTGGCGGCAGGCATTGTCCTGCTGGGAATTCTTTACACCCACATGGTGGAACTCCAGCACCAATGCCTACACCATTCCGCATTTTTGAAGGTAGGGCTGCACCGCACGGTCGGAGTAGTACTGGGCCTGCCGATGTTCGTCTCGTACAGCCACTACCGGATCCGGCACCTGCAGCACCATCGATTCCTGGGCACCGACCAGGACACCGAGTTCTTCGGCTTCGACACGCGCCAGCCATTGACGCCGGGGGTCATGCTCCGGGGCCTGTTCGACTACCAGCGGCTGGTCACGGTGGCCGCTGAGAGCTACCGCAGCTGGCGGGGCACCTGGCGTTACGAAAACGGCCAGGTGTCCGAGCGGATCCGCCGCAACAGCATGGTCGAGTACCGCGTGATGGCCCTTCTGGTTGGCGCCGCTGTTGCGGCCGGCATCGAGGGCCACGGTGTGCTCGTGCTGGAACTGTGGGTGGCGCCCCTGCTCCTCGTGGCGACTCCGATGCACTTCCTCGTCGAACTGCCCGAGCACATCAAGTGCGAGAACGACACCACCGACGTGCTGCGCAACACCCGCTCCATCAGTGGCAGCTGGTTCAGCACGTGGCTGACCAACGGCAACAACCTGCACGTTGAGCACCACGCCGCGATGACGGTGCCGATCAACCGGTTGCGTGAACGTCACGACGACGTGAGGGAATTCGCCAAGTTCGTCGACCACAGCTACTGGACCTTCTACCGCGCGGTGCTCAGCGAAGTGCGGGCCAACGCGAGACCACACCGCCGCCCCGCGGTCCAGAGATAACCCTCCCGACGCCGCCCATCAGGTCACGACCACAGACTTCATGAAAGGTAACGCTGCGATGCTCATTGCCCCCGCCAAGGAGGCGTGCACGGCTGACTTCCAGGACCGCCTGGGAACCGTGCGCTATCTGCCGTCGCTGTCGCTCGACGCGTACCGGAAGGACGTCGTCGCCAGCAGCGAGCTCCTGCGCTCGGTGGTCGACTTTGGACGGCCGGGGGCCGAGCTAGCCCTGTCGGTCCTGGAACGGACGATTACGGAATTCGACACCGACGAGACCGGCCGCGGGGACTCGTACCGCACAGCGCAGAGGGACACGTCGGTCCGGTGGTCGGGGGTCGAACAGCTGCTGCGCCTGTGCGCCCCGGAGGGGTCGGCCGTAGTGCTCGACATCCTCGGCGGGGACGGGACCCTCGCCCGCGCCGTCGCGGAACTGGGCGGTGAGGCTACCTCGGGGGTCACCTTGCTGACGTCGGACATCTCCGGGGAGATGATCAAGGAGGCGCTGGCCCAGGGCCTGCCCGCCGTCCGGCAGGCGGCGGACTTCCTTTTCGTCCGCGAGGGTTCGGTGGACGCGGTCCTCCTCGCCTACGGCACCCACCACATCGCCCGCCAGGGCCGCCCGGCCGCTGTGCGGGAGGCGCTTAGGGCGGTCCGGCCTGGCGGACGAGTCGTGCTCCACGACTTCGACGAGGCCAGCCCGATGGCCCGATTCTTCACACAGGTGGTCCAACAGTGGTCGCCTGGCGGGCACGACTACCCCCACTTCACCCGCAGCGAGCTCGTACGCCTCTTTGCCGAGGCTGCCACGCCGGCGCAGGTGCTCGACGTGTACGACCCGCTGACCGTCCGAGCGCAGTCCGAGGGGGCCGCGCGTGAGGCCATGTGCGACTACATCGGCAACATGTACGGGGTCTCCCAGTACTTCGAGGAACTGGGTGGGGTTCAGGAGGCATGGTGCCTGCTGGAGCAGGTCTTCGACCACACCGGGTACCTGGCAGACCTGGGCCGCACCGGCGACTTCCCCGCCGTGCCGTACATCCACGCTGTGAATGGCGCCTTCGTCGCCGAGGTTCCGCGCGTGTCCATCGTCGCCGTCGCTCAGAAGGCGGTCTGAGCCGTGAATCACTCGCACCTTCTCGACCTGCTCAAGGCGTCGGGCACGCTGGGGGACGAGCGCACGGCGATCGTCAGTGCCGACGGCGAACTGGGCTACCGCGCCCTGTGGCGCCGCGTGGAGGAGACCGCCGCTTTGCTGGCGCGGTCCGGCGTGGGCGCGGGCGACCACGTGGGGCTCTACTTCCTGCGGTCGGCCGACTACGTGACCTCCCTGCTGGCGACCTTGACCGTGGGCGCGGTCGGCGTGCCGCTCGACCCGGAGTACCCGGCCGAGCGCATCGACCAGATCATCGAGGCCGCCGATCCCCGCATCATCCTGCGCAACGGCGTGAGCCGGCACGGCGACGAGCTGCTGCGGCCCAGCCGCTGGGTTGATGTCGGACAGCCGGACGTCGGGGCTGACCGCCCCGGCTCCGGATCCCGGCCCGCCGGCGCGACCGCGCAGGACCCGGCCCTGATCCTCTTCACCTCCGGATCGACCGGTAAGCCGAAGGGCGTCGTGCTCCAGCACGGCGGCCTGTCCAATCGTCTGGCCTGGGGACACGAGCAGTACGGCATCTCCGCTTCCGACCGGGTCCTGCACAAGGCTTCGATCGCTTTCGATGCGTCCCTGCACGAAATCTTCTCGCCGCTCATCGCGGGCGGCACGCTGGTCATTGCTCCGCCGGGGCTGCAGTTCGACAGCCGCGGCCTGATCCGGCTCATCCAGGACGCGGAGATCACCACGGCGCACTTCGTGCCCTCGATGCTTCGGCACGTGCTGGAGGAAGTCGAGCTGGGTTTCTGCGATGACCTTCGCCGGGTTTTCTGCGGCGGTGAGGCGCTGGACATGGACATGGTCGGCCGCTTCCGCAAAACGCTGCCGCTGTGCGATCTGTTCAACCAGTACGGCCCTACCGAGTGCTCGGTCAGCGTTACGTACTGGGACGCCTCCGAGGAGTTCAGCGGCGCCATCGCACCCATCGGCCGCGCGGTCGCCGGAGCCGAACTCCACGTACTCGCCGAGGACATGACCCCAGTGGCCGAGGGCGGGACAGGAGAGCTGTGGATCGGCGGCGCCCCGGTGTCGGCCGGCTACCTGGGCGACGACGAACAGACCCAGGAGCGCTTCCTGCCCGACCCGTTCCGTCCCACCGGCCGGATCTACCGCACCGGTGACCTCGTACGCCGCGCTGCCGCCGGGTACCTGGAGTTCTGCGGGCGCGTCGATGACCAGGTGAAGGTCCGGGGCATCCGCGTGGAGCCCGGCGAGGTGGGGGCCACCCTGCGCCGTCACCCGATGGTCCAGGACGCGGCGGTCGTCGCCGTGCCTGATGAGGAGAGCGGCGTGCGCCTGGTCGCCTACGTCGCCGCGAAGCGGAGCCACGCGCCCGTCGTGGACGGGCTCCAGCGCTTCCAGCTGCCCGGCGGCCTCGCGGTCGCCGCGCCCTCCGCAGATGAGGCGCTCTTCCTCCACCGCCAGATCTTCGAGGAGGACGAGTACTCCCGCTTCGGCGTAAACCTCCGCGAGGGCGCCGTGGTCGTCGACGTCGGCGCCAACATCGGGCTGTTCTCCCTGTGGGCCCACCGGCAGGCCGACGGGGTCCGGTTGCTCTCGATCGAGCCCAATCCGGACGTCCTGCCCTTCCTCCGCTCCAACCTCGAACTGAACTCCGTGGACAGTGAGGTCGTCCCGGTGGCGCTGACGGACCGCGTCGGGAGCGAGGAGTTGACCTCCTTCCCGCAGCTCACCTACCTGTCCGGGCTCGGCGCCGGCCGGGAGCGGGCCGCGGCCGGACTGGTCCAGTCGCACTATCGGAACACCGTCATCGGCGACGGCGACCTGGCCGAGGAAGAGTTGTCCTCCCTCCTCGCGGCCGCGGAGAGCCGACTCGAGGCCACCTCGCACACCGTCGCGACCACCACCCTGTCGACCCTCTTCGAGGAGCGCGGGCTCGACCACGTGGACCTACTCAAGATCAACACAGAGGGGGCGGAACTCGAAGTTCTGCGGGGCGTCCGGCCCGAGCACTGGTCCCGGGTGCGCCAGGTGTGCCTGGAAGTCGAGCGGGCGAGCGTGGTCGGCGCGGAGATCAAAACCCTGCTGGCCGAGGCCGGTTTCGAGGTGAACGAGGTCAACGACTGGTGCGTCGGGACCGACGCCGACGTCACCTACGTCTACGCGACCCGCGGGGCCGACGAGGCTGCTCCGGCCCCTGTCCCGGCGGCTGTCGCCACCGAGGCGCCCGACACTCTGCTCACCACCCGCTCCGTACGGACGTACCTGGCGAACGTGCTGCCGCCGGCCATGCGCCCGGAGCAGATCGTCTTCTTGGAAGAGCTGCCCCGCCTGCCCAACGGCAAGATCTCCAAGCTTGGCCTGCCCGAGCCCCCGGCACCCCGCCGCGACACCCTGGCGGACACGCCGGGAACGGGAAGTACGCCGGACCGGCTGCGCGAGATCTGGCGCCAAATCCTCAAGGTCGACGCGGTCACGGATGACCACGACTTCATCGCCCTCGGCGGACACTCCCTGATGGCACTGCGCATCTGCGGCCGCGTTCGCGAGGAGACCGGCATTCACATGGCGCCGGAGAGCTGCCTACGCGCCCCGACTTTCGGGGCCTGGCTCGCCGAGGCGACCCGGCCGACGGGCGTGACGCGGTGACCCTCGTTCTACGGCCCATCGGACAGCTCTCGGACATGCAGCAGTCCATGCTGGCCCACGAGTCCATAGAAGCCCTCCCCGTCTACAACATGCCGCTGTGCTTCGAGATCCTCGGGGCGGTCGACGCCGTGGCCCTGGAGACGGCGCTGCACCACGTTGTCCGCAGGCATCCCGTGCTCAGCTCCACGTACGCGGACGGCCGCGCCTTTCCCCTCCCGGCCTCCGCGCTGCTGTCCCCGCTCGACACGGCGATCGAGCGGTGTCCGGACGGGGTGGCCCCGACCTCTCTGTCCCGGCTGTGGGAACAGCCCATGGACCTGCGCACCCGGGCCCCGGTGCGGGCCAAGCTCGTGTCCGTGTCACCGGAGCGCCACTACTTCGGTCTCTGCGTGCACCATGTCGCGGGCGACAGCTGGTCCCTCGCGCTGCTGCTGGAAGAACTCGGATCCGCGTACGGCGCCCTGCGCTGCGGCACCGAGCCCGAGGCACGGCCGCCGGCGCCGGACTTCTTCGACCACGCGGCCGAGGAGCAGGGCCGGAGCTGGGACCCCACCTGGTGGCGGGCACAACTGGCCGGCGTACGGCCGCAGCCCCACCCACGGACGGACCCGCCGCCCCCGACCGAACGGGGCACCCTCGTCGAAACGCCACTGGAGCTCGATTCCGCGGCCACCCGCGGGGTCCGGGAACTCTCCCGCGCGGCGCGGGTGTCGCCGACCGCGGTGCTCCTGACCGCGGTCAGCCTGGCCGTCGCGGACACCGGCGGCGGCACGGAGCGCTCCTCCACGGTCGGGCTCCCGGCTGTGCTGCGGGACACGTACGCGCTCCAGGCGACCATGGGCCCCCTGCTGACCACCCTTCCGGTGCGCACCGCCTGGCAGGACGGGGCGACAAGCACGGAGCTGGTCCAGGCGCACGCAGAGGCGATCAGCGGGGCACTCGCCCACAAGGACGTTCCCTACTCACGCGTACTCAAAGCGGCCGGAGTCCGGCGCAGGCCCGGGACCGCCCCGCTTTTCCTGCACGTGGTCAACGCCGACAACGAGGCGCCGAGACTGCGCCTCGCCGGGGTGCGCACCATACTGCGGCCCGTCACCCCCAAGTGGGCCATTTTCCCGGCGCAGTGGGAATTCAGTTGGAAAGCGGTCGGGAACATCCGCGGCGTCCTCCAGGTCTCAGCGGACGCCTTCACCGCAGAACAAGCAGCGGACTGCGTCGGCAGGTTCCGTTCGAGCCTCACGCGTCTGCTGAGGTCGGAAACGAAGGGTTTCTCGTGAGTTCCTCGCCACACACCGCATGTCCGCCCGCCACCGAGAGCCATCTGGAAGAGGTCCTGAGAGGCCTGTTCGCCGAGGTGCTCGACCTGCCGCAGGTCGGGACCGACGAGGACTTCTTCGACCTCGACGGCGACTCGATATCGGCGATGCGCCTGATCAGCCGGGTCCGGGCGGTCCTCGGGCTGGAGCTGAACATCCGCACCATGTTCACGGCCCCGACGGTGCGCGGCGTCGCCCGCGCCCTGGCCCAGGCAGCAGCCGAGCCTTCCACGGCACCGCAGCCGCGCACTGCACCGGAGCGCGGCGTCCGCCCGGAGCGGGTGCCACTGTCCCTCACCCAGCAGGGGCTTTGGTACCTGTCGCTGCTTCAGGGGCCGAGCCCCACCTACAACCTGCCCCTCACCGTGCGGCTGACGGGCCGTGTCGACACCGCGGCGCTGGAAGCGGCGCTCGGCGACGTGGTGGAACGCCACGAGTCCCTGCGCACCGTGTATCCCGAGGACCTCGGAGTGCCCTACCAGCAGGTGCTGGCCGCGGAGGCGGCGCGGCCGGCCCTCCTCCGGGTCTCATGCGACCGGGCGGACTTGGACGCGACCGTGGCCGACGCGGCGCAGGACGTCATCGACATCATGGCCGAGGCGCCCCTGCGGACGTGGCTGTTCACCGCCCAGGACGATCCCGACGAGCACGTCCTGCTGTTCCTCCTGCACCACATCGCCGGTGACGGCTGGTCCTTGCGGCCCCTGATGCGGGACCTGACCCAGGCGTACCTGGCCAGGCTGAAGGGAGCGGCCCCCGCGTGGGAGCCGCTGCCCGTGCAGTACGTGGACTACACCATGTGGCAGCGCGCCGTGCTGGGCGAGGCGAGCGACCCGGCCAGCCGCCTGTCGCAGCAGGTCGCCTACTGGCGGCGGGCGCTCGACGGGCTTCCGGAGCAGGTGGAGCTGCCGACGGACCGGCCGCGCCCGGGCGTCGCCAGTCACCACGGCGCCGCCGTCGACATCCTCATCGACCGCACCGTGCACGAGCGACTGGCGCAGCTGGCCCAGGCACGTGGCGCCACCCTCTTCATGGTCCTTCAATCGGCCCTGGCCCTGGTACTGACCCGTTCGGGAGCCGGCGAGGACATCCCGATCGGCACCCCCGTCGCGGGGCGTGGTGACGAGTCCCTCGATGGCATGGTCGGCTTCTTCGTGAACATGCTGGTCCTGCGTACCGACACCTCGGGGAACCCGACGTTCGGCGAACTGCTGGAGCGGGTGCGCGCAGCCGACCTGGAGGCGTACGCGCACCAGGACGTCCCGTTCGACCGGCTGGTCGAGGCGCTGAACCCGAAGCGGTCGGCAGGACAGCACCCCCTGTTCCAAGTGGCGCTGGGCTTCGGCGGCCGTGGCTCTGCCGCGCTCCATGCACCGGGACTACGGGGCACCGCCGGGCTGGCACCCACACCCGTGGCCAAGTTCGACCTCGGCCTTTACCTGGACGAAGTGCCGGGCGGCGACGGATCCCCTCAGGGCATCGCCGGAGTACTCGAGTACGCGACGGACCAGTTCGACCAGGCCACGGCCGAACGCATGGCAACCGACCTCGTGCGGCTGCTGACCCGGGTTGCCCAGGACCCGGACTTCCGGCTGGGTACGGAGGAATAGGACGATGCAGGAGACCGCAGCGACCCCAGTGCGCTACTACACGGAGCTCGGCTCATGGGTGATCGCCGACCGCGATGCCGCCCAGGCCGCCCTCGGACATCCCGCGCTCTCGTCGCGCACCGCCGAGAACGGCATCTACCTGCCCTCCGACATGCGCGAGGAGTGCGCCGAGCTGCTGGACGTCATAGGCCGGTGGTTCGTGCTGCTCGACGGCGAGGCGCACACGACAAAGCGGCGCGCCGTCCAGCGCATGTTCTCGCCCGGCAGGATGCGCAGGATCCAGGAGGAGATCCGCAGCGTCGTGGCGCAGGCCGTCGAGGAGTTCCCGCAGGACGGCACCGGAGACGCGATCACCTGCCTGGCCAATGTGATCTCCGCCCGCACCATGGCCCACCTTCTCGGGCTCCACGACGTGCCCGTGGACCGACTGCATGAGTGGGCCGCGGCCCTGGCCGACTTCCTCGCCGCCTCTTACCGCAGGGACTTCGCGGTGCGCGCGCAGCAGGCCCTGCGCGAGATGGGCCGGGCGCTCAGCAGCGTGGACGACGAGGACAGCATCTGGAACCTGGCCGTGGGGGACGACAGGGACCGCCTCGCCACCTGCTCGATGGTGCTCTTCGGCGGCCTCGAGACGACCGCCTCGCTGATCGGCCTCTCGCTCTGGTACGTGCTGGAGAACGATCTGTCCGCACTGGTCCGCGATCCGGAGGCAGCGGCCGCTACCGACACCCTCATCGAGCGGGTGCTGGAGCTGTACCCGCCGCTGGGCCACGTGGCGCGCACCGCAGCCACGGATCTGGAGATGGCCGGCTGCCCGATCGCCACCGGCGACCTCGTCCTCGTGTCACTGACCGGGAACGACCCCTTCGTGGCCGGAGCGGCCCGCCCGGATCGCCCCGCTGCGCACGACCCGAACGGCGCCCGGCCCGACCATCTCGCCTTCGGCCATTCCATGCACTACTGCATGGGCGCGACGCTTGCCCGGATGGAAGCGTCGATGCTCCTCACGCTGTTCTGCGAGCGCTTCCCGGCGGCCCGGGTCGGCGCCATGAAGTGGGGCAGGAACCGCACTTACCGCGGCCTCTCCCACCTTCGCATCGAGCTTTGACCTGTCATTCCGTGCTTGTGAAATGAGGTAGTCAGAAACAGTGGTCACCGTATACACGACCTTCCCGTCGGCGACCGATTGCACCTCATGGGAATTCCGTGAGCGCCTGACGCAGGAGGCCAAATGGGCTGAAGCGGCCGGTATCCAGGGCATGCTCGTCTACAGCGACAACACGCTCCTCGACCCGTGGGCCGCTGCTCAGCTCCTGATCGAGAACACCGAGCGATTCGTCCCGCTCGTGGCCGTGAACCCGGTGTACATGCACCCGTTCAGCGCCGCCCGTATGATCAGCAGCATCGGCTTCCTCCACGAGCGTCGGGTCGACCTGAACTACGTCACCGGCGGTTTCCACCGGCACCTGCAGGAGCTTGGCTGCGGCCTCGACCACGACCGGCGCTACGACCGGCTCACGGAGTACGCGGAGGTCGTCCAGCAGCTCCTGGACGGCGGCCGCCCCGTCACCTACGACGGCGAGTTCTACCAGCTCAAGCACGCGGCCATAACTCCTCCGCTCGAAACCGAACTGAAACCGGGGGTGTTCGTCTCCGGCACCTCCGCTGCATGCCGGACGGCCCAGCAGCGGCTCGATGCCACGCGGTTGGCATACCCGCGCGAGATCGGTGAGTACGGAGACGGACAGCCGCTCGCCGACGGCGGCATCCGCCTCGGCATCATCGCCCGCGACACCTCAGAGGAAGCCTGGGCCGTCGCCCACGCGCGGTTCCCCTCCGACCCGCTGGGCGAGGAGGTCCACGAGATCGCCGCCGAGACCGTCGAATCGCAGTGGCACCTCAGCCTCTCCGAGGACGCGTTCCGGTCGCACGCGCCCAAGGACACGTACTGGCTCTATCCGTTCCGCGCCTACAAGACCTTCTGCCCGTACCTCGTCGGCACCTACGAGCAGGTCGGTGAGCTGCTCGCTCGCTACCTGGCGCTCGGCGTCTCGACCCTCATCCTCGACGAGATCACTGAAGAGGCGGACCTGCACCACTCGATGCGCGCGCTGCGCCACGCCCAAGGGGAGACCGAATGATCCCGCTGTCGTACGCCCAGCGCAGGCTGTGGTTCATCAACCAGTTCGAAGGGCCGAGTGCCACCTACAACATCCCGGTGGTCCTCAGGCTCTCGGGCGACTTGGACGTACCCGCGCTGCGCGCCGCGCTCACTGACGTCGTGGACCGACACGAAAGCCTGCGGACCCTGGTCGCCGACGCCGGCGGCGAAGCCGTACAGAAGATCCTGCCGCGCGACATGGCCGAGGTGCGCCTGGAGGAGTGCGACGTACCCGCGCACAAGCTGGACGCCGCAGTCGCGAAGGCGTCCTCGTACGTCTTCGACCTTGCCGGGGAGATCCCGGTGCGTGGCTGGGTGTACTCCACCTCGTCGACCGAACACGTCCTCGTCGTCCTCATCCACCACATCGCGAGCGACGGATGGTCGACCGGACCGCTGCTGCGCGACCTGTCCCAGGCATACGCCGCGCGCTGCACGGGCACGGCTCCGGCCTGGCCCGAACTTCCCGTGCAGTATGCCGACTACACCCTGTGGCAGCGCGAACTGCTCGGCGACGAGAACGATCCGGAGAGCCTGGCCGGCAGGCAGCTGGCGTACTGGCGAGACCAACTTGCCGGATTGCCCGAGGAGTTGCGGCTGCCAACTGACCGACCGCGCCCCGCAGTTCCCGGCCACGGCAGCCGGATCATTGAATTTCGGCTCGATGCGGAGGTACACGCACGCCTGGACGCACTCGCCCGCGACCACCAGGCCACCATGTTCATGGTGGTCCAAGCCGCGCTGGCCGTCCTGCTGACCCGGCTCGGTGCCGGCACCGATGTACCGGTGGGCTCGGTGATGGCCGGGCGCACCGACGGCGCCCTCGACGACCTGATCGGGTTCTTCGTCAACACCCTGATCCTGCGCACCGACACCTCGGGCGACCCGACGTTCACTGAGCTGCTCGACCGCGTGCGGCGCACCGATCTGAGCGCCTACGCGCACCAGGACGTTCCCTTCGAGCGCCTGGTGGAGGCGCTCAACCCGGCTCGTCACACCGGGCGCCACCCGCTCTTCCAGACCCTGCTGGTCTTCCAGAACAACGACGAGGGCTCTCTCGACTTCCCGGGCGTGGAAGTGCGGCAGTGGGAGGGCACCCAGCAGTTGGCGAAGTTCGACGTGAGCCTCGGAATGGCCGAGACGCACGGTTCGCACCGAGAACCGGCTGGCCTACAGGGAGGCTGGGTGTTCGCTGCGGACCTGTTCGACGAGGAGACCGCGGAGGCCATCTCCGGACGCTTCGTCCGACTGTTGGAGGCGTTCGCCGCCGACCCCGGGCAGCGGATCGGGTCCGCGCCGCTGCTGGACGAGGCTGAGTACCACCGGCTCGTGCACGAGTGGAACGACACCGGGCGGCCGGTACCACAGGAGGGGCTGCCCGAGCTGTTTGACCAGCAGGTACGGCGTGCACCCGAGGCCACGGCTCTGGTGTGTGGGGAAACCCGGCTGACCTACGCCGAACTCGACGCCTGGTCTAACCGGCTGGCGCGGCGGCTCGTCCAAGAAGGGGCCGGGCCCGAGACACTGGTGGCTGTGTCCGTCCCGCGCTCGGCCGAGATGGTGGTGGCCGTCTGGGCAGTTCTCAAGGCGGGCGCTGGTTATGTGCCGCTCGACCCGGATCTCCCCCCAGGGCGGGTGGCGACGGTCGTGGCGGACGCGTGTCCCGCACTGCTGCTCACCACGGGGGCGCAGGAGGGTGCCGGTCCCGCCGCCGGACTTCCCCGAATCCTGGTGGAGGAGGTCGCCGGCGACGGCGCGCTTCTGTCCGGCGCACCGCTCACCGACGCGGACCGCCGCAGCCCGTTGCTGCCGGACCACCCGGCATACGTGATCTACACCTCCGGATCGACGGGCCGGCCCAAGGGCGTCATCGTCCCCCACCGCGGGCTCAGCGCTTTGGTCGCGTGGGCCGGGGAGGGATACGGTGCGGACCGCCTCGCGCATGTGCTGGCCGCGACCTCACTCAGCTTCGACGTGTCCGTCTTCGAGGTCGTCGTCCCGCTGGTGTGGGGAGGCTGCGTCGAAGTGGTGCGCGACCTGCTGGAGCTCGCCGAACGACCCGGCTGGTCGGCCACCCACGTCGGCGGTGTCCCATCGGCCTTCGCCGCCCTCGCGGGGCGCGAGGACCTGGACGTCGAGGCCGGCACCGTGGCCCTGGCCGGTGAGGCGCTTTCCTTCGGGGTGGTGCGCAGGCTCCGAGCCGCCCTGCCCGGCGCCGAGGTCGTCAACCTCTACGGGCCCACCGAGTCAACGGTGTACGCCACGGCGTGGTTCAGCGAGGACGGCTCAGAGGCCGACCAGGAGACCGCCTCCGCGGTACCTATCGGCAGCCCCCTGCACAACACCCGCACCCATGTCCTGGACGAGAGCCTCCAGCCCGTCCCGGTCGGTGTGACCGGCGAGCTGTACCTGGCGGGTGCGGGACTGGCCCGGGGCTACCTGGGCAAGCCGGCCCTGACCGCGGAGCGTTTCGTGGCCTGCCCGTTCGGCGCACCTGGGGAGCGCATGTACCGGACCGGCGACCTGGTCCGCCGGCAGCCGAACGGCCGACTGGTGTTCATGAGCCGGGTCGACGACCAAGTGAAGGTGCGCGGCTACCGCATCGAGCCCGGAGAGGTGGAGTCCTCCCTCCTGGACCACGGGCAGGTGGGAGCCGCAGCGGTCGTGGTGCGCGAGGACGTCCTGGGAGACCCGCGCCTGGTGGCGTACGTGGTACCGCGCGACGCGGCCGTCCTGGATGCGGGGGGCCTGCGGACGCACCTGCGGGAACGGCTGCCCGCCTACATGGTGCCGTCGGTCATCGTGCTCGTCGACGACCTGCCAGTGACGGTCAGCGGAAAGGTGGACCGGGGGGCGCTGCCGGTGCCGGAGACCAGCGGGTCGGTCTGGCGTGGGCCGAGCACGTCGTGTGAGGAGACGCTGTGCGCGATGTTTGCTCAGGTACTGGGAGTCGAACAGGTCTCGGTCGACGACGACTTCTTCGAACTCGGCGGCCACTCCCTGCTGGCGCTGAACCTCGTAACCCAGGTGCGCTCGGCCTTCTCGGCCAACGTGCGGTTCCGGGATTTCTTCTACAACGCCACCGTTTCGAGCCTCTCGCGGATGATCGCAGGGGACACGCCGGCTGGAGGTGCGGCCGGTGCCTAGCCCAACTACGACGCGCCCGTCCGCCTGCCTGATCCCGCTGGGCTCAGCCGCCTCCGACCGGGAGGTGATCTTCCTGGTCCACGCCATCGGCGGGACCGTACACTCGTACGCGGCCCTTGCAAAGTGCCTGCAGGACAGCCACGCGGTGGTGGGCATCGAGGCATTCGGCATCCGCGACGACGATCCCCCGGTCAACACGCTGGGGGAGATCGTCGAGCGCTACGTCGAGGCCGTACGGACCGTGTCGCCCGGCGGCCCGTACCGGCTCGGCGGCTGGTCGATGGGCGGCATCGTGGCCTTCGAGATGGCGCGGCGGTTGGAGGAGGACGGCGAGGAGGTCGCGTGCGTCGCCCTCCTGGATTCCCCGCACACGCTGAGCCAAGAGGATTTGGGTTATGCCGATACGAGCGGCGGGCGTTCGCTGCTGGCACGCTTCACCGAGGACGTATCGGACTCACTTGGGTGGAGCATGCCCGCGACCGGTCTCGCGGACGCCGATCCGCTGGGCTGGCTCGCTGCGGCCGTTGCCGGTGGCGGCGGAGAGGAGGCGACCGACCAAATTGAGGTCGTACGCGAGGAACTCGAGCGACGCTTCGCTGTGTTCAAGGCGCACGCCGAGGCCCTGATCGGATACCGCCCGAGCGGGACGGTCGCTGCGGACCTGCGAGTGCTGATCCCGGACGACTCGCCCAACCTCGGCACGGCGTCGGGGTGGGCGGCGGCGACGCGCGGCCGGTTCCGACACGCAGAGGTGCCGGGCGACCACTACACCTTCCTGCGCGCGCCGATCGTCACCGAGGTCGCGGAATTCGTGGCCGGGGGGTGAGTTTGGTCAGCTTGACTCTGTCGGTGATCTTGGCAGAGGCGTTGTTGTACGCGGACGGGTCGGTAAAGACGCCGATCGAGGAGCCCACCCGTCCTCGGTTGCGCCGCGGCAAGCCGATCCCGCCGCAGATCGCCCTGCTCACGCTCAGCCCGTCGCCGCGGGGGCAAGGAACTGTGCGGCGGCGCTTGTGGTTCGACCGCCAGGTGGTAGACGACGCCGGGTACGGGCAGGTCCGCCCCGCCCAGTGCCGCGGGGCGAGATCAACATCGTGGTGTTCACTGGGTTTTGACGAGCATGTCAGGCTCCACGCCGCAGTTGACCTGGGCGCGTGCGCCGTCGAAATCGATGGTGATGAAGCCATAGCGATTGACCACAGCGGGCTGGGGAGATGCGCGAGCGCACTCTGGCCTCCACTTGGCTGGAGGGACGACATCTTGGACGCGGGCGCGGCGGCATGGACCGCTCACCGGATCGCCCGCATGCGTGCGCGCTCCCTCCCAGACCCGCCTGAGCGCGACACCGATGGGCGCCCGGTCGCCACGTGTTACGCGTGGTCGCGGTCCTCGGCGTTGTAGATCTCCTGCAGGGCCTTCTTCGTGCCGGGCTGCGCGGACTTCGGCAGGGCGTTCGCAACGTTGGCGATCTTGTGAACCCAGCACCTCTGGTGCCGGGTCTCGGGGAAGACTTCAGCCAGGGCCTTCCAGAAGCCGAGTGCGCCGTCGCCGACCGCGAGAAGGGGAGCGCGCATCCCGCGCCGTTGGCAGTCGCGCAGCAGGTCGGCCCAGGAGTCGGCGGACTCGCGGTAGCCATCGTTCATGGCGATCAGCTCTTTCGTGCCGCCGCGCGGACGCCCATCGGCACCAGCACGCACGACTTCGCCTCCCTCAGGCGGATCCGCAGGTGGATGCCGTCGGCCCAGACGTAGACGTAGTCGCTGGCGGACAGATCGCGCTCGCCGAACGCCTGGTGGTCGGCCTGCCACTGCTGGGTGAGGCGTGTGACCGTCGCCGGCGATAGCCCGGCCGTCGACCCAGGAACTGCTCGAGTGCGGGCACGAAGTCGCCAGACGACAGGCCGTGGAGATAGAGCAGGGGCAGCACCTCGCTGATCTTCGGGGACTTGCGGGGGCGTTACCCCTTGATCGTGGACACCCTGATCATTGGATCGTGAGGATCCGAAGAACAGGAGTTCCCGTTGGGGACGTCGAAGTACTCGCTTG
>NZ_JBSHBP010000016.1:424-139718 GCF_053612065.1 Streptomyces sp. NPDC054765 | reverse complement strand
AAGGAGCGGAACACCGTCGAGCGCCTGATCAACAAGCTGAAGGCTTGGCGGGGCATCGCGACTCGATATGACAAGACGCCCGAGAGCTACCTCGCTGGCCTCCACCTCCGCGCCTCGATGATCTGGGTCAATGACCTCCTGCAGGCAACTGATTGATCACAACCACACACAGGCCCTAGTGCGAGATCGCCGACCGCCGCGTTGCGGGTCATCTCCCGGCCGTGGAAGCCGGTGTCCTGCGAGCCGTCCGGGGCCAGTCCGCGCAGGCCCTTGCGGAACAGCTCGGTGAAGTCGGGCTCCAGGTACTTGACGGTCACGTGCGGCTTCGGAGTGCGGCGGACCGCCAGGTTCACCTTCACCTCCCGGCCGGTCCCGGCGAACAGGGCCCGCGCGGCGCGGTAGGTGAACGGCTCGGCCGTCGCGTACCCCTCGTCGATGGCCCACCGGTAGAACAAGGACAGGATGCTCATGTGCTGGCCCCAGGTCGTCGCCGCGAACCGGGCCTTGAGTGGGCCTGCGGCCCGGTGCTCGGCGTACCGGCTCAGCCCGGCCTTCAACCGCTCCCGCGAGTCGAACAGGCCCACGCCGTGTACGGCCAGGAACTCCAGCCACTCCTTGAGGACTCGCGCGTAGTTCTCCCACGAGCTCGGCGCCGGCGCCCCGCTGGCCGGGAGCTCACGCAGCCACCGGTTCACCACCGCCGCCGGGCGCAGTGCAGCCGGACCGTCCTCGAAGCGCAGGTCGTCGTCGACGAGCACGGGCATCCCCTCGGGGATCAACGGCCGATGCTCGACGTCCCACGACTCCCAGCCCCGGGACGAGAAGAAGCTCAGGATCATGAGTGGCGACAGTAGAAACACCACACGCCTCAGCGCAAAGCCCAAACACCCAGGCCATCAGCCCAGTTGAAGCCAATCGCCACACGGAAACTAAGCAGAGACAAAGTGCCGCAGGACGTGCGGCGTCAGCGTGTCGGCCCAGCCGGGGAGATGGGTCTTCGCCGCAGCGGCCAGGCCGTTGCGCAAGGCGTCATCGCCGACGCGGCGCGAGGAGCCGTCGCCTTTCTTGCGCTCGGAGGGGAACAGCGGGGCACCGGGTCGGGTGTGGTCGTCATCGAACTGGCCCCAGACGTCCTCGATGAACCACCGCAGCGTGCGGTCGGCGTCGTTGATCAGCGGCACCATCCGCTCGCGCGGGCCCGAGCCGCAGGCGCCCTTGCCGTGACGCACGTGGAGCTTGCCGAAGCGGCCCAGGTTCCACTTGATGTCGGCCAGGTCGAGTTTGCATGCCTCGCTCACCCTGAGTCCGACCTGCGACATCAGTTTCGATGCGGTGTAGTGCCGCGCGGTGGGGGCGAACTTGCAACAGGGCGCCAGTTCGCCGCCCCAGCCGGTGAACAGCGCCTGACTTCCGGCCCGGTCGGCGGGATCCGTAGGGCGGCATCCCTGGCTCCCCGCGGCCGGTTCATCTCGTCGATCGGGCACTCGACGACCCGCCCGGTCATCCGAGGATCTCGACCTTGTGCCGCAGTTCCAGGAACAGATTTGTGAGATATCTGTTACCAACGAGGAGTAAAAAAGGCCCTCTGACCTGGGCATTTGACTTGATCACTAGAATCGTGGTCAGAGTCTACTGGCGGTATGGCTCGCCGCAGCCGCCGGGAGTCTGGCCAGCGAAAATGCTGGTCAGAACCCTTTCGCTGGGTGGGGAGGGGCTTAGGGAGGGTCGAACCCTCCCGCAGTCTGCGTTCTTGCAGGTCACAGCGTTGACCTGGCTCTCCTGGCGCTTTGGTTTGCCCAGCACCCGGCAGTGCCTCCGGCGGCCGAAACTGCTGGTCAGAACTGCTCTCGCGCGGCGGAAGCGTCTTCGCTGGACCCCGTTCCGTCCGGGTTGGAACCGGACCGTGCCGGACCGTAGGGAGGGTTTAGGGCTGGAGCTGAAGCAGGGCGGGTGAGCTTTGAGCTACGCAGCCGCTTGGGCTCGAACAGGCCGGGAGGTCAGACGGTTGACCTGGTCCCTGTGGTCTGCCACCTGGTCGTCGAGGAGGTGGTTGTACGTCCGCCGGATCTCCTTGACGCTATCTCCCACCCACAGGGCCACAGTCTCGGGAGGCAGGCCGTTCTGCAGCATCTTCGAGATGTACGTGTGCCGCGTGTCGTGAAACGTCGGCAGGGTTCCGAGCTTCCGCAGCGTCGGTTTCCACGCCCTCTCGTTGAACGTGTCGTTGTTCAGGAGGTTGCCCTGAGGACTCCAGAAGAGCGCCTTCGCAGGGCCCCGCTGGCAAGTCTCGATCGTCCGCCCATGGGTCCATAGGACGGTCTCGGCAGGAAGCGGCCGGTACTTGGCCCCGTGGTAGTCGATGGCTCCCAGCACGTGATCGGGCATAGGTACGGTCTTCGTGTGGATGCCGCCCTTTCGGCTGCTTCGACCTGCGCTTTCCGGATGGACGCGAGGCGATGGCCTCCCCAGCGCGGGTTGAGGTGCACGCGGACAGCGATCTCGTACTGAGCTACGGACGTCAGTTTCGCCCTACGTCGACTCAGCCATTCGTTCGCCCGCTCTCTGAACAAGAGAGTGCGGTCCTCGGAGCGGTCTTCTGGGGCGGCCTCGTCTGGGAGGATGTCTTCCTCGTAATACCGTTCGAGGGCCTTCTCGGCCGCGGCCTTGCTTGTGCCGAGGTGGAACTCCTGCCGCCGGCCTTCGCGGTTTGTCAGACGCACGTACCACGAGTGCGCGCAGCCGTGCTGCCTCGGTTGGTTTCGATCAGGGCAGGTGCAATCCTTGCGAGGCTGTGCGCGTCTGGCCATGGCGTCTGCTCCATTCTTCGGCTCGTTGCCGTGCTTGATCGTCTGCGGTGGACGGGACTCTACTTATGGGGAGGGTGCAGAGAACGCGGAAAGCCGGGCAGTGCTGGGGCCCGTGCATCCACTGCCCGACTTGGTAGGCTCGCGCTATTTCTATTCCTCGCGATTTTCGAGCCAGGCGTCAAAGTGGCGTTCTCGTACGCGGAGGATTCTGTCGCTGATTCGCGCTACGGGAATTCCCCACCGCTTGTAGTTGTCGAGAACTGTGCGGTTTGGGACCTCCATCCGCTCCGCAATTGTCTCGAAACTCGGATGCTGGCTGCCGCGGGCGCGCTGCGCCCCGGCTACCGACGCAGCCCAGCGAGGGTGCGCGCGACCCGGGATGCGATGCTCCGCGAGTACGCGCGTGCTCAGAATCCGCAGGAGACCCGCGAGGACGCCGGAACGGGCGACGGCCTGGATGAGCCGGAGATCCACCGCGAGGAGATCGAGCTGCCGGGTGGCGGCCACCTCGTCCTCACCGACATCGAAGCCGTCACGCCCGAGCGTGCGGAGAAGACGGCCGCTCGCATCGCGCGCATTCTGCAGAGCGCGGAAGAAAGTGACCGGCAGAGTTGAGCAGTGCCATATCCGGTGGACTGAATCTGGGGGAGCGGCCGTGACTTCCTCCATGCCGCCGATCAGGATTCACGTCCTCGACCCGGACGAGCACGACGACGATGTGCCGCTCACCGACGTGGGCGTGGTCAACATCAACGGCGAACGTCACCTGTTTCTGAGCCCGCAGTCCTTCTACTCGGCCGTCCGACAGGTCAAGTCCGCGATGCCGGACCTTCCGATCGAGCAGGTCGAGTGCCTGGTCCGTGAGCACTGCGAGTTCAAGGACGTCGACGAACTGCTAGGGCAGCCCGTCGAGCCCGCTCCGCCCGTCGGCTCTCCGCCGCTCCCGAGTGAGGCCGTCCGCCCCCGCACGGCCGCGCGGCCGCGCAAAGAAGTGGGTCGTTGCCGCGGCGCTGCTGCCAGCGTTCGCCGGGACTTGGGCGCTGGGTCACTTCACAGGCATGGGCTCCGCCTCGACAGTAGCGAGCGCCCCAGACAGCCCGAGTGCCGCGGCCGACAAGGCGGCCCGCGGCCAGAACCTGGGGCCGGAGCCGTTCGCCGCCCGCGAGTTCATGGACTTCTCCGACGCGGGGAAGGTCGACTGCAACCCCATCGACAACCTGCAAGCAGAGTGCACTGACTCCGACGGGATGGTGATGGTTACCAAGGCCGCGACGGGGGCCAGACAGCACGATCTTCATGTTCTCGTACGGTCTGGGCTGCTGCCGTCCGAGGCGGAAGAGGAGGACGAGCCGCCCGAACACGCCGCCATGAGCGGCGCCGCCGCCAGCAACGTGGCCGCGACGGCCCGGCCCATGACCCTCTTACCGGACTCTGGTCGTGCCATAACCTTCTGCGCCTTACACGTGCGGGTCCCCCCGGCTCGTTGTCCGTCGGTGGCTACGACGGGCAACGGGAGCCGAACGGCTGCACGAAACGCTACAACGCCGACCGGACCGGAGGCACACGCGGGCGTTCCGTGAGCCGGGGCCCGTCGAATGTCCCGCCGGCGATGTCCCGCTCGGCGGTCACCAACGCCATCAACACCCTCGAACGGGAAGGCCTGGTCGAACGCCGGCCGGTCCCCGACGACCGGCGCGCGGTCGCCGCCGGCCCCACCGCCACGGGCGAGAACGCCGTCCGTGAGGCGTTCGCCGTGCAGACCCGCCGCGAGCAGCAGTGGTTCGCCACCCTCGACGTCGAGGAGCGGGCCACCCTTACCGACCTGCTCACCCGTGTCCTGGCTGCGCGACCGGAGGACGCCGACGGGGTGTGACGCGGGCCTACAGTTCCCCGGGCCGGGAGCACACCTCAGGCCGGCTTGCGGAGCGCCGTGGCCCCCGCGAACTCTGCTGAGTCACCCCACTCATGCTCGATGCGCAAAAGCCGGTTCCACTTGGCGGTCCGTTCGGAGCGCATGGTCGACCCGACCTTGATCTGACCTGTCCGCCAGCCGACCGCGAGGTCGGCCAGCCAGCTGTCCTCGGTTTCTCCCGACCGCGCGGACAACACGGTCCGGTAGCCGCTGGCATGCGCGAGATCGACTACCGCGCGGGCCTGCGAGAGCGTACCGATCTGGTTGGGCTTGACGAGCACGGCATTGGCGACGCGGTGGTCGATGCCGCGCCGCAGCCGCTGCTCGTTGGTCACGAACAGGTCGTCACCCAGCAGCTGTGCGGGCTCCAGACGGGCGGTGGCGCGCTGCCAGCCGTCCCAGTCGTCCTCGCCGAGCACGTCCTCGTAGGACACGATCGGGAAGTCCGCTGCCCATGTGGCCAACTCGTCCAGGAACTCATCGCTGCTCAGCGCCCGGTCCTCGGTGCGCAGCAGGTACTTGTCGTTCCGCAGGAACTGCGTGGCCGCGACGTCGACGGCAAGAGCCGCATCCTCGCCGGGCACGAGTCCCGCGCTGACAATGCCCTTCATGACCAGCTCGAAGGCATCCCGGTTATGCGCGAGCGGGAAGGCCAGACCGCCCTCGTCGGCAACGAGTGCCGCGGACAGTCCACGCTGTTCGGCGACTTCGGCGGTTGCCCGACGTACCCGCCAGGACCACTCCAGAGCCTGCCGGAACGAGCTTGCCCCGATCGGAACGACGAGGACGTCCTGGAGGTCGATGGCCCCTCCGGCATGGGCACCGCCCGACACGATATTGACCATCGGGAGCGGCAGCAGCGGGGCGGTGTCCGCACTGAGGACAGCCTGGTACAAGGGCAGCCCGCGGGCCTGCGCGGCGGCGAGTGCGGCGGCCACCGATACGGCGAGCACGGCGTTGGCACCGACGCGGGCCAACCCTTCACTGCTGTCGGTTGCGGTGAGCGCCGCGTCGATACCTGCCTGGTCGACGGCCTCCAGGCCGTGCACGGCGTCGGCGAGCACACCGGCCGCGTTGGCGACCGCGGCACTCACGCCGCGACCGGCGTACCGGGCCCCGCCGTCACGCAGTTCGACGGCTTCATGACGGCCGGTGGAGGCGCCGGAGGGCACCGTGGCCTGGCCCACGGCGCCGCCGCGCAGCTGTACCTCACAGGCCACGGTCGGGGTGCCGCGGGAGTCGAGAGCCTCCCAGGCCATGACGGCCTTGATACGTGTGTCAGTCATAGGAGTGTCTTCCACAGAGTGTCGAGGTCGGCCGACTGGGTGAGCGCTGCACGGGCCAGCCCACGGGTCCGTTGCCGGGCACCGGGATCGAGGTATTCGGCGGGCGACTTGCCGTCCGCCCGGGCCAGCAGCAGGCAGCCGACGTGGCCGACCAGTTGGGCGGGCTGAAGGGGCGGCAGGCGCGTTGATTGTGCGTACGACGTGCCGAAGGCCCGTGCGCACTGCTCGTACGCCGCCGCATGTGCGGGCTGGTGGACGGCCTTCAGCAGGAGGTGGGTATGCAGGAACGCGAGGTCGAAGACGGGGGACCCGTAGTGGGCGACCTCCCAGTCGAGCACCCAGGCCGAGCGACCGTCGGTGACGATGTTCTTGGGCGAGAAGTCGCCGTGCACCAGACATGTGCGGTCGGCCAGGAGTGCACGGGCGAATTCGTTGACGGTGGCGGCCAGATCGGGGTGGCGTGCGGCGGCTGCCTGGTAGTACGGGCCAATGCGCAGCTGCTCGAAGTGGCTGGTCCCGAACCGTTCGGAAAGGTCGTCGCGGGCGGCCGTGGCGCTGTGCCAGCCTGCCAGGGCGCTGCCCAGGAGCCGGGCGACCGCTGGTTCGGCGGTGCCCTGCAGCAGATGGGTCTTCCAGTCGGCCCAGTGCCTGGGCGCCCGGGCCACGGTGAGGGTCAGTTGCCGGGGATCGGTGTCGACGACCGCCGGGACCGCCTCGGGGACGTACTGGCCGGCGAGGCGCAAGGCGTCCGCTTCCACCAGGATGCGTGTCGGGTCGGCGAGCCATTCCTGCTCGACCCGCAATTGGGACAGGGCCTGCTTGACCACGACATCGATGCCCTCGCCGCTGACCGCGATGACCTCGTTGGACACGCCGCCCAGCAGTGGCCGGGCGGTGGCCGTGTTGCCTTGCGGCAGGATGCCGCGGTGGACGAGGTAGTCGATGACCGAGTCGGGGGTGAGCATGAGTTCACCTCCGGGCGGCGAGACGGTGGCGCATGGTGAGGTCGCCGACCCGAGTGAGGATTTCGTCTCCGTCGGTCAGGAAACGCGGCGGGTTCTGCCCGATACCGACGCCGGACGGTGTCCCGGTCAGGATCACATCGCCGGGCAGCAGCGGCAGGATCCCCGACAAGTAGGCGATCAGCGACGGCACGTTGAAGATCAGGTCTGCACTGGTACTGGACTGTGTTTCTTCGCCGTTGACGGCACACGACAGGGGGACCGCATCGCGGTCGGCCCACTCATCGGGGGTGACCAGGACCGGGCCCAGGGGCGTGAACCCGGGAAAGGACTTGCCGAGGCTGAACTGCGGGGTGCCGGCCGGCCGCATCTGCACGTCGCGTGCGGACAGGTCTTGGGCTGCCGTCAGGCCGGCGATATGTGACCAAGCCTGTTCGGCGGGTACCCGGTAGGCGCGCCGGCCGATCACGACGGCCAGTTCGACTTCCCAGTCCACCTGATCGCCGGGCAGCTCGATGGTCCCTGCGGGGCCGGTGACCGAGCTGGGGAACTTGGTGAATACCAGCGGGACGTCCGGCCGCGGCAGCCCGGATTCGAGTTGGTGGGCCCGGTAGTTGAGCCCGATGCCGAAGATCTGGCGGGGTGCGGGTACCGGGGCATCGGCCTTGTCGGTGGTGAACGGCTCAGCGGAGCCGGCGGAGGTGAGGTCGGCCGTTGCGGCCCAGGCCGCAAAGTCGTCCCAGGCCTCATACACGGCCATCGGCTCGGGGCCGAAACGCCCGCCGCTGAGGCCGGCGATGTCGTAGGCCCGGTTATCGGTAACGATCTTTGCTCGGCCTGCCAGGACGCCGATACGCATTGCAGTGTCTTTCTGTTGGAGGACGCGGACAGTCAGCCGGCGAGAATGCCGCCGTCGATCACGAACTCGCTGCCGGTGACGAAGGCGGCGTCGTCGCTGGCGAGGTACACCGCGGCCTTGGCGACCTCGACGGGCTGCGCGAGGCGGCCCAGCGGCTGGCGCGCCACCAGTTCCGCCCGCCGCCGCTGCGGGTCGTCACTCTGCTCCAGGAGCCGGCCCACCCATGGTGAGTCCACTGTGCCCGGGCACACACAGTTGCACCGGATACCGTCCTTGGCCCACTGCACGGCGACCTGCTTGGTCAAGGCGATCACCGCACCCTTGCTGGCGGCGTACGAGGCACGGTCCGGAAGGCCGATCATGCCTGCCACTGAGGCGGTGTTCACGATGACACCGGCCTGCTGCTCCAGCATGTAGGGCAGCGCGTACTTGGTGCACAAAAACGTGCCGCGCACATTGACGGCGAAGACGCGGTCCCATTCAGCCACCGTGGCGTCCAGGACACTGGTCGTGGAGCCGATCCCGGCGTTGTTGCACAGGATGTCGACTCCGCCGAGCAGGTCACCTGCCGCCGCGAACAGGTGGGCGATGTCGTCTTCCGAGCTGGTGTCGACCTGGAACTGGTGTGCTCCGGTGGGGACGTTCGACGGGTCGAGGTCGGCGCCGATGACGGACGCCCCTTCCTCAAGGAAGAGCTGCGTCATCTCACGGCCGATTCCCGATCCTGCCCCGGTGATGAGGACCTTGCGTCCACGGAAACGTGCCATCACATAGCTCCTTCAGGTATGAACGGGCGGAGGAATCGCTCGGGCGCGGCAACCTGCCGCGCACACCGGGCACTCAGTCGAGACCGAGCGCATTGAGGACGCCCTGCAGATAGCCGATGGCGTGCGCGCGCCCCTTGCTGCAATACGCCTCGGCCGAGGTGTCGCCCCAGGTAGCGATGTCTCCGACCATGGCGGGCACATGATCGTCGATGAGGAAACCGTCAAAACCGCTGGCGTGCAGACGGCGCACCACGTCGGCGGGCGCGAGGTTGCCCTCACCCAGGAAGCACTCGGAAAAGCGCGGCACCGTTCCCCGCACGTCACGGAAGTGCACGTAGAAGATGCGTCCCGCAGGGCCGAGCAGGTCGATGACCTCGTTGACCGCTTCCTGGCCACCCATCTCCGAGACGGTGCCCAGGCAGAAGTTCAGACCCCATGCGGGGCTTCCGTTGGCCCTGCGGTGGGCCTCGGCGATGGCAGCAGGGGAGGTGATGATCCTCTCGGCGCCGCCCAGCATGCCGGTGACCGGGGGATCGTCCGGGTGCAGCGCGAGTCGTACGCCGGCTTCCTCGGCCACCGGCAGCACCGCGTCGAGGAAGTACTGGTAGTTCTCCCACATCCGCGCCGCGTGCAGCGGTTCAGTGATCGGCTCGGTGGGCGCCAGCTTGTAGGCGGCCACCGCATTGCCGGCGTGGGCCTGGTCGGCGTCGAAGGCGGTGACCGCGGCACCCCCACGGCCGCGGGCCGCCATGTCGGTACGCCATACGTAGGTCGGCAGGAAGTTGAATCCCAGCAGGGTGTATCCGGTCGCTGCCATGTTCCGGATGGTCTTGTGGTAATTCTCGATCTGCTCGTCGCGGCCGGGCGCACCGCGTTGGATCTTCCAGAAGTGCTCAGCGGGAACGTTCTCCAGTCCCTCGATGAGCAGGTTCGCTTCCTCGCACTGGCGTCGTAGCGCCTGCAGTTCCTCCGTGCTCCAGTAGCCGTCCGTGCCGGGAAGGTTGCTCGGGTTGTGGAACTGGACGCTGCGCAGGCCGAGTTGCTGGGCGAACTGCGCGACGGTCCGGTCGAAGGAGTCGATGTGGCCGAGAGACACGCGTATGGGCATGAGTGGAATGTCCTCCCTGGGCACCTGGGGGAGCCCGTCACAGAAGTGGTTCGCGGCCGGTGCGGTCGGGTGCCGGACAGGCCTGGCTGCTCTCCGGGGCGGTCAGTCCTGGGAGAAGTAGTCCGGGTGTGCGGCTCGCAGCCGCGAATAGTGCGCCAGGGCGCGGCGGGAGTGCATGCGGATCACCTCGTGGCCGGCGGCGTCCCGCTGTTCGAGGGCATCGACGATGCGGGTGTGCTCGTCGATCAACTCGCGCGTGGTGGAAGGCTCGGGCAGGGTCAGTCGGCGCAGCCGGTCCAGCTGGATTTTTGAGCGCTCGACGATGTCCCACACACTGGGGTGCCCGGCCATGCGGAACAGGGTGCGGTGCAGGGCCTCGTCGGCGGCGAAGAACAGGTCCTCGTCGCCGGAGCGCAACGCCTGTTCCTGCTCGGCGAGCAGCGCACGCAGTGGCGTCACATCCAGGTCCTCGACACCGCAGGCGGTTTCGAAGGCGCCGACTTCAAGATGCTCGCGGACGAACTGTGCTTCGTGAACATCCGCGGCCGCGATGCGAGCCACCCTTGTGCCGACCTGCGGGACGACGAAGACCAGGCCCGCGTCGACCAGTCGGGCCAGCGCCTCGCGCACCGGGGTCCGACTGACTTCGAACTGCTCGGTCAGGGTGCTCTCCGACAGGGCGTGCCCGGGAGGCAGCCGCAGATCTCTGATGGCGGAGACCAGCTCCTGGAAAACCAGGTCGGAGGTCCGGCGGCCGGCGCCGGAGCGTCTGATGGGGGGGAGGGGACCGACCGTCCGGGGCCCGCCCGAAGCTGGTTGCGAGGAAGAGATCATGTCGCCATCCTTGCATACAAGTAAATTGGTATGCAAGTATCCAACGGTCGATCGGATGAACGGAGCGTGACGAAGATGGCAGAGCTCGACGGGATGGTCGCCCTGATTGCGGGCGGCACCGGCGGCATCGGATACGCGACCGCTGACGTGCTGCTTTCACGCGGCGCCGCAGTGGCCGTCGGCGGCCTCGAAGACGCCCAGGTAAGAGCCGCCGCACGCCGCCTCTCCACTACATACGGTGAGGATCGCATACAGGCCCGCACGGTCGATGTCACCGAAGAGGACGAAGTCGACCGCTGGATCGACCAGGCGGCCGATCACTTCGGAGGTCTCGACGCCGTCATCACGGCAGCGGGAGTGCAGACCTACGGCACCGCCGCCGACACCGACGCCGAGGAGTTCGACCGCACGCTGCGCGTCAATGTCAAAGGAACCTACCTGGTGATCAAGCATGCCGTTCCGCACCTGCGTCGACGCGGCGGAGGAGCGGTCGTGGCCGTCTCCTCGGTGCAAGCCTTCGTGACCCAGAGCGGGGTGGCCGCATACTCCGCAAGCAAAGGCGGCGTCAACGCCCTGATCCGCTCGGTCGCCATCGACGAGGCACGCCACCACATCCGCGCGAACGCCGTCTGTCCAGCCTCCGTCGACACCCCTATGCTGCGCGCCGCCGCCCGCCGGTTCTCCGACGGAACCGACGCCGGCGAGCAGGCCCTGGTCGAGCAGTGGGGTGCCATGCACCCACTCGGCCGGGTCGCCCAACCCGGCGAGGTCGCAGAAGTCATCGCCTTCCTCGCCGGCGAGCGCGCCGGCTTCGTCACCGGCATCAGCATGCCCGTCGACGGCGGACTGCTCGCCAACGCCGTCGTGGCGCTGCCCCACTGACCAGGAGCGATCACCGTGGACACACCCATCACTCGCGTGCTGACGTCGACCGACGCCTCCGTCGGGGAGAGCCCGGTATGGGATGCCGAACAACGAAGCGTGCACTGGGTGGACATGCTCGCCGGCGCCCTCCACTCCACCCGTCTGGACGACGGCAAGCTCACCACACTGACCCTGCCGACCTTCGTCGGCGCCGTCGCCCTCCGCCGCCGCGGCGGCCTCCTCGCCGCCACCGCAGACGGCTTCACCGTCCTGGCCCCCGACGGCACCATCGAAAACACCCACGACTTCCTGCCCTCCGGCACCCGCATGAACGACGCCAAGTGCGATCACCACGGACGCATGTGGGCCGGCAGCACCGCCTATGACTTCACACCAGGGCACGGTGCCCTGCACGTCCTGGACGCAGCGCACGGGCTGCGCACCGTCATCGACGGAATGACCCAGCCCAACGGCATGGACTGGAGTCCCGACGGCCGCGTCTTCTACCTCGTCGACAGCCGCGAACAGCAAGTCATCGCCTTTGACTACGACCCGGATTCCGCCCAGCTCACCCGCAAGCGGACGTTCGTATCCCTCACCGACCGGCCAGGACTGCCCGACGGCCTGTGCGTGGACGCCAGCGGCTGCCTCTGGATCGCCATGTGGGGTGCCGCGCGGCTGCTGCGGCTGTCCCCCGGCGGGGAACTGCTGCAGACACTTCCCCTACCGGTGATACAGCCCAGCTCCTGTGCCTTCATCGCCGACCAGCTCGATGTGCTGTGCGTGACCACCGCCCGTACAGGGCTGGACCTGCCGGCCGCGAGCGACGACGGATCGCTCCTTGCCGTGTCGGGCTTGAACGTGCGAGGGCTACCCCCGCACTACTACGCCGGCTGAGCATCAGCTCGGCCCGCGTCGGGCGCACCACCCGGTCCTCGCCGGTGCATCATCCGGTCCTCGCCGGTGCATCACCCGGACCCCGCATTTCAGTCACCCCCCCTCGCTTCACCCACATCTGACAACGCTGTTGGAGGTCACCATGGGGAACAGACACACCACGACGGACGGGCTCGCCCAGGAAGTTGCGCCCGCACCCCGGACAACGCCCAGAAACCGCGGAGCGCTCACCACCGTTGCGGGCACCGCAGCCCTCGGCGGACTCCTTTTCGGCTTCGACACCGGCATCATCTCCGCTGCCCTGCTGTACATCCGCGAGGACTTCGGCCTGGGGACGTTCGGGCAGCAAGCCGTGGTCTCCATCCTCCTGGTCGGTGCCATCGTGGGGGCCTTGACGGCCGGCCAACTCCTGGACCGGATCGGACGGAAGAAGGCCCTCTTCGCTCTCGCTGTGGTCTTCACCCTTGCCGCGCTGTCCTGTGCCGCGGCACCGAGCGTCGGGCTGCTGATGATCGGCCGCTTCGTGCTGGGCCTCGCGGTGGGGGCTTCGTCGGTGGCAGTGCCCGTCTACGTCGCAGAGATCGCCCCGCCCACCTCCCGGGGCCGGCTCGTCTCCCTCTATCAACTCTTGGTCGGAGTCGGCATTTTCGTCTCCTACCTGGTCGGCTACGCCTTCTCCAACGGCGGACACTGGCGATGGATGCTCGGTGTCGCAGCCCTGCCTTCTGTGATCATGTTGGCCGGCGTCGCGCGGCTCCCGGAAAGCCCCCGCTGGCTGGTCACCCGGGGCCGGGACGAGGAGGCTCGCACGGCCCTGGCCCGCCTGCACGCCGAGGAGGACATCGACCGCGCACTGCAGGAGTTCCACAGTGGCTCGGAACCCGAGACCAAGGTCTCTTACCGTGACCTGTTCCGTCCACGCTTTCGCCGTGCCGTACTCCTGGGCATGGCCGTCGCCGCGGCCAACCAACTCGTCGGCGTCAACGCCGTCGTCTATTACGCGCCCACCCTCCTGGTGAAGGCCGGGCTGGGCGCCTCCGCGTCGCTGCTGTCCTCCGTCGGCATCGGCATCGCGATCGTCGTCTTCACCACGCTCGCCGTCCTCTGTGTCGACAAGGTCGGACGCCGCCCCCTCCTCCTCAGCGGTATGGCCACCGTCGTCGCCAGTCTGGTCTTCATCGGCTGCGTCTACCTGCTGCCTGAGCGCGACGGGGTGACCGGACCCCTGCTGGTCACCGGGCTCATCCTCTACATCGCCGCATTCTCCGCGAGTCTGGGCATCTCCATCTGGATCATCAACAGTGAGATCTTTCCCACCGCCATCCGCGGAAAGGCTGCCAGCCTCGGGTCACTCACCCTCTGGGTCCTGGACCTCGTCATTGCCCTGACCACCTTGACCCTGTTCCAGCTCCTCACCCCACAGGGCCTGTTCTGGCTGTTCGCCGTGTTCGGCACAGTCGGATTCGTCGTCCTGTACCGACACCTGCCGGAGACGAAGAACCGCAGCTTGGAAGACATCCAAGAGTCCCTGACGGCAGGCCGCCGCCCGTCCGGCGCCCAGGACGAAAGGATTCTGTCGTGACCGCCGCACCCGACCCCGCCCCGGTGCTGCCCCTCGGCCACCCGCCCCGGTGGCTCACCCAAGAGGCGGCCCGCCTCCTCAGCTTCGCCCCGCACCCCCTGCACCCGCAGGGAGGATTCGCCTGGCTCAACGACGACGGGAGCCCGCGGCTGGACGCGCCCGTCCACACCTGGATCACCTGCCGAATGATCCATGTCTTCGCCCTCGGCCAGATCCTCGGCCAGCCGGGCGCAGAGCAGACGGTTCAGCACGGTGTCCACGCGCTCAGCACGCGACTGCAGGACGCCGACTACGGCGGCTGGTACGCCGCAGTCACCGACAGCGGCCCCACGACCTCGGACAAGAGCGCCTACGACCACGCGTTCGTTGTCCTGGCAGCTTCCAGCGCCACCCTCATCGGCACCCCCACGGCGGCCGATCTTCTCCAGCAGGCCCTGGAGACCTGGACCGCGCACTGGTGGGACGACGAGACGGGCCTCGTGGTGAACCAGCGGGACCGCACCTGGCGCCGCCTGGACCCCTACCGCGGCGCCACCGCCAACATGCATGCGGTGGAAGCACTCCTTGCAGCCGCCGACGTCACCGGCGAGAACGTGTGGCGGGACCGCGCTCTGCGCATCACGGAGCAGATCGTGCACGGCTTCGCCCGGGAGAACGACTGGCTGCTGCCCGAACACTTCTCCTCGCGCTGGAAGCCCGAGTGGGAGTACCACCAGCAGCACCCCCACGACGTCTTCCGTCCCTACGGTGTGACCATCGGCCTGCTCTTCGAATGGGCACGCATGTGCCTTCACCTGCACACTGCCCTGGGCGAGCGCAGCCCTGGCTGGCTGCTGGAAGATGCGATCGCCCTCTTCGACACGGCTGTCCGGCACGGATGGAACGCCGACGGCCGGAGCGGGTTCGTCTACACCGTTGACTGGACGGCCCGACCCGTGGTGAACACGCGCCTGCACTGGGTGGTGGCCGAAGCGATCGCGGCCGCGTCCCTCCTGCACCGCGTCACCGCAGACGCGGTGTACGACAGCTGGTATCGCCTCTGGTGGCAACATGCCGATCAACTCTTCCTCGACCGGCAACACGGCTCCTGGCGCCACGAACTGACCCAGGACGGTACTCCCGCCAGTACCGTCTGGTCCGGAAAGCCGGATCTCTATCACGCCCTGCAGGCCACGCTCCTCCCGCAGGTCCAACCGGCTCCCAGCCTGGCGACTGCGCTGCAGGCCAGCCCCCTTGCAGGCATCCTTCGCCCGGCGCCGGGCCGGCACTGAGCCGCCCTGCCAGACGATCGGCACGGCACTCGCGATGCTTCGGCGCGGTGCGTACTCCCCAGGCACTGAGAAGACGTTGGGCACCCCACCGTGTGGAACCGGAGCCGACTTCTCAGCGTGACTAGTGGTGCGCCCTGTGTATATATGGAGGCTCCAGTCCTTTTGACGGAGACGGTGGGGCTCGGGTGTCGACCGGTGTTGACCGAGGTGGCCGAGCCGTTCAAGGGGGAACCGGATGGCACACCGAAGCAGGCACGTGGCCCGTGACGTGGCGATCGTTGCCTTGATGATCGCGTCGGCTGGGTGCGCCCACGCCGCGCCCGGTGGAAGTGACGAGGGTTCCGGCCGCGGCCGGCCGAAACCCTCGGCCAGTGCTGATGCCCCTGCCGGCCCTCGGCCGGCTGCAACTGCCTCCACACATCCGGCTCCATCGGACCATGGTGCTGAGCGGGATCACGGTGCTGTGGTTGACCCATCGGCTGTCGGCGGTTCGGGTGCCGGAGGACAGCGGGATTCGTCAGGCGGCGGCCCTTCGTACGGCGGCGACCCCATCCCTCCGGTCAAGTCTCCGCCGGCTGACCATGGTGTGCCCCCAGCTTCGGGCAGCGGTATGGATCCGACCGGTGGCGGGGACGGTGGTGGCGGCGACGTCGGCGGCCAAACCGCCGGCGGCGGGAGTGGGGAGGGCGGCGAGACCTGCCCTCCGCCGGAGGTATCCCAGTCCCCGTCTCCCCGGCCGGATCCGACGCAACCGGCTACGCCGTCACCCCCGCCTGACGCCGGCTCTTCGCCGGATGGATCCTGCCCTTCACCCTCCGGTACCTGAGCGCCGGGACGAGCCGGGGAGAGGCTTTGACCAGCAGAGGAATGCAGCGGCACAGCCAGTCATGGCGATCTGGCCCGCACCCGCGAGGCGACGGTGCGGCGCGCCGCCCTTGGCCAGCCCGCCGGCCGCGGACCGGCCTGCGCACCCCCAGCCGCCGGGCATCAACCGCCACGCGGCCAGAGAGGTCGGCCTTCGTGAGGCCGGTCACCCCAGCTTCCGGGGCTTTGGGGCAGCCGGCCGGGGACCGCACGGCAGCCGGACTGCTCGGCGTAGTGGTAGCGCAGGCTTCCTTCCTGGTAGCGGTCATGTACTTTTTGGGCGCCGTCTACCTGACCTCCTACTACCACTACTTCCGCCTGGACGCTTTCAGCCTGGGCTTCGGCTTCGCCGAGGTCTCCATCCAGAGCCTGAACGTGCTGAAAGTGCCGGTCGTGATCGTCCTGACGGGCGCTGTCCTGGCCGCACGTCACCTCACCACCAGGGGTGCCGCCCCTGCCCAGGGCAGCCTGGCGGGCGTGCTGGAGAGGTGGGCCCGGACCGTGGTCCGGGCCCACCTGGCCTTCGTCTTCGCCGGGCTGCTTCTCCTTGTCTTATGGTCCCGCATCCAACCCTACGGATGGACGGCTCCCTTGCTGCTGGGGACCGGAGTGCTCCTTGGGCAGACTCCTTGGGCCGGCGCAGGCGCGACTCCCGCCACGTTGTGGAGCAAGGCGGTGCCCGTCTTCACCGGCGGCCTGTTGATGATGTGGGCGTTCAGTCTTGCCACCAGCCAGATGGGCGAACAGGAGGCTCACCAGGCGGCCGACCAACTCGTGCGCCGCACAGCCGTCGCGATCCTGAGCACCGAGCGCCTCAGCCTGGCCGGGCCGGGGCTGAAAGCAGAGGACCTGGGAGCGAAAGCGCATTACCGGTACCGCTACACCGGGTTGCGCCGGCTCATCGAACGCAACGGCCGCTCTTACCTGTTGCCCCTCGGTTGGGACCCGCGGACCGGACCCACCTACATCATCCAGGACGGCGACGACGTCCGAGTCGAGTTGCTGCCCGGAACGCGACAGGCGGGCGCGAGGGCGTGGATGTGACCCGCTGCACGGTCGAGCGACTGATGGCCGAGCGGGACATCGAGCGAGTCATCCGTGGCCGGCGCCGCCGCACGGCCCACGGCGTGGCCGGCCCCAGCAGCGTGATCACAGGGCGGCGCAGGCATCGCCGATCGCCTCGTCCAGGATCGTCAGACCGAGTGTGAGCTCGTCCTCGGTGGCGGTCAGCGGCGGTGCGATTCGGAAGACCGCGCCCATGCCGGGGAGTTGGACGATGTTCATGTGCAGGCCCAGTTCGAGGCAGCGCCGGGTGACCTGTGCGCCCAGCTCGTCCGGGCTTTCCTTGGTCTCACGGTCGACGACGAGTTCGAGCCCGGCCAGCAGGCCCCGGCCGCGTATGTCGCCGACGACCGGGTGCCGCCGGGCGATGTCCCTCAGGCCGTCGCGGAGGGACTCACCGAGCGACCGCGCGCGCTCGTCGAGTCGGTCGGCGATCAGGACGTCGAGGACGGTGTTGCCGACCGCGGCCACCAGCGGGTCGGCGACGTGCGTGGTGAAGAACAGGAAACCGCGCTCGTGGGCCTCGTGCTCGATCTCGGCGCTGGTGACCACGGCCGCGAGGGGCAGACCGGCACCGAGCGTCTTGGACAGGGTGAGGATGTCGGGGACGACGCCGTCGCGCTCGAATGCGTACCAGGTCCCGGTGCGGCACAGGCCGGTCTGGGCCTCGTCGAGGATCAGCAGCATGCCGCGTTCCCGGCATTTGGCGTGCAGGGCCGCGAAATACCCGACCGGCGGCTCAATGATGCCGCCGGAGCTGAGAATCGGTTCGACCAGGCACGCGGCCAGGCTGCCGGTCGACTGGGCATCGATCAGGTCGAAGGCGAAGTCCAGCTGGCGGCGCCAGTCCAGCGAGCCGTCGGCCTGGGTGAAGTCGGGCCGGTACGGGTTCGGCACGGGGATCGCGAAGTTGCCGGGGGCACCCGGGCCGTAGCCCTTGCGGCCGGCGCTGTAGGTGGCGGACGAGGCCGCCTGCGTCATACCGTGCCAGGATCGCGCGAACGAGACGATTTCGTGCCTGCCGGTGACGAGCTTGGCCATCCGGAGGGCGGCTTCGTTCGACTCCGCGCCGGTCGTCAGCAGCAGCACCCTCTCCAGCGGCGCGGGCAAGGTGTCGGCCAGCCGCCGGGCCAGGTCCACCACCGGACGGCTGAGCATGCCGCTGTAGAGGTGATCGAGGGTCGCGACCTGCCGCTGGACGGTCTCGACGATCGCCGGGTGCGAGTGCCCGAGGATCGCGCTCATTTGACCCGAGGTGAAGTCGAGGATCTTCCGACCGTCCGCGGTGAACACGAAACTGCCGGCGGCACGCTCGATGATCTCGCGGCTGAACTCGCCGCCGTAGCGGACCAGGTGCCTCTCGGCATCGGCCCAGAAGGTTTCGGTGGACGGGAGGTCGGTGGTCGACGTCATGCCGGTGGTCGACGTCATGCCGGTCGCAGCAGCCATGTCACGACGGTAGGTCGCATCCGAGCGACACGTCCAGCTCACTTTTCCGGCTTTCCTGTTCGGAAAAACCGTACAACAATGAGGTGATGATGAACCCATGGCGGCTGCGACTGCTGAGCCAACTGGAGGCGCTGGGCACCGTCCGGGCGGTTGCCCAGGCCGTCAACCTGAGCCCCTCCAGTGTGTCCCAGCAGCTTGCCGTGCTGGAGGCCGAGACCCGCACCCCGCTGCTGGAACGAACCGGACGCCGAGTCCGGTTGACTTCGGCCGGGCTGCACCTCGCGCGGCGGGCGCGGGTGATCCTCGATCACATGGACAGCGCCGAGGCGGAGCTGCGCGGGTTCGGCGAAGAACCGGCCGGGCTGGTGCGGCTGGGCGCGTTCCAGAGTGCGATCCACACCATGGCCGTCCCGGCGGTGTCCCGGCTGGCGCGCCGGCATCCACACCTCGACGTCGAACTCCTCGAACTGGAGCCGCACGAGAGCCTGCTCGCGCTGCGAGGCGGCGACGCGGACATCATCATCACGACCACGGACTTCGACGAACTGCCGCTGGGGCCGGACCTCGACCTGGTGCAGCTGGCCACCGACCCGATCCTGCTGGTGCTGCCGCTCGGGCATCCCGCGGCCGGGCGCGGCCCCGTGGATCTCGCGGCCTGCGCGGACGAGCCGTGGGCGTTCGACATGCCACAGTCGTACATGGCGAATCTCGCACAGCGGCTGTGCCGTCAATCACGGTTCGAGCCGCGGGTGGTGTGCCGGTTCAGCAACTACATGACGACGCTGCAGCACGTCGAGGCCGGGCTGTCGATCGCACTGCTGCCCGGCCTGGCGGTCGACCGCCGGTATCGCGTCGCCACGCGAGAACTCGCGACACCCGTGACGCGCACGATCACGGCGGCGATCCGTCGCGGCTCGCCCCCTCGCGCGGCGGTGCACGTCGCGCTGGACGCGCTGCGCCCGGCAAACGCACCCGCTCGCCCTACGTCGGCAACGAACCCGAGGCCGTAGCCGGCCGGGAGCCGCCCTCGCTCCCAACCGGGTCCTTGCGGAGGAGTCCGGCCACCTGACGGGCGGAGGCCACGCAGGTGGCGATCTTCCCGCCGAACAGCGCGACAGTACGCTCATCCAGTCGCCGCACCAGTGTGGGGCGGTCGTCGGTGGTCTCCATGTGGGGCAGGACGGCCCGCACCGTGAAGTAGGAGCCAAGGTGCCTGACCTCCCCGAAGCCGGTCACGAAATGGTGGGCGAAGCGCCGGAAGTCGGGGAAGCGGGTGACCGGTGGCCGGCGTATCAGCCCGGTGTTCACATACGGCATGAGCGGGCCGGGGATGAGCGGGTACGGCCCGACCGTCGTCGCGTGGATGGCGTGGTCGACGTTCCCGAGCAGGAAATCGCGGGTGCCGGCGACCTGGTCCAGGCACATGAAGGGACCGTCCATGACGACCAGGCTGTGGCCGAGGTACATGGGCGGAAGCGCGACCAGTGGCTTTTCGCAGACCTCGAACTGGTACTCCGGCAGGGCGGAGGCGGGGCCCGGGTGGATGTCGTTGATCGAGGAATAGGTGGCCAGCACCACCTGGTCGAACTCCCCGAGCGCGCGCTGGTCCGCCCGCGTCCCCAGCCGCACCTCGACGCCTGAGGCGGCCAGCCTGGCCGCGCACAGACGGCGCAGTTCATCGATGTCGATGTGCGCCTCCGCGATGCGCACCGACAGTTCGACCGCCGACCTGCGCAGGAACGGCGGGTACTCCTCGCGGTAGGGCAGTCCGACGCCGTCACAGAAGGCGAGGTAGCGCTCCGCGTTCACCAGGCTGTTCCTGCTGGCGATGGCCACGTAGTGCGCGGACCCGTGGTGGATGGCCGCACCGTACTCGGCCTTGAACGCGCCGAAGGCCCGCATCACCGCAGCGACGGTGTCCATCCCGCGCGGATAGTGATAGCCGCGGTGCAGCCGACGCTGGTTGGCGCTGCTCGCCGACGACATCAACGTGTGGGCCTGCTCGAAGAGCACCACCGAATATCCCAGCCGGGATAATTCCACCGCCGCCGTCGAGCCGAATATCCCGCCGCCTACCACCGCGACGCGGTCTGCCTCCACCATGTCCTCCGAATCTTTCGTGAAGCGGTCTGCGCGGCGGCGTGGACATTTCTGCCCGGGGGCGGTTCCCCGGAAGCAGAGCTCACCGTGTTTCCGTGACATCTGCACGGGAAGGCCGGCGGCGTACGGGGCGTCAGCCGGCTCGGAAGGACTCCGAAGGAGTAGACTACAATCAGCAAGGTGACGCAAGGTTTTCGCGGCAAGGTTTTCGCGGGGCATCCGAAATCATTCCGGAGAAAGCCGGGTGACGCCGCCGAGGAGGGGCCGATATGTCCCAGCCGGTGCAGATCGTGGAGTACGACCCGCGATGGCCGATGATTTTCGCACGACTGTCCGTCGTACTTCATGACGGGCTGGGCCCTTTGGTCCTGCGTATCGAGCACGTCGGGAGTACGGCGGTTCCCGGCCTGCCGGCTAAACCCGTCGTGGACATGGACGCGGTCATTCCCACCAGAGCGATTCTGGCCGAGGTCGTCGCGGCCTTGCGGCTCTTGGGATACGCGCACGAGGGGGACCTGGGTATCACCGGCCGGGAGGCATTCGCCGCCCCTGACGGAACGCCGGAACACCATCTGTACGTCTGTGCCGCCGACAGCCCGGAACTCGCCCGCCACCTGACCTTCCGCGACTTCCTTCGCACGCACCCGGAGAGTGCGCGGCGCTATGGCGCGCTCAAGCGGGACTTGGCACAGCGGCATGAGGATGACCGGTCCGCGTACACCCTGGGAAAGTCCGCTTTCATCGAGAACGCCCTTGCCCGGGCGCAGTCGGAAGCGCGTCAGCAGACGCCGTGACCAGGACGTCGGCACCAGCCTGGAGCCGGCGTCCTGGGCCGTGCGGACCGCGCGCGGACCCCGTACGGACCCGAGTGGAGCCGCCGATGATTCCCGCCCGCTCCGTCGACTGAAAATCGTCTGTGTTGATCCACTGGCAGCGCCTAGCTTGGACGGAGTGGCACTTCGTGTACTGGCCAATGGTGGATGCACGGCTCTGGTGAAGGGGCATCAGAGGACATTCCAGCGATGGGGAGTTGCGTGTGGCCCTTGTCGGTGTCAGTTGTCTCGCACACGACGCAGGATTAGCCGTCCTCAAAGAGGGGCGGATTGTCTTCGCGTCGCACAGCGAGAGATACAGTCGAAAAAAGAACGACCCTCTGCTGAACGGCGCTTTGCTGGACGACGCCCTACAGCATGCTGACGAGATCGAGGGGGTCGTCTATTATGAACACCCTTTACTGAAACGGCTGCGTCAGGTGCGGGCGGGGAATATGGCCGCAGCGTTGAAAACGGGCCCAAAACGATATCTCCAGCGTTTTCCGGCGTTGCGTGGAAAGCCGGTTCATTTTGTCTCCCATCATCAATCGCATGCCGCCGGTGCGTATTTCACCTCGCCGTTCCGTGAGGCCGCGGTGGTCGTGGTCGACGCCATCGGGGAATGGGATACGCTGACCGTCTGGCATGCCCGCAACCGCCGACTGAGGAAAGTCCATGCCGTCCGTTATCCGCACAGCCTCGGACTGTTTTACTCGGCGGTCACCCAACGGGTCGGGCTCAAGCCGAACGAGGAGGAGTACATCCTCATGGGCATGGCGGGCTACGGCACTCCCCGCCACCGTTCGCTCCTCGAAACCGAACTTCTGGCCAACGGAAAGCCGCCGGATTTCGCGCTGAAGCGCAGCTTGCACCGGGGTCTTGGCCCGCGATGGCATCCGGAACTCACGCAGGCGCCCGACCTGGCGAGCAGCGCCCAGGCGGTGCTGGAGGACTTCCTCACCGGCCTGTTTCGCTGGGTCGCCCGGACCGTGCCGTCCCGAAACCTGGTCTACACCGGCGGCGTCGCGTTGAACTGCCTCTTCAACGGGCGGCTCGCGGGCAGCAGCCTCTTCGACGACATCTGGATCCCGCCCAACCCCGGGGACGCCGGCTCGGCGCTCGGGGCACTGGCCGCCCACCGCCGGGAGTTCATCCCGTGGGAGGGGCCCTATCTCGGTCACGACATTCAGCGGCGGACCGATCCGGCGCGGATCGTCGACGCCCTGCTCAGCGGATCGGTCGCCGGGCTGGCCAACGGACGTGCGGAGTACGGCCCGAGAGCGCTCGGCAACCGAAGCCTGCTCGCGGATCCGCGGGACCCGGCCACCAAGGACCGGGTCAACGCGATCAAGAAGCGGCAGCGCTACCGGCCGTTCGCACCGGTCGTGCTGGCCGATTACGCCGACAAGATCTTCGAGATGCCGGTGCCGGAGGCCCCGTACATGCAGTACGTGGTGGCGTGCCGGGAGCCGGACGCTTACCCGGCGGTGTGCCACGTGGACGGCACCAGCCGCGTGCAGACCCTGCGTCGCGGCCAAAACCCCCTGCTCCATGAGGTGTTGTCGCTCTTCCACCAGCGCACCGGCTGCCCGATGCTGCTCAACACCAGCCTCAACATCAGAGGCCAGCCCCTGGTCAACACCTGGCAGGACGCCCAGGACTTCGCCAGGAAGTACCAGGTTCCGGTTTTCTGACATGTGGGGGAGGGCGGTGGAACAGTGTACGTCTATGCCAACGGCTGCTCCATGACCTATGGATCGGAACTGGCGGACGACCCGGCCACAGGGGTCTGCCGGGACCACGAGTACCGATGGCGCTACAGCTGGCCGGGACAGTTGCACGCCCTGCTCGACGCCGACGGTACGTACAACGACGCGCTGCCCAGCGGATCCAATGACCGCATCGTGCGGACGTCGATCGACTTCGTCGCGCGCTGGCTGAAGGAGGGCCTGCCGCCGCGGGCGCTGCTGGTCGCCGTGGGATGGACGCACCCCGCCCGGCGCGAGTTCCACGTCACGGGTGAGTACCGGCAGGTGGTTCCGCACCATGCGTACGACATCAGGGCGCTGGACCGACTGGTGTCGGCGTACCGGAAGACGGCGGTCTGCGCGGACGAGGCCGAACAGCGCTAAGGTCGCCTCGCTGCATGCCTTCCTGGCGCAGCACGGCATCGCGCACGTGTTCTTCAACGGCATCTTCGTGCCGGGGATTCCCCCACACCTCCAGGGCACCTGTGTGCAGGAAACCGTCACGAGTGCGGTCTTCCTCCCGCACGAACCTGCCGAACCGACCATGGCTGCCTTCCTGCACCGCCGGCCGCACACGGTCAACGTCCAGCATCCCAACGAGACCGGCCACCGGCTGTGGGCGACTTCGCTGGCCGCCCACCTCGACCCGTCCGGCCTGGAGACCGTCGGCCACGCACGACTCACCGCTGCCGGTCTGCCCGTGCTCGGAGGCGTCCGGGCGCTGCGGCGACACGACCGGAAGGGCACCGAGCGGATCGGCAGATTCGTGCGGTCCGGCCGCACCCGCAGGGGCGTCCGGCGCTCCGACCGGACCGACCCGTACATCTACCCCTGAACCCCGGGACAGGCCCGCGCGGCCGAAGGAGCAACCTTTGACGACGCCCGACACGATGACCAGCGGCCGGGTTCCCTTCAACGACGTCGGACGGACGGCGCCCATGGACGCCTTGCGCGCCGCCGTTGACGATGCCGTCATCACGGGGGGCTTCGTCCGCGGCCCGGCGATCGACTCCTTCGAGCGGCAGTTCGCCGCATACAACGGCACTGCCCACTGCGTCGGCACGTCCTCGGGCACCAGCGCTCTGCAGTGCGCGCTGGCCGCCGTCGGCTGTGGTCCCGGCGACGAGGTGGTGACCGTCTCGGCCACCTTCGCCGCCACCGCGGCGGCGATCGTACACACCGGTGCGTCCCCGGTGTTCGTGGACATCGACCCGGCCACCCGCACCGCTCGGCCGGACCAGGTGCGCGCGGTGATCTCGGCGCGGACCCGGGCCATCCTCCCCGTCCACCTCTACGGTCACCCGGCCGATCTGCGGGAGCTGTCGGCGATCGGCGCCGAGCGCGGGATCCCGGTCGTCGTCGACGCCTCCCACGCGCACGGCGCCAGGTGGGACGAGCGGCCGGCCGCGGCACACGCGGACGTGAGCTGCTTCAGCTTCTACCCCTCCAAGAATCTCGGCGCCTTCGGGGACGCCGGGGCGTTGGTCACCGACGACGCGGACCTCGCCCGGCGCGCCCGCGCCCTGTGTGACCACGGCCGCGCCGACGGCGAGGTCGTCCTGGCCGGCCACAACTGGCGGATGGACACCCTCCAGGCCGCCGTGCTGGGGGCGAAGCTGCCGTACCTCGACGACTGGGTCGGGCTGCGCAAGCAGGCCGCGGACGGCTACCGGCGACGCCTGGAAGGCACCGGTGTCGGGCTTCCGGCCGCGTCCCCGGGAGTCGGCCACGCTTACCACCTGTACGCCATCCGCCACCCAGAACGAGACGCATTGCGGGCCGAGTTGGCGCAGCACGGCATCGACACCCGAGTCCACTACCCGCGGGCGGTGCACCACCTGCGGCCGTTCAGTGCCTGCCGAACCGCGCCGGACGGGCTCCCGGAGACCGTGGCGCTGGCGCGGCAGTGCCTGTCCCTTCCGCTGTTCCCCGGCATCACCGACGCGGAACTCGACGCGGTGGCGCAGGCCGTGCGCGCGGCCCTGCGCGCGGTGGACGGGCGCGCCGCCGCACACCGCGACCCAGCAGACCGGGCCGTGCCGGCCCAGCACACCCAACCGACCGCGACCGCAAGGAACTGACGGCCATGCCTGCCCTACGCGTCCTCGTGATCTGGCCGCCCCAGATCCTCAGCTACTTCAACGCCGGCCACCATCAGCTGCTCTACAGCGTGGCCGGATACCTGCGCCGCCAGCCCGAAGTCGGTGCGGTGGACATCCTCGACGCCTCCGTGGAATCCCTCACGTGGAAGGAGGTCGGTGATCGCCTGCACCAGGGCGGCTACGACGTGGTGGCCATCACCAACGACCTGGACGGGGTGGACGGGCTGACCCGTTTCCTCACGTACGCCCGGCAGCTCGCGCCACAGGCCCAACTGGTGGCGTTCGGCAGACTCAGCGGCATGCGCCCGGACCTCTTCACCCGTTTCGACCTGGACGCGATCGTCGGCTCGGGCGATTACGAGCCGGGCGTGGCGGCGTTCGTCCGTGCCGTGGCCGAAGGCCGGCCGAACGCCGAAGGCCGGCCGAACGCCGGAGGTCTGCCCGGAGTCTGGTGCCGCACGGACGGTGCATGGACCGCGCCCACCGCGCCCGGCGCCGCGCTGTTGGCCGCGGACTGGGTGCTGCCCGACGTCTCGGAGATCCCGTACCACGCCTACGACTGGCTGTACCGGGACGACCAGAACAAGTTCTGCGGCATACCGGGCCGCCGGGAGCTGGTGGTACCGGCCGCCCGGGGGTGTCCGGTCGGCTGCGACTACTGCGAGGTCCCCGCGGTCTTCGGCAAGCCGGACCGGCGTGCCTCGGTGGAGCAGGTGGTGGAGTACATCGAGGAGTCCTTCGCCGCGCTCCCGTTCGAGTATGTCGCCTTCTACGCGCCGACGTTCACCCTCAACCGGACCTGGACGACCCGGCTGTGCGAGCAGTTGGTGGAACGGGGCGCCCGCTACCCCTGGAAGTGTGCGACCACGGTGCACCACCTGGACGAGGAGCTGGTGGCACTGATGGGCCGCAGCGGATGCGTGCGGATCAGCGTGGGGGTGGAAACCCTGGCGGAGTCCGGGCACGCCGCCCTGCCACGGCTGAAGCGGAAGGGCGAGGACGCCGTCGAGGCGCTCGCCACGTGGTGTGCGCGAGCCGGCGTCGAGTTGAACTGCTTCGTGATCGTGGGACTGCCGGGCACCACCGTCGCCGACGCGGAGGCGGCCGTCGCCCGGATCCGGGCCTTGGGTGGGCGCGTGCGACCCACGATGTACAGCCCGCACGAACTGCTGCACCCGGGGATGTCCGTGGACGCCCTCTCGCTGCACAACCGGCAGATCCTGCCCGACGACACCTTCTTGGACCCGGCCGATCGACAGCGGGCCTACGACCTCGTCTTCGGCCGTGAACGGCAGCTGACCCGGGCCGGCGAGCTGGTCCGGGAGCGCCGCGAAGCCGGCTCGGCGGCGGGCTCCCGGTCGTGACGGCGCGGACACCGGGGCGCGCGCTGGCGGACTGGTTCCCGACCACGGCCGTCATGTGGGGCCTCGAACCCCGCCGTCGCCACCACGTGGCCGGGCAGCTCAACCTCAAGAGCTGCGAGTTGCTGCACCCCGCAGTGGCACAGTGGCACGCCGACCAGCTCGGCCGGCTCACCCCCGCCACCGTCGTCGAGTACCCCCTGACAGCTCCCTACTGCGACGCCGTCGCCGCCCATTTCGGTCAAGATCCGGCGCGCGTGCTGCTCACCCCGGGCTCCGACCACGCCCTCCACATGGTCGCGGAGGCACTGGCCGGGCCGGCCGGGCGCCTGGTCATCGCCCGGCCGCACTTCGACAGCTGGACCCGGTGCGCCGCTCGCTTCGGCTTCCGTCTCGACGGCGTCGACATGCCGCACCGGGCAGCGATGGACGTCGAACCGCTGATCGAGCGGCTGCTGTCCGGGCCGCCCTCGGTACTGGTGATCACCCAGCCGGACAGCATCACCGGCCAGCTCTACACCCGCGAGCAGATCACCCGGGCTGCGTCGGTGGCCCACCGCCACGGCAGCGTCGTCGTGGTCGACACCTGCTATCTGGCCTACGCCGAGGACGGCGACGCCACCGTCCAGGACCTGGCGGAGTGGGACAACGTCCTGCGGATCAACAGCTTCTCCAAGAGCCACGGGCTGGCCGGCGCCCGGGTCGGCGCGATTCTCGGGCCGACCTCGGCCATTGACTACTTGGGCCGATGGGCGCCCGACGGCATGCTGTCACACGTGAGTCTGGCGCTGCTGGAGCGCGCCCTGGCCGATCCCGCGGTGTTCCGCTCGGCGCGGGCGGAGGCGCGGACGGCGAGGGCGGCGCTGGCTCGCGGTGTCGAGCAGGCGCTTCCGGGCTGGTCGGCCCGTGCCACGCAGGCGAATTTCGTGGCCTTCGACGCGGAGCGCGACGACGCCGAACGGGTGTACACGGCGCTGCTCGAACGCGGTATCCGGACCAGGCTGCTGAGCGGACTGCCCGGCTTCTTCGGAGGGTGGCGGGTGGCCACCCCGAGCATGTCCGCGGTCCGGCAGGTGCTGGACGCCCTGGCCGGCCTTCCCGCGCAGAGGAGGAGCTGATATGTCCCTGCTCAACCTCTCGGCCATCGACTCCGCGCCGCTGTCGACGGAGCCCTATCCGCACGCCGTGCTGCACGACAGCTTCGCCGGCGAACAGGACGCACTGGTGGGGGAGTTCCCCACCGAGGGCTTCCACTACGACGTCCGGGACTCCGCCGAAGCGGGCCGCAAACGCTACCGGACGTACAACTACCAACTGATCAAGTTCGGGGTGCCGGACCGGCAGAACATCGGCCAGTTGTCCCGGCGTTGGCAGCTGCTCCTCGACGACCTGTCGAGCACCGCCTACCGCACCGCGGTCAGCGCCGCGACGGCGACCGACCTCACCGGGACCGTACTGGACGTCCGGCTGGTCCGCTATGCGGAGGGCTGCTGGATCGAACCCCACGTCGACCGGCCGGACAAGGTGGTGACCCATCTGTTCTACCTCAACGCCACCTGGCGCCCGCAGTGGTCGGGTGCGCTGCGGGTACTGCGCTCCGCGGACATCGACGACTGGAGCGATGAGGTGTTCCCGCTCGCCGGGACCTCGGTGCTGATGGTCCGCACGGAGCGCGCCTGGCACGCGGTGCCACCGGTCACCGGCGCCGGCCCGCACGACCGGAAGACGCTGCTGGTGCACTTCGTCCGGCCCGTCGAAGCGGCCGCGGGCCCGGAGCAGAGGTGAGATGCGAAACATCGTCATCGTGGGTATCTGCGGGGCGGGCAAGTCGACCCTGGCCGCGGCGCTTGCCCGGCACCTGGGCCTGCGGCACCTCGAACTCGACGCACTGCGACACGGCCCGCAGTGGGGTGTGCGGCCGTCCTTCGCCGACGACGTCGCCAGGGTGACCGCGACCGACGGCTGGGTGGCCGACTCGACCGCCTACCCCGAAGTGCTGCCGCGGCTGTGGGCCGGGGCGGACACCGCGATCTGGCTGAAGCTGAGCCGGGGCGTGGTGCTGGGCCGGGTACTGCGCCGGACCACGCGCCGACTACTGGCGGGCCAGTCGCTGTGGGCGGGCAACCGCGAGAGCTGGCGGGGCCTGCTGAGCCGCCGGCACCCGGCGATGAAGGTGCTGCTCGACTTCCGTACCCGCCGGGAGCAGGAGCGGCAGCTGCTGGCCCGGTTCGACGGCACCGTGGTGCAGCTGCGCACCCCGGCCGAGGTCGCGGCGTACCTCGCCGGGGTGCGGGGGACCGGCCCCGAACACCGGGCAGCGCACGGCGGCAGTGGCGAGCGGAACGACGTCAGGGGGAACGATGTTCGTAGTGGCCAGTGACGAGTCGGCCGACGAGCAGGGCCTGCCGGGACTGCGGGTGGTGACGGACGACCGGGTAGCGGTGCTCGGCCGCACCGGACACGATCTCCTCGTCTTCGACGGAGTGCTCCACCCGGACAGCGGCCTGACTCCGGAGCGGCTCCTGCAGCTGCTGCGGCGCACCGCGGGGGCGGGCACGGCCGCCGACTGGGCGCCGGTGAAGGGCCGGTACGCCGGGGCCTACCTACGCGCGGGGCCGGGTGGAACACGGCTGCTGGCCTTCCACGACCACCTGGGCGTGAGCGACCTGTACGCCTGGATCGACGGCGCGGACCGAGCGGTGCGCCGCTTCGCCGTCGGCAACGACTTCGCCGCGCTGCTGCCGTGGGCACCCGCATCGGCCAGACGCCTCGACACGTACGCGGCGGATGCCTTCCGCGTACTCGGCGCCACGGTGAACGGCCGGACCTTCGCGCGGGGAGTCCGCCGGCAGCCTCCGGGCACACTGTTGACCCTCGACGGCGGCACGGTGCGCAGGGAACGCAGCTGGCGCTACCGCTTTGAGCCGACGGCACGCGACCGGGACGAGGCCCTGGACACCTGCTGGCAGCTGATCGAGCGGGCGGGACGGCGGATCGCGGCGGGAACGCAGCAGGGCGGGCCTGCGCTGCTCGGGATCAGCGGCGGACACGACTCGCGGGTGACCGGCGCCGCCTGCGTCGCGGCCGGCCTGGAAGTGATCGGCTACTTCTTCGGCGAACGTCGCAGCGCCGCCGGGCGGGCGGCCGGTCACGTCGCCCGGACCCTCGACGTGCCGCTGGACTTCGCCGGCCGCAACCGCGAACTGCCCCGGTACTTCGACGCATCGTTGCGCCACCAGCCGATGGCGGACCTGGAGTGGTGCAAGTACCTGCCCGGACGTGACAGCCTCGTGGCCGACTCCGGCGCGCTGCTGTCGGGCCGGCTCGGCGACCACCTCTTCAGCGAGAAGGGGCACCAGCCCGAAGACGGTCCGCAGGATGATGACGGGATCGCCACCGACGTGTTCCGCGAGCTCGCCAAGGAAGCGACGGACCCGGCCACCACCGAGCGGATCATCGCGGACATCACCCAGGAGCTGTCCGACCTGGGCGGCTCGGGCGTCCAGCGCAGACGCGGCTTCAACTTCCACAGCATGAGCATGTCCGTCAAGCAGTGCGGGCTGTTCCACACCCTCGGGAAGATCCCCCATTACTCGGTATTCGAAGACCTCGACGTGTTCGAGTCCGCACTGGACCTTCCCAACGCGTGGCGCGTCGGTAACCGCTTCTACGACACCCTCCTGGAGCGCCACCAGCCGCGACTCGCGCCCGGTCGCATCGGCGTCCCGACCACCAATGAGCACAAGCCGATCGAGCGCTGGCTGCGCGACAACGCGGAATTCGCCGACCACGCGGGGCGCCTCCTCGATCCCGCCGAGGACATGGCGCTGTCCGGGCAGCGGCAGACCTTCGGGCAGGCCCTCGACGCGATGCTCACCGGCCGGGCGACGCGGAACGAGATTCACCAGTACTTCCGACGGGCCACCGTCAAGGTCTATGAGCGCACGCACGGATAGCCCCGTCGGGTCCCTGCGCGCGCACGCCGAACTGGCCCGCTACGGATACCGACGCTACGCCACCTACGCCAAGGCCTCGCTGATCGGCCTGGGCACCACCGTGCTGTTCGGGGTGCTCCGCTCGGCGGTCATGCAGGGCATCTACGCCGGCCCCCGGCAGGTCGGCGGCTACCACGTGGCCCAGGCCATCACCTATGTGTGGCTGGTGCAGGGGCTGATGACCGTGGTCCGGATCTACGGCGACACCGAGTTCGCCACCCGCGTGCGCAACGGGCAGGTGGTGGCAGATCTGGTGCGGCCGGTGCCGCTCCAAACGGCTTACCTGGCTGCCGATTTGGGCCGGGCCTGGTACCACGTGCTGCACCGCGGCGTGCCGCCGGTGGTGGTCGGCTGGGCGTTCTTCGGGCTGACCGGACCGACGGGCCCGCTGACCTGGCTGGCGTTCGTCACCAGCGTCTGGCTCGCGGTCGTGGTGAGCACGCTGTTCCGCTTCCTCTACAGCCTGTCCTCGTTCTGGCTGCTGGACTACCGGGGGGTGGCGCTGATCGCGGTCATTCTGGTCAATCTGCTGTCCGGCTTCGTCATGCCGACCGGATTCTTCCCGGGCTGGCTGCGAACGGTGGCCGCGGCCACCCCGTTCCCGTCGATCGTCCAGGTGCCCGTGGACGTCTTCACCGGTCACGTCACGGGCGCAGCGGCCGCCTCGGCGCTGGCCGGGCAGGCGCTGTGGGCGGTGCTCCTCCTGGTGGCCGGCCGGTGGCTGCTCGCCGTCGCCCGCCGGCACGTCGTGGTCCAGGGCGGTTGAGCGGTGTTCACCATCAGGCTCTTTCTCCGGCTGGCCGGCGTGCAGGTGCGGTCACAGATGCAATACCGGACCAGCTTCGTCCTCTCGTTGGCCGGTAACTTCGCCTTCACCGCACTGGACTTCGCCGCGATCGTCATCCTCTTCGGCGACATCTCCCGCCTCGGTGGCTGGAGCGCCGGCCAAGTGGCACTGCTCTACGCGGTCTCGTCGATGTCCTACGCGCTGTGCGACATCGCGCTGGGAAGCCTGGACCAGCTTCCGGCGATGATCCGTGACGGCTCGTTCGACACGCTGCTCGTCCGGCCCGGCTCGACCTTCGTCCATCTGCTCGCGGCGGACTTCCTGCTGCGTCGCGCGGGACGTCTGCTCCAGGCGGCGATCGTACTGGCGGTGATCATGATCCGGTTCTCCTCGACGCTCTGGACCACCGGGAAGGTGCTGGTGCTGGTGTCGTCGGTGGTCAGCGGTGCGGTGATCATGGGTGCGCTGTGGATCACGGCTGCGTCCGTCTCGTTCTGGGTCAACGACGCCGAGGGGCTCGTGGGCGTCTTCTCCGCGGGTACGAGCTTCCTCGTCCAATACCCGCTCGACCTCTACGCGGCCTGGCTGAGGTCCTTCGTCCTGTTCGTCATCCCGGTCGGGTTCGTCTCGTACCTGCCCGTGTGCTGGGTGCTCGGCAAGCCGGACGCGGCCGGACTGCCCGACGCGGTCCGGCTGGCCGCACCCCTGGTCGCCGCGGCGACCGCGGGCGCCGCCGCACTCGTCTGGCGAACGTCCGTCCGACGCTACCGGAGCACAGGAGGCTGAGTGACAGACGCCATCGAGATGCACTGTGTCACCCGCACCTTCACGGTGCGCACGAAGACCGGCAGGTTCCGCCGGACGCGGCGCGCGGTGACCGCGGTGGACGACCTCAGTTTCGCGGTCCCCGCCGGGGAATTCGTCGGCTACCTGGGCGCCAACGGTGCGGGCAAGTCCACCTCGATCAAACTGCTGACCGGCGTGCTGGCACCGACGGCCGGCCGGGTCCGGGTGCTCGGCCATGACCCCTTCGACGAACGGGCGAAGACCGCTCACCGCATCGGGACCATGTCCGCCGGGCGGGTCCAGCTGTGGTGGGATCTGCCGCTGCGGGACTCCTTCGAGCAGCTGCGGTACATCTACCGGGTCGGCGCCGCCGACTACCGTGCCCGCCTCGACGAACTCATCGACGTACTGCATCTCGCCGACCTGCTGCCCGTTCCGGTGCGGCAGCTCAGCCTCGGCCAGCGGATCCGTGGCGAGTTGGCCGCGTCGGTGCTGCACTCCCCGGACGTGCTCTTCCTCGACGAGCCCACGATCGGCCTCGACGTCATCGCCAAGCAGCGCATCCGCGATTTCCTCACCACCCTCAACCGCAAACAGGGGGTCACCATCCTGCTGACCACCCACGACATGGCCGACCTGGAGCAGATGTGCTCCCGGCTGCTGCTGCTCTCCCAGGGCCGGCTGATCTGCGACGACTCCATCAGCAGGCTGCTGGTGGCGCACGGCCTCGAACGCACCCTCGTGGTCGACCTGGCCGACTCCGGCCCGCCACTACGGGTACCTGGCGCCAGGGTCAGCAAGGTCGACGGGCCGCGCCAGTGGGTGAGCTTCTCCAGCCGGTCCCTGTCGCCGGACCGACTGATCGCGGAGATCACGAAGCAGGCCCGCATCGTCGACCTCACCATCAATGAGCCCGACGTCGAAGACCTGGTCCGGGCGCTGCATGAGAGGGAGCACCGATGAACCACCAGCACCGTCCCACCACCCCTGCTCAGGCCCCCGACCGGCCGGTGGCGCGCCGCGCGGGCCCGACCGTGTCCAGCCCGCTGCCCAGTCCGGCGAGGGGCTCCCGGATCATCCCCGGCGCGCCGAACACCCGGGATCTGGCGGGCCTGCGGGCCGGCTCGGGACTGTGCGTCAGGTCCGGTCTGATGTACCGGGGAGCCGGGGCCGCCATCGGCCCACTGACCGACCGGGTCGGTCTGCGACTCGTCGTCGACCTGCGTGACGGCCGCGAGATCGCCGGGGGGTATCCACCAGCGGACGTCACGGTGCTGTCCCGGCCGCTGGTGGCGGACCGGTCGGTGATCAAAACTGCCGGCCCGCCTCAGCCCTCGCACTATCTCGCCTACTACCGCCGGCTGGCCCGGCTGGCCGCGCCCGTCGTCGCCGAACTGGTCGGCGTGCTCGCGGAGCCGGGGCGGCTGCCGCTCATGGTGTGCTGCTCGGCCGGCAAGGACCGTACCTCCGTGGTGTGCGTGCTCGCCCTGCGCGCCCTGGGAGTACGCCTGGCGGACCTGGTCCGCGACCACGACCTGACCGGCCGGCTGTATCGCCGGGATCCGGCCGCGGCACGGCTGCTGCCGTGGGCGCGCGGCCTCGGCCCACGCGAACTGGCCGTGCGCACCGCCACTCCCGGGTACATCGTGCGGACGCTGGTGTCGGATCTGGAGCGCGAGCACGGCTCCGTCCGGCGGCTCCTCATGGACCACGGGCTGCGACCGGACACCGTGCGCCGGGCCCGCGCCGTCGTCCTCGGTGATACCCGTACGGCCGTCACCGGTGGCGGCCACCCCCAACCCGAGAACAACAGGAGCTGATGTGACCCCACAACGCACCGGGCGTGGCTACCTCACCCACGCCTTCAACCACAGCGGCGCAGACTACCTGCGGATGGCCTACTGCCTGGCGCTGTCGCTGCGCCTGACGCAGTCCACCGTCACCGCGCTGAGCGTCATCGTGCCGCAATCCCCACACCTGCCCACGCGTTACCGGGAGGTCTTCGATCATGTCATCGCGATCGAGGACGTCCGGCCGGAGTTCGTCGACAAGGCCTGGCGGGTGGACAACTACGTGCGGATGGACGACCTGAGCCCGTACGAGGAAACCGTGACGGTGGACGCCGACACACTGTTCTTTGACGATGTCTCTGCGTGGTGGGACGTGATGGCGGCGGCGGACATCGTGGGCGGAACCGCGGTGACCTACCGAGGGGAGGCGATCGAGAACAACCCGCTGCGCAAGGAGCTCTACCGGATCGGGCTGCCCGACCTGCACAACGGGTTCTTCTACTTCCGGCGCGGACCGGTGGCCGAGCGGCTGTTCGCCACGATGTCGGGTTATCTCAAGGACTGGGAAGGGACCTGCGTACGGCACTTCGGACGCCCGGACGTGCCGTTCTCCTCCGACTCCGCCCTCCTGCTGGCCATCCGGGACAACGGCCTCGAAGACATCGCCGGCGGCCCCCGCCCCGGGACACCACATTTCGTCCACATGAAGGCCTGTGTCCAGGGCTGGCCCGGAGTGCCGGAATCGGCCCGCGAGTGGCGCCCCTACGTCAGCTACGGGTTCGAGGACGACTTGCAGTTGCAGATTGACGGAATCCGTATCGGCGCCCCTTTCCACTACCACGTGCGGGACTTCATCACCGACGAACTGCTGCTGGCGTACGAGACCGCACTGGAGGTCCGCCATGGCGCCGCCTGAGGGGGACACCCGGACCGGGCAGCCACCACTACGGGGGCGCCCTGCCCGGCTACCGACCGCACCACGCCCGCCTGCCACGACACGCACCGCGCCCGCACGGCGTTTCCCCGTCGTTCGGTGCCGGATTTCCCGAAACGTGACCCATCGACAAGCGCTTCGACAAGGAGGTCGGACTGTGCAGCCTCGGGCCAGGTCCTTCGATGAATTAGCCGAGGAATTCGAGCTTCTGCACGAGCTGACCGGGGACCCGGTCGGCGAGTGGCTGGCCGAGCGCCTGCCCGCACACGGCGGAACGGCCCTGGACTTCGGGTGCGGGACGGGACGCCACGCGGTGCTCCTCGCGGAGCGCTTCGCACGGGTCGACGCACTGGACGTCTCACCCGCCATGATGTGGATCGCCGCCGTCTCCCGGTCCCGGGACAACATCCGCTATCTCGCGTGCCACCTCGCCGAACTGCCCGAATCTCCGGTCTACGACCTCATCCTGAGCGTGTCGACGCTGCACCACGTCGACGACCTCCCGGCCGTACTCGCCCGCATCCGGCGCCGGGTCGCTCCGGGCGGCCTGGTGGTGCTCCACGACGGCCTCTGCGAGGGCCGGCCGCCCTCGCGCCTGCGGCTGTACGCGAAAGAGGTGCGGCGCCTGCTCGCCGGGCTGGCCCGCAGCCCGCGGAACACCGCCAGGACCTGGAGGGTCTTCCGGCTGCGGACCGGCGGGTGGCTGGTGCACCGTGCCGGTGATCGCTTCCTGTCGCGGGAGGCGTTCAGGCGCGTCCACGGCGCGGTCTTCGACGGCGCCCGGTTCGAGGAGGCCCCCAATGGTTACGCGATGTTCTGGCGCTGTCCCCGTGCGGGGGCGGGACCAACCGACCCTGCCTGGGGAGGGAGGTGACCCGATGGTGTTGCTGAAGAAGTTCCCGGCCGACTTCCTGGTCTCGGAGAGTCTGGTCCTGCCCACCACCGCGCCCGGCGCCGACGGCGCTCACCACCACTACCTGCGGCTGCGCAAGCGCGGCTACACCACCTTCGAGGCGATCGAGGCGTTATCCGCCTTCTGCGGCCTGGACGCACGTGAGATCGGCTACGCGGGACTCAAGGACGAAGACGCGATCACCGACCAACTCATCGCGCTGCCGAGCCCGTTGCCGCCCGAACACATCGAGCGCTTCAACACCACGCACGGCGCGGGGGAGCACCAGCAGGGCGATCCCCCCTTTTTGCTGCTGCGCCACCACGGATACGGCCCCATGGCACTGGGAGTGGGCGAACTGGACGGCAACAGCTTCCTCATCGTGGTGCGCCATCTCGACCGGGCCGAGGCCGAGCGGCTCGACGGCATCCGGGGCCGGCGCAGCCTGTATTTCGTCAACTACTACGACACCCAGCGGTTCGGGGTGCCCGGGGGACCCAAGCACACCCATCTGATAGGCCAGGCGCTCCTCGACGGCGACCACGGCCGGGCCCTGGAACTGGTCCGCGAGTCCGCCTCCCCCGAGGCGGCCGCCGCGCAGCGGTTCACCGGCCCCGCCGCCCGGTTCTTCAGTGCGCTGGACCAGCGCCGGGTCGCGTTCTTCCTCTCCTCCCATGCCTCCTTCGCCTGGAACCGTCAGGTGGCCGAGCTGGTGCGCACCAACTGTGATGACGCATCGGTCCGGGAGGTGCGAGAAGGCATCCCGTACCTGTTCCCCACCACGGCCACCGGGGTACTGGGGGTGCTGCGGGACGGCCTCGGGCTGACGTACGACAGCTGGCGCTGGCGGGACGGGCGGCTGACCTCGTCCGCCTCGGCCCGGCCGGCCGCCGTGCAGACGCAGATCCGCGTCGGGGACGTCACCGAGGACGAGAGTGCCCCGGGGGCATGGAAGTGCACCTTGCGCCTCTTCCTCGGCTCGGGCTCCTACGGCACCACCGCCGTCGGCCAGTTCTTCCACCAGCTTCAGGCGGACGCGCGGTGAGCGCCTCCTCCTCGCCGGTGCTGCTCGTGCAGGGCGGGCACGAACTGAGCGGCGATATCCGGGTACCCGGGTTCAAGCACGCGTTCGTCACGGTGCTGGCCGGGGCGCTGACCGGGCGCTCGCCGGTCACCCTCGACAACTGCCCCGACATCGAGGAAACCCGGGTGTTGCTCGCCCTGGCGCGATCGTTCGGGGCCCGGGTGCGCGGCGACGGTCGCACGGTCTCGGTCGACCCCTCGGGCCTGACCGAGCATGCCCTGGACCCGCAACTGGTCGACCGCATTCACGGTGCCGTCTACCTGCTGCCCGCGCTCCTGGCCCGCTTCGGCCGGGTGCGTCTTCCCGCCGCCGGGGGCTGCCGGATCGGCGACGCCACCTCCGGGGCCCGCCCGGTGCACCAGTACGCCGAGGTGCTGCAACGGTTCGGCGCCGAGGTCGTCACGGGCCAGGACGGTTCCTTGACCGTATGCGCCGACCGGTTGACCGCCTGTGAGGTGGACCTGCGCGACTGGACGGCGGACCGGGCACTGCGCACCGGCCCGCTGTACTCGGGGGCGACCAAGATGGCGATCCTCACCGCAGCCTCGGCGCAGGGCACGACCCGGCTGCGGCACCCCTATCCGAAGCCCGACGTCACTGATCTGGTCCGGCTGCTCGACGCCACCGGCCGCCCTGCGCGGTATACGCCCGAGGGCGATCTGCTGATCGAGGGCCGGCCGGACGGTGGGCACGGTCGTCCCGTGCGGCATGTGCTGGTCAGCGATCTGATCGAGGTGGTCACCTGGGCCACGGTCGCCGCGCTGACCGGGGGGAGCGTCCGGCTGACCGGTCTGACACCGGGCCGCCTCGCGGCGGGCCTGGCGCCGGAGATCGCTGTGGCCCGTGACATGGGGCTGTCGTGGCACCCCACGTCGGAATCGCTCGTGCTGACCGGCGAGCCACCGAGCGCAGGGGTCGACATCACGGTCGCCTCGCACGGCATCTACAGCGACAGCCAGCCCTTCTTCATGCTCTTGGCGACGCTCGGGCCGGGTGTCTCGCACATCCGGGAAACGGTCTGGCGCCGGCGCTTCACGCACGTGCCGGAGCTGCGACGGCTCGGGGCGGACATCGAGGTGACCGACGCCCGGGCCCGGGTGCGCGGCGGGTGTCCGCCCCGCCGTCCGGGCCAGTCCGTGGTCGGCCGTGATCTCCGGTCCGCTGCCGCCCTGTTGCTCGCCGCCCTCGCGGTGCCCGGCCCGGTCAGGGTGCACGGGGCCGAACATCTCGTGCGTGGCTACGAGGACCTGGTCGCCGACCTCGTACGGCTGGGGGCCCAAATCCGGGCCGAGTCAGGCAGCCTGAGCCAGGAATCCCGTTCCTGAACGAAGCGAAGCGAGGGGAGGGGAGGGGAGGATTCACCCTTCCGTCAACCACCTGTTACTGACGTGCCCATACGAGGCGCATACACGGAGGTCAACCGAGGCGTGCGGCGGTCGCTGCTCCGCGTGCCGTCACGACAACGGCCCCCGCTTGGCGAGGGCCGTTCACTCGGGGGTCTACCCGGAACTCACCTGTTGCGCGCGCGGTCGGGCGCCCATTCGACGCACTGTCCCTCGCCGCCGCTGTAGGTGCTCTTGACCCACTGCATCGGCTGAGGGTCGGACGTGCTGCTCATTTGGTGTGATCCTCCATGATCTTGCGAATCAGGCTTAAGGAGGGGCAACCCTCCTGCGGGATGTGTTCCTGCAGGTGACAGCGTTGCCCTGATTCTCCTGGCGGTTTACGCAGGTCGGCGCCCCGGTCCCGGCTGTACGTTCGTCCAGGCAGCGGCCGGAGGTACGGCACCCGTCGCGGACCGGGCCGTCAGCACTCGTACGGCAGCAGCTCGGGACGTTTGGGCGGGCGGCCGTCGCCCGAGGAGCGGCCGGTGAGCCGCCGGCCTATCCAGGGCACCAGATGCTCGCGCGCGAAGCGCAGATCGGCGGTGCGCCGCGCACCCCAGCCCGGCGGTGCGGCGGCCGGCAGCGGCGCGTCCCAGTCCGCCGCGGCGGGCAGCCCGAGCGTCTGCCAGACGGCCTCCGCCACCCTGCGGTGCCCCTCGGCGTTCAGGTGCAGCCGGTCATCGGCCCACAGCCGCGGATCGGACAGTGCCCGCGAGGCGTACAGGTCGACAACCACCGCACCGTGCCGCGCGGCCACCTCGTCGATCCGTGCGAACAGCTGCTCCATACGCGGCCGGAAGCGCGCCAGCACCGGCCCCTGCCGTCCCGGACTGCGCATCAGTACCAGCTGCCCGCCGCCCCGGGCCAGTTGCGCGGCTGCGTCCTCGAACCGCGCGCACACCTGGTCCACGTCGCACCTGGGCCGCAGGACGTCATTGAGCCCGCCGACCAGCGTCATCAGGTCGGCGCCCATCGCGCAGGCCGGCCCGCACTGCTCGTCGGCGATCTGCCCGATGAGCTTGCCGCGCACCGCGAGATTGGCGTACCGGAAACCGGGTGAACGGGCCGCCAGGCGGGCGGCGAGGAGATCGGCCCAGCCGCGGTACGAGCCGTCCGGCAGGCCGTCCGACATGCCTTCGGTGAAGCTGTCACCGACCGCGACAAAACTGGTGTAGTGCGCATTCATTTCCATGGCGGGGAGATCTTACCGCTCGCCATACCGCACGGTATGGCCCGGGGCGCCGCGGCGCCCCGCCGGTGCCCCCCGGTGCGCCCGGTTCCCGCCCGGTACGGTCCGACCGCGTCGAGAGGGCGAGGAAAGGCACGGGCGGACGCGCGATGACTCCTCGCCGGGCGCCGGGCGCCGGGCGCCGGTCCCGACGCGCCGGCCTTCACCGAACGGGGCCCGCCGTCCGCTGTGCAGTTCCCCGCTCCCCGCTGTCAGGCCGCGGGCCGTTGCAGTACCAGCTCCCGGAGCACGTCCTCCATCGTCACCAGCCCGGCCAGCCGCCCGTCGTCGCTGATCACCGCGGCCAGATGCGTACGGGAGCCGCGCATCGCCGTCAGGACGTCGTCCAGCAGCGTCGCGGCCGTGACCCGGGCGATCGGGCGCAGCGCGGACACCGGGAAGGGGACATTGCGGGGGGCGGCGTCCAGCGCGTCCTTGACGTGCAGGTAGCCGAGGATGCGGCGGGTCTCGTCGACGACCGGGAAGCGGGAGAAGCCGGACTCGGCGGCCAGCTGCTCCAGCTCTTCGGGGGTGATCCCCATCCGCGCGGAGACGACCTTCTCGACCGGCAGCACCACATCCCGCACCGGGCGGCGGCCCAGTTCCAGGGCGTCCCGCAGCCGTTCCTGGGCCCGTTCGTCGAGCAGCCCGGCCGCCCGGGAGTCCTCGACCATCTTCGCCAGCTGGTCGTCCGAGAACGTCGCGGCGACCTCGTCCCTGGTCTCCACCCGCAGCAGCTTGAGCAGACCGTTGGCGAGGGCGTTGATCGCGAAGATCACCGGGCGCAGCGCGCGGGTCAGCGCCACCAGCGGCGGCCCGAGCATCAGGGCGCTGCGGACCGGTTCGGCCAGCGCGATGTTCTTCGGCACCATCTCGCCGAAGAGCATGTGCAGATAGGTGGCCAGCGACAGCGCGATCACGAACGAGATCGGGTGGATCAGCGTCTGCGAGATCCCCACCGCGTGGAACACCGGCTCCAGGAGATGCGCGATGGCCGGCTCGGCGACCGCGCCCAGCACCAGGGTGCACAGGGTGATGCCCAGCTGGGCGGCCGCCAGCAGGGCCGAGACATGCTGCAGACCCCACAGCACGCTCGTCGCCCGGCGGTCACCGCGCTCGGCGTACGGTTCGATCTGACTGCGGCGCACCGAGATCAGAGCGAACTCGGCACCCACGAAGAAGGCGTTGACGACCAGCGTCAGCAGGCCCACGAACAGCTGTAGCGCGGTCATCGGCGGGCCTCCTTCTCCTGCTCGCCGGTGCTGCCGGGGCGCGGGGCGTGCAGCAGCACCCGGGCCGCGCGGTGGCCGGAGGCGTCGAGTACGTCGATGTGCCAGCCGGCCACCTCCAGCGTGTCGCCGGCGACCGGTATCCGGCCGAGTCCGGTGGCGATCAGCCCGGCGAGGGTCTCGTACGGACCCTCCGGCAGCCGCAGACCGATCCGTTCCAGCTGGTCGGTGCGGGCCGCGCCGTCGGCCTGGTAGACGCTGCGGTCCTCGGTGTCGGTGCCTGCCGGCGCCAGGTCGGGGGTCTCCATCGGATCGTGTTCGTCGCGGACCTCGCCGACCACTTCCTCGACGATGTCCTCCAGCGTCACCACGCCGGCCGTGCCGCCGTATTCGTCGATGACCACGGCCATCGTGCGCTTGCCGGAGAGCCGGTCGAGCAGCCGGTCCACGGTGAGTGTCGTGGGCACGAGCAACGGCTCGCGCACCAGCTCGGAGACCGGGTAACGGGGGCGGCGCTCGGCCGGGACGGCCAGGACGTCCTTGATGTGCGCCACCCCGACGACGCCGTCCAGGCCGCCGCGGTAGACGGGGAAGCGGGACAGCCCGGTCGCCCGGGTCGCGTTCGCCACGTCCTCCGCGGTGGACTGCACGTCCAGTGCGATCACCTGCACCCGCGGCGTCATGACGTTCTCCGCGGTCAGATCCGCGAGAGTGAGGGTACGGACGAACAGCTCGGCGGTGTCCGGCTCCAGCGCGCCCTCCTTGGCGGAGTGCCGCGCCAGCGCCACCAGCTCCTGCGGGCCGCGCGCCGACGCCAGTTCCTCGGCCGGCTCCAGGCCCATCCTGCGGACCATACGGTTCGCGGCGTTGTTGAGATGCCGGATCAGCGGCCGGAAGGCGGCGCTGAAGCCGCGCTGGGCGGTGGCCACCTTCTTCGCGATGACCAGCGGGTCGGAGATCGCCCAGTTCTTGGGGACCAGCTCGCCGACGACCATCAGGACGACCGTGGACAGTGCCGTACCGAGGACCAGGGCCGCCGACTCGGCCACGGAATGCGACAGGCCCATCGAGCCCAGCGGTCCCGCCAGCAGGGTGGCGATGGCCGGTTTGGACAGCATGCCGATGACCAGGCCGGTGACGGTGATCCCGAGCTGGGCTCCGGAGAGCTGGAAGGTGAGGCCGCGCACCGCCTTCAGGGCGCTGTCCGCGCCCCGGTCACCGCGCTCGGCGGCGCGTTCGAGGTCACTGCGCTCGACGGTCGTCAGGGAGAACTCGGCGGCGACGAAGACACCACAGGCCAGGGTCAGGAGGAGCGCCACACCCAGAAAGAGCAGGTCGGTCATCGAGTCACCTCCGTCCCATGATCGAACAGGATCGGGAGGTTCGCGCTCTGTCGGGAGGGTGCTCGACAACTGGGAGGTTCGCCCATGGCTGGACGCTCACACACCTTTCACAGGGGAGGGGAGGCTCCCATGGTAAAGGGTCAGCAAAGTTGGTGGTCGGGCAAGAGCCCGCCACCGGCCGGAGCGGGCTCTTGGCGCTTGTCGAAACGTCGCTCAGCCGTCGAGGTGCTTGACCCAGCGGCTCCACTGCGGCTCGGGCGCATAGCCCGCCGCACGCCACGCCTGCCGCGCCGGTTCATTGCGGTCCAGCACCATCGCATCGCCGCGCCGGCCGCCCAGCGCGCGAAACCGCTCCTCGGCGGCCGTCAGCAGCGCGCCGCCGATGCCCTGCCTGCGGCATTCGGGGTGTACGGCCAGCCGGTAGAGATGGCAGCGCCAGCCATCGAAACCGGCTATGACGGTTCCCACGAGGAGTCCGTCACGCTCTGCGAGAAGCAGGGCTTCGGGGTCTCTTGAGATGAGCCTGGCCACCCCGTCGTAGTCGTCGCTGATGCTCGTTCCTTCTGCGGCTTCGCGCCAGAACTGCAACACGGCGCCGACATCTGACAGGTAGGCGCAACGGATCTGGAGATCGCTCATGGGGCGAGCCAAGCAGAGCGCCGACCCGTTCGGCGAACGATTTCGGCGCTCTGGAAGCGAGAGCGTCCGGTCCGGCTCGGCCGCCAGCAGCAGCCCGCCGTTCTCCGTCAGCGCAGTGTCAGCCACCACACACCCCGCACCACCTGCGGATTCGGCACTGACGGCGCGGCGGGTGGGGTCAGACGTCCAGCATTCCCGATGTGTCGATGACCTGACGGATCGCCCGGCCCGAGGCCAGCTCCTCCATCGCCGTGTTGATGCCGGTCAGCGGCAGGGTGTCGGTGTGCATCCGCTCCACCGGCAGCTGGCCCGCCCGCCACAGGTCCAGGAACCGGGGAATGTCGCGGCGCGGTACCGCGTCGCCCATGTACGAGCCCAGCAGGGACTTGCCCTCGCCCGCGAACGTCAGCGCCGGGACCTCCAGCACCCGGTCGGGGGCGGGCAGGCCCACCGAGACGGCCATGCCGCCCCGGGCCACGGCCGTCAGGCATTCGGCCATCACCTTCGGGCTGCCCACTGCCTCGACCGCCAGCTCGGCACCACCGGAAGTGAGGTCATGAATCGCCTCGACCGCCTCGCCGGGGGCGTACGCGTGGGTTGCGCCCAACCGGAGGGCCAGCTCGCGCTTCTCCGGTACCGGGTCGACCGCGATGACCGGGTACGCGCCCGCCGCGCGGGCCCCCAGCACTGCGGCCAGGCCCACGCCGCCCAGGCCGTAGACCACCGTCGACTGGCCGGGGCGCAGGGACGCCGTATTGATGACGGCACCGGCGCCGGTCAGAACCGCGCAGCCGAACATCGACGCCACCGTGAACGGGATGTCCTGCGGTATCGGTACCACCGACTCCTGGGCCAGCACCGCGTGTTCGGAGAACGCGGAGACGCCCAGCTGGTGGTGGACCGGGTTGCCGGAGGCGTCGGTCAGTAGGGACGGGCCGTGCAGCAGCGCTCCCGACCCGTTCGCCGCGGCGGCCTGTGCACACAGGGCGGGCCGGCCGGCCGCGCAGTCGGCGCAGAAGCCGCAGCTGGGCACGAAGACCAGGGCCACGTGGTCACCGGGGCGGACCCGGGCGACGCCCGGTCCGGTCTCCTGCACGATGCCCACCGCCTCGTGCCCCAGCGCCATCGGCAGCGGGCGGACCCGGTCGCCGTTGACCACCGACAGGTCCGAGTGGCAGAGCGAGGCGGCCGCGATCCGGACCAGCACCTCGCCCTCGCGCGGGCCGCCCAGCTCCAGCTCCTCCACCTCGACCGGGCGGGTCTCGGAGTAGGGGCGGGCGGTCGATATGCCGCGCAGCACCACCGCACGGGTCTTCATGCCCGCACCTCCGGACGCGGGGCGCAGCGCAGCACGTCACGGCTCTCCAGCAGCGGGACGACCTTGCCGAGAACGATCTCCTGGAAGTGCGGGGTGGCGCAGTGCGAGGTGAAGTCGGCTTCGGAGACGTACTCCTCGTACAGCACGATCGCCCGCGGGTCCTCGGTGCCCTGGTGGACGCGGTAGGCGAGGTTGCCAGGCTCCTGGCGGGACGCGGCGGCCATCGTGTCGAGCAGGGGGAGGACGGTGTTCTCCTCGCCCTCCTTGACGCGGTAGCGGGCGACGACAACGTATGACATGGGGGCTTACTCCTGGGTGGGTGCGGCAGGTCGCTTCAGTGCGGCGGGCGGAACTGGCGGCAGCTGGTCCCGGCGCAGGTGCCAGAGGCGGGGGTTGGACGTGGCGGCGGCAACGGACCCGAGGGCCAGCGCGAGCGCCACGTCCGCGGGGGTCTCCACGAAGCCCGCGGCGACCGACGGGGACATCGCGCGCCGTGCCTGCTCGCTCATCCGGGCGACGATCGGGGCGGGCATGATCTCGACCAGGTCCGGCGCCCCGCGCGAGACCGCGTCCGTGGAGCGGCGCAGATTGGACCGGTCGGTGACGAACACCTTCATCATCGTCAGCAGGCCGAGCGGCCGGCCCTTCTCGATCAGCGAGAGGCGGGTGCTGACCACGCCGTGCGCGCCCATGTTCTTGAGGAACTCCAGCGCGCCCCGGTCCTGGGCCAGACCGGGGCTGCTGTCCACGTTCACGAACACGGTCTTCCCCGCCCGGACCAGCGCCGGCACGACCTGGGGCAGCTGCCCCACCGTGAGCGACGCGACGATGCACACCTTGGCCGGTGCGGTCAGGAACTGCCGCAGCGGCTGGGTGGTGACGACCGACGCGATGACCGGGACCTCGGCCAGCGCGGAGGTCAGCCGGGCATCGAGTGGGGCACTGGACCGGGACGGCGAAGGAGTCATGGCAAGGGCCTACCTGGGTTCGAGGGTCTGTGGCTGCTGAGGTCAGCTCAGCGGAGACGTACCGAAGCGGCTGGGAAGGCCCAGCTTGCCAGGGTTGAGGATGCCGGCCGGGTCCAGGGCCTTCTTCACCGCGACGAACGTCGCGAAGCCCGCCCCGAGGGATTCCTCCAGGTAGGGGCCGCGCAGCAGACCGCAGCCATGGTGGTGGCTGAGCGCCGCCGCGTGCTTGATCAGTACGGCGTTGGCCGCGTCCCACACCGCGCGGTACCAGTCGCGGCGCGAGTCGGGCGCCACATCGCCGCGCAGCGAGAAGTAGACGCAGGCGCCGTCGGTGTATGCGTGGGACTGGTGGGCCGAGGCGGCCAGGGTGCCGTACACCGCCTGGATCGCGGCGACCACCTCGTCGTAGATCACCGGGAGGTCGGTCCAGGACGCGGCCATCTCCAGGGTGTCGGCGACGAGGCCCGGACCCGGCTTGAAGCCTTCGGCGGACTTGCCGACCACCATCCGCTCGTCCAGCCAGCGCTCGAAGACGGCCTGGCTGTCCAGTTCGGGGCCGTACGCCTCGCAGACCTCTTTCGCCACCTTGATCGAGGCATCGACGATGGCCGGGTCGCCCTCGTCGGCGATGAGCAGGAGGTTGGTCTCCGGGTGGCTGAAGTGGTTGCCCGACTCCAGAGTGTCGTACAGGCGCAGGACGGCCGGGGTGGCGCCGCGCTGCATGATCCTGCGGCAGGCCTCCAGGCCTTCCGCGAAGGTCTTGAAGCCGTACGCGACGGCGCTCGCGTACTCCGGCAGCGGGTGGACGCGCAGCCGGGCCGAGACGATGACACCGAGGGTGCCCTCGGAGCCGACGAACAGCTGGCGCAGGTCCGGGCCGACCGCGGCGCGGGCGTAGTCGCCGTACGTGGCCCGGGTGCCGTCGGCGTGTACGACGTCGACGCCGATGACCATGTCCTCGATCTTGCCGTACCGGGTGGAGAGCTGACCGGCGCCGCGGCAGGCGATCCAGCCGCCGACGGTGGAGACGGCGAACGCGGACGGCCAGTGGCCGGTGGTGACGCCGTACTCCTCCTGGAGCTGCTTTTCGAACAGGTCGCCGAACATACCGGCCTGGACGTCCACGACGTTCGACTCGGCGTCGAAGCCGGTGATCCGGTTGAGTCCGCACACGTCCAGGACGACGCCGCCGAAGACGGGCAGCGCGGCGCCGGTGACGTTGGAGCGGCCCGCGGAGGGGGTGACCGGAATGCCGGCCTCGTGGCAGATCCGCAGCACGGCCGCGACCTGGTCGGCGTCGGCGGCCTCGACGATCACGGCGTCCGGGGCCGCGGGACGGCCCTCGGTCTCGCCGATCATCGAGCCGGCCCACCAGTCGCGGGTCCGGGTGACGACCTCGTCGCGGGAAGTGTGCACCGCGTGCGCGGCCTCGCGCAGCGCCTCGACGACGGCATCGGGGACCTTGACCGGGTTGACCTGAAGCGCGGCCTCGCCGTCGCCGACCGGGGTGTCGCGCGCCCACTTGGCGGGGCTGGGGGCACCGACGGTGTAGTTGCCCCGGTTGAACGGGTGGGTGATGGTCTGACGGCTGATCATGCTGCTGTCCCTTCGAGGAGTACGGACTTTTCGTGATGGACGGCTGCGAGGTACTCGGCGACCGAGCGCTCGACCTCCGCCTCGGTGAGGTTCAGTTCCTGGCCGAGGAGCGCGCCGACGGCTTCGGCGGCGTCGATGGAGGCGTCCCGGGCGAACAGCCGGGCGCGGGTGCGGCGGGAGAGGACGTCGTCAACCGACCGGGCCAGCTCGGCACGGGCCGCGTACACGACCTCCGCCTTCGTGTACGGAAGTCCGGCGACGATCGGCTCGGCCAGCGACGGGTCGTCCTGGATGAGGTCGCCGACGAAGCGGGCCTCGGTGCCGAAGCGCTCGCCCAGGTGGGCGGCGATGCCACCGGACGCGGCGACGGCCTCGGAGTCGTAACCGGCGCCGCCGAGGAGTGGGAGGTCGGCGGTGCGGCTCTTGCCCTTGCGGCCGAGGACGGTCATCGCCTTGTCGATGACGAGCTCGCCCATGTGCCGGCTGGTGGTGAGCTTACCGCCGGTCACCGTCACCATGCCGGTGCGGCCGACGGTGATGTGGTGGTCGCGGCGCATATCGAGGGTGGCGCCCTCCTTGGCGCCGACCAGCGGGCGCAGACCGCCGATGGAGCCGACCACATCGTCCGGGGTGAGCTTCCCCTCGAAGGCGGTGTTGGCGCCCTCCAGCAGGAAGTCCATCTCCTCACGGGTGCAGTGCACATCGTCCGGGGAGCCCTGGTAGTCCTCGTCGGTGGTGCCCAGCACGACGTTGTTGCCCCAGCGGGTGCAAGTCGCGCGGCGGGCCCGGCCGGGGATCGGCACGGTGACCGTGCAGTTGATCCGCACCTTGTCCCACGGCACCACGATGTGGACGCCCTTGGCGGGCCGGACCTGCGGCCGGTGACAGTCGTCCGCCTTCGCGTCCAGCTCGTCGGTCCACACCCCGGTGGCGTTGACGACGGCTCGGGCGCGGATGTCGAGGGTGTCGCCGTCCGCCGAGATTCGGGCACCGGACACCTTGCCCTTCTGCATCAGCAGACCTTCCGCCCTGGCACCGTTGAGGACCGTCGCGCCGAGCGCGGCGGCGGTGCGGACGATGGTGAGGACGAGCCGGGCGTCGTCGGTGCGGGCGTCGAAGTACATCAGCCCGCCCTTGAGGTTCTCGGCGCGCAGCGTCGGAGCCTGGGCGAGCACCTCGGGAACGGTGAGCCGCTGGTGGAGCTTGCCGATCCGCCATCCACCGACCAGGTCGTACGTCCACAGCAGACCCTCGAAGGCCGTGGCCAGGCGGGCGTCGAAGGCGCCCTCCTTCTCCAGGATCGGGAAGAGGAACGGCAGCCGGTGCACCAGGTGCGGTGCGTTCTTCCGGAAGCGGTGGCGCTCCAGGAGCGAGTGGCGGACCAGATTGACGTTGCCCTGCTCGATGTAGCGCAGGCCGCCGTGCACCATCTTCGACGACTTCGACGAGGTGCCGGAGGCGAAGTCGTCCTTCTCGACCAAGGCTGCGCGCAGACCGCGCGAGGCGGCGTCGAGCACGGCATACGCCCCGGTGATGCCGCCGCCGATGACGAGCACGTCGTACGTGTCGTCGGCCAGTCGGCGCTTGAGGGCGGCCCGGTCGAACAGCAGCGGTGTCCGGCGGGTCGCCGCGGCGGTGCGCCGCGGTTTCCGGGCGGGCATGGTGATCACAACATCAACTCCTGGTGTTTCGGTTCGGCGGCCCGGCATCCTGTGCGGGCCGCCGGTGTGACGGCCGGGGGGCCGTCAGTGGGGGGTGTGAGGTTCGGGCGTGCCCTCCCGCAGGGGGAGCAGCGTGGGGTCGTTCAGATGGGCGATCAGCACATCGCGCCAGGCGGTGCGCAGTTCGGTGCACTCGGCCGACGTGATCGACGGTTCGAAGACCCGGCCCTGCGGCTGCGCCTCGACGACCTCTTCGAGCGAGGACCACAGGCCCTGGGCGACCCCGGCCAGATAGGCGGTGCCGCGCAGGCTGGCGGTGGCGGAGTCGGCGACCCGTTCCAGCGGCAGGCCGGTCAGGTCGGCCTGGATCTGTATCAGCGGGTCGCTGCCGGAGACGCCGCCGCCGACCCGGAGCCGGGTGAACGGGGTGCCCATGGTGTCGGCGACCCCGTCGATCAGGTCGCACACCGAGTGCGCGATCCCGTCGAGCACGGCGCGGGCGAGGTCGGCGCGGGTGGTGGCGAGGGTGAGTCCGGTGAGGGACGCGGTGGCCTCCGGGTGCCAGACCGGCGTACGGACCCCGGCGAGTGCCGGGACGAAACGCGGGGTGCGGCCCGGCCGGGTGGGGACCCGGCCCGCTTCCTCACCGAGCTCCTTCGGCGAGGCGAACAGGCCCAGATCGTCACAGAGCCAGCGCAGCGCCGACCCCGCGGTGGAGGTGTACGCCTCCAGGCTGTAGTGACTGATGTCACCCTGCCGCCGGCCGGGCTGGGCGAGCACCCCGGAGATGTCCGGCCGGGGCAGGGCGGGCGTGGTGCCGGTCGCCGCGTCGACGAACGCGCCGGTCCCGTACATGCACATGCCCTGCCCGGCGGCGAGACCGCCGAGCGCGACGAGTGCGGCGTGCTGGTCGCCCATGGAGGCGGCCAGCGGGACGGCGATGCCGAGGGCGTCCGGGTCGGTCGTGCCGAAACCGGTGTCGTCGGAGCGTAGTTCGGGCAGCAGGTCGAGGGGGAAGCCGAGGTGGTCGATCCATTCCTCGTCCCAGGCGTGTCGCTGAAGCAGGTAGCCGCCGGTGGACGCGGCATTGGTCGGGGTGGTGGCGTGCACGGAGCCACCGGTGAGGCGCCAGATCAGCCAGGTGTCGACGGTGCCGAAGAGCAGCCGTCCCGACCGGTGCGCCTCGGCCACCTCCGGATGTGCGGCGATTTGCCGGGCGGCCCAGAGGAACGGGGCGCGGGCGCCGACCGGCCGGCCCTGCCGGGCCAGCAGGAGGGCGTCCCACTCCGCCTCGAAGGCGGTGAGCTCATGCGCATACCGGCGGTCCTGCCACACCACCGCGGGCAGTAGCGGCCGCCCGGTGACCCGGTCCCACAGCATCGCCGTGGCACGCTGTGTGGACAGCGCGACCGAGGTGATCTCGATGCCGTCCTCGCGTGCCCCGCCGACGGCCCGGCGCGCCACCTCAAGGGTGGCGGTCCAGATCTCCATCGGGTCCTGCTCGACCGAGAGGTCATTAGGATGGCTGACCTTGATCGGCCGGTAGAACACCTCGTGGGTGGCGCCCGAGTCGAGCACGACTCCGGCGCGGGTGCCCGTGGTGCCCTCGTCGATGGACAGCACACCGCGCCGTGGGGAGGCGCCGGGGAACGTCTGGGTCATGGCAGCCCTTTCATTCGAGCATCGCGAGCAAGCCGTGCGGAGGGATACGGAGGGGACGGATACGGAGGGAAGGGATGAAGGGGTACGGAGGGGACGGATACGGAGGGGAGGGGACCACCGCGCGGTGTGCCAGGTCCGGCGGCGGGTCAGCGCGCAGTCACGGAGAGCGCCGCAGTGGCGTCACGGCCCTGTCCGGCGACCTCGTCGGGCGAGGCGGCCTTCATCGGGTCCCACTTGATCACCAGGCAGGTGATCAGGCCGAGCAGCGGCACGACGGACAGCATCAGGAAGGTGTCGGCGAGTCCGAGCGAATCCTTGATCTGCGGAAACAGATACAGCCCGGCGACACTGCCGAAGCTGCCGACCATCCCGGTGACACCGGTGCCGAGCGCACGGACATCACTGCTGTACGAGAGCGCGGCGATGGACTTGCCGTTGGCCCCGGGGCCCGCCGAGTGGCAGAGGATGAACAGCACCGGCAGTAGGAACGCCACGGCCAGGGGGACCTTCTCGAAGGTCAGCCCCATCGCCACCAGGGCCACGAAGACTCCGGCGAAACCGGCGGCCGAGCTCAGCCGCAGTCCGAGCCGGCGGCCGAAGTACGCGGACAGCAACCCGCCCGCGATGCCGAAGGCGTTGAAGACCATCGAACCGACGGTGGCCTTCTCGAAGCTCTCGCCGAAGATCGTCAGGCTGATCAGCGGGAGGTACCAGCCGACCGCGAAGTACTGCATCGACTGCCCGAGCGAGATCACCGAGGAGAGGACCGTGCGCGGCAGGTACTCGCCCTTGAACAAAAGCCCGGTCTGGCGGAACCCGATGACCGGTGCCTCAGCCGCGGTGCGGGTCATCGCGTCGGGCGTACCGACGACTGCCTTGATCCCGTAGATCCGGTCCAGGTTGGCGACGGACTCGTCCAGCCGGCCCTTGCCGGCCAGCCAGGTGGGGCTCTCCTTGAGCATCAGCGCCTGGCTCAGCAGCAGCGCGACGGCGACGACCGCGGCCGAGCCGACCGACCAGCGCCAGATGTCGGCGCCGACGTCCAGGTTGAAGAAGACCAGGGCCAGGGCGAGGTTGCTGGTGGTGGCGACGTACCAGACGGCTTGCCACAGGTTCAGCCGGCCGCCCAGCTTCGCGGGCGTGTACTCGGCGAGCAGCGCCATGGCGACCGCGAAGTCGATGCCGTACGCGACACCCACCAGGACCCGGCCGAGCCACACGAGGGTGAAGCCACCGGCGAACGCGGCGAGCAGGGCACCCGCGATCGCGAACACCTTGGCGATGAGCAGCGGGGGGACGCGGCCGATGCGGGTGGCGAGCCAGCCACCGAGGGGGTTGAAGATGATGGCCAGCGCTGGAGCAGTGGCCGTGAGGATCGAGACTTGGGTGCTGGTGAGCTCCATCTGGGTCGTCATGGGCCCCAGACCGGCGCTCAGCGCCGCGTTCGAGTAGGCGTCGAGGAACAGCCCGCCGAACACCAGGAACCAGATAATCTGCGCCCGGCCGGTGATCTTTCCCAGCCCATCGATGAGCGCAACGACGTCGGCGACGCTTCTGACGCTCGGACGTTGTGCCATGAATCCGCCTTCGAGGAAGACCTACCGGCGGCACGGGGAGCACAGAAAGAGGCACGACGAAGCCACCGACAGGTGGTCTGTGTCTGTGCCTGTCAAAAAACTGCGGAAAACGCCGCAGCGCGTGAACTGCTGGAACTGCCAATTACGCGGTGCAGTGAGATTAAGAACGAGCCATGAGGAACGTCAAGGGTTTCGGCCAGGTTACCGAAACGTGACGGGCTGGGCTCAGGGGGTCCTGCGGGAGCTGGAGGCCAGGGGGGCAAGGGACCGTCTGGTCGCCCTGGCGTTGCTGCCCCAACTGCTGTCGCAGCCGTATGTCGACACGTCGGGGCCGGCGTGGTCCTCCGGTCGGTCGCCGGCCCTGCCGGTGGGCCGGGCGCCGCTCGCGCGCGGAGGGCGGCACGCCGACGGTCTCCTTGGCCGCCGCCCCGCTCCCCGGCGCCGGTGGCGCACACTCTCGGGCGCTTGCCGCTGCTAGCAGTGGCGCGCTAGCTTGGAGGGGTGGCGAAGACACAGCTGAACGTCCGCGTGGACGAAGCCACCGCCGAAGCGGCGCGAGAGCGCGCCCTGCAGCGGGGAGTGAGTATGAATCGCTATATCGAGGAGCTCGTCCTCAAGGACGCGGGCGAGGTCGGCCAGACCTTCGTCGAGGCCGCCTCCGACTTCATGAAGCAGTACGAGCGTGTCTTCGCCGAGGAATTCGGCCTGGAACCGGGCAGTGGCCAAGGCGCCGCGACCGCCATCAACCACGAAGGGCTGCCGGGCACCACGTGACGCTGCGTATCGACCTCGCCTGGCTCCTTCTGATCGCCGAACAGCACACCCCCGGTGACCCCCAGGTCACCGACTGGGGCGCCCTGGTGGCCGCCGTCAGCCGCCATGAAGCCGAGATATTCGGCGTGCCCGTCTACACGGAGCCGCAGGACCGGGCTGCCTGCCTCCTCCAACTCCTGCTCCAGGTGCCGGCGTTGGAGCGCTCGAATGCGATGTTCGCCACCGCCGTGGCCTATGGCTATCTCGTTGCCAGCGGACTGAAGATCGCCACCTCTCCCGAGCAGGTCCGCGAACTCGCCCGCCTCGTCAAGGAGGGCACGGCCGATGTCCACACCATCGCGGACGAGCTGCGCACCTGGACGGTCTGACGGCCGCGGAGGACCGGGCCGGCCGCCCGCCCGCGGCGACCGCTCAGCCGGCCGGCCGCCGCGCCGCGCCCAGCACCGCCGGTGACGTCGGCAGCGTCGGCCCGCGCTCCGGCACCTTCAGCCGGCGCACCCGCAGCACCTCGAAACCGGCCGTCCGGATCTCGCCCAGCGGATCCCGGCCGGTGTGACAGCCCCCCATCAGCAGTGGCCAGACCGTCCGGTCCAGCGACCACTGCACCGCCGCCAGTCCCCGCCCCGTGGCCCGCCCGTGCTCGAAGAACCGCAGCTCACCGCCCGGACGCAGCACCCGCCTCAGCTCCACCAGCGCCCGCTGCACCTCGTGCACGGAACACAGCACCAGCGACGCCACCGCCGTATCGAACGCCTCGCTCTTGACCGGCAGGGCCTCCGCCACACCCGGCACCAGATCCACCGGCACCTCCGCGTGCGCCGCCGCCGATCGGGCCACCTCCCGCAGGGTGGGCTCCGGTTCGATCGCCACCACCTCGGAGACGGTCCCCGGATAGTGCGCGAAGTTCAGCCCGGTGCCCGCACCGACCTCGATGACCCGGCCCGTGGCGCCGGTGAGCAACTCCCTCCGGAGCGCGGCCACGCCCGCCCGTGCGTCGGCGGCCGGGCCGCAGCAGTTCGCGTAGAAGCGGGCGAACACCGGATGATGGACGCTGCCTTGCGGAACTCTCCTGCGCTGCCACATGACCGACCCCTTCGCCGACGAAGCCCGCTCCTGCTGTCAGTCTCCCCACTGCGCGGACCACGAGCCGCACCGCGCAGCATCCTCCGCGGTGCGGAAATCTGTACGAGCCGACGGCCGTCGCGGCGCCAGGGGCACCCCGGCCCTCCGGAGGATGGGTAGCCCGGCCGGACCGCCGTCAGGGCGCTGCGCGCACGCGGACCGCCGTCAGCGCACTGCGCAGCCCACCGTCGCCGGTGAGGACGCAATCCCGGACGCCGTCACGAGGGGATCCGGCGCGAGGGAATGCCGTCATGAACGGAATGCCGTCATGAACGGAAGCCGTCACGAGGGAATGCGGAAGGTGCCCGAGCCGCCGAGCACCGGCGCCAGCCAGTCAGGGGCCGCGGCGCGGAAGGCCTGCGGCGGCAGCCCGCCCGAGCCCTGCGGGATCAGCCCGAGGAGCGGGGCGCCTGCGGCGTCCGGGAGGTCGGTCAGATTGCAGCGGGATGCCAGATCGGGTTCGGCCGGCCAGCTGCCGACGACGACCCCCGGGGAGCCGAGTCCGTACGAACGCAGCGCCAGTGCGGTCAGTGCGGTCATGTTGAGGGTGCCGAGCCCCGGCTGGGCGACGATCAGGACGGGGGCGTCCGCCAGTCGCGCGGCGTCGGCGAGGGTATGGCCGTCCGCGTCGAAGCGGACGAGCAGCCCGCCCGCGCCCTCGACCAGGACCAGATCGTGGGAGGCGTCCAGCTTGGCGGCGGCCTCGGCGATCTCATGGGGGAGTACCGGCGGCAGACCGGACCGCAGCGCGGCCGTCGACGGTGCCAGCGGGTCGGGGTAGCGGGCGAGTTCGGCGGTGGTGACCGGGCCGGCCAGCCGCTCGACCTCCGTCGCGTCGCCGGTCTCGTCCGCCGTGACACCGGTCTGGGCCGGCTTGAGCACGGCCACCGAGCGTCCCTGGGCGAGCGCCGCCGCGGCGATGGCGGCCGTGGTCACGGTCTTGCCGATCTCCGTGCCCGTGCCCGTCACGAACAGCACCGACATGGTGTTCCTCCGACTCTGCGCGGCCGATCCCGCGCGGGATACGGCGAATGGTTCCTGGTGAAGGACTCTTGCGTGAACGTTTCCTGTGCCGGGGTGCCGGAGCAGCGGTGGCGGGCCGAAGCGCCTCCTTGTGCCGGGGTGCCGGGGTGCCGGAGCGCCGGAGCAGCGGTGGCGGGCCGGAGCGCCTCCCCCGGTCACCGCCGCCCGTGCGGTCAGCCCTCGCGCGTCGCCGCGCACACCGCGGCGCAGATGCGCGCCACCTCGTCGTCACCCGTGATGTACGGCGGCATGGTGTAGATCAGATCCCGGAACGGGCGCAGCCAGACGCCTTCCCGGACCGCGGCCCGGGTCGCGGCCGCCATGTCCACCTCGTGGTCGAGCTGGACGACACCGATCGCGCCGAGTACGCGTACCTCGCGCACCCCGGCGATGCCCGCAGCCGGCGCCAGCCCGTCCCGCAGCCCGGCCTCGACCCGCTTGACCTCCTGCCTCCAGTCCTGGGACAGCAGCAGTCCGATCGAGGCGTCGGCGACGGCGGCGGCGAGCGGATTGCCCATGAAAGTGGGGCCGTGCGCCAGCACCGGCAGGTCGCCACGGGAGATACCGTCCGCGACGGCCGTCGTGCACAGTGTCGCCGCCAGGGTCAGATATCCGCCGGTCAGCGCCTTGCCGAGACACATCACATCGGGCGCCACGCCCGCGTGTCCGGCGGCGAAGAGCGCGCCCGTACGGCCGAATCCGGTCGCGATCTCGTCGAAGACGAGCAGCACGCCGTGCGCATCGCAGGCCTCCCGCAGCACCCGCAGATATTCGGGGGAGTGGAACGACATCCCGCCCGCCCCCTGCACCACGGGCTCCACGATCACCGCCGCCAGTTCCTCGGCGTGCCGGCCGATCAGCTCCCGCAGATGCGCCGCGTACGCCGCGTCGGGCGCGGCATCGAAGCCGGCCGGTGGTGCGTCGGCGAAGATCTGCCGCGGCAGCACCCCCTGCCACAGCTCATGCATGCCGCCGTCCGGGTCGCAGACCGACATCGGCTGCCAGGTGTCGCCGTGATAGCCGCCCCGCCAGGTCAACAGCCGCTGTTTGCGCGGCTTCCCCAGCGAGCGCCAGTACTGCAGGCACATCTTGACGGCGACCTCGACCGACACCGATCCGGAGTCGGCGAGGAACACATGCTGCAGCGGCTCGGGGCTGATGTCGACCAGCCGCTTCGCCAGCCGCACGGCGGGCTCATGGGTGAGCCCGCCGAACATCACATGGCTCATCCGGTCCAGCTGGCCGCGTGCGGCGTCATTGAGCACCGGGTGGTTGTAGCCGTGCACGGCCGACCACCACGACGACATGCCGTCCACCAACTCGTCCCGGCCCTCGGCCGGTTCGGCCAGCCGGAGCCGGACCCCGGACGCCGACTCCACCAGCAGCGGTGCGGTCCGGCCGGGCATCGGCCCGTACGGATGCCACACATGCTGCCGGTCGAGCGCGAGCAGTTCGGCGGGGGTGAGCGGCTCAGGCATTGGGGGGCAGTTCGGTACCGGCTCCGCGGCGGCGTACCGAGACCAGACCGCGGCGGGTCTCGTCGGACGGTGCCGGGACGGTGGCGGCCGGGGCCTCGGTGCCGTCGGCGGCCTCGTCGGCCACCGTGTCGCCACCCGGCCTGCGGTGCTCGGGCAGCGTCGTGGTGTCCGTGCCCTCCACCTCGAAGCCGGCGTCCGCGATCATCGCGAGGTCGTCCTGGCCGGCCTGGCCCTCACTGGTCAGATAGTCGCCGAGGAAGATGGAGTTGACCAGGTGCAGGGCGAGCGGCTGCATGCTGCGCAGATGCACCTCACGGCCGCCGGCCAGCCGTACCTCGATGTCCGGGCAGACCAGCCGCACCATCGCCAGGATGCGCAGCGCGCGCTGCGGGGTGAGGTTCCACTCCTTGGCGAGCGGGGTGCCCTCGAACGGAATCAGAAAGTTCACCGGGACGGAGTCCGGGTCCAGCTCGCGCAGCGCGAAGACCACATCGACGAGATCGGCGTCGCTCTCCCCCATACCCGCGATCAGCCCGGAGCAGGCGGACATACCGGCCGCCTGGGCCTGCTGGACCGTGGAGACCCGGTCCGAGAAGTCGTGCGTGGTGCAGATGTCGCCGTAGGTGGCTTCCGAGGTGTTGAGGTTGTGGTTGTACGCATCGGCGCCCGCCGCGCGCAGCCGGCCGGCCTGGCCGTCGGAGAGCAGACCGAGGCAGGCGCACACCTCCACGCCCTCGTTCTGCTCCTTGATGGCGGAGATGGTCTCCGACACGCGGTCCACGTCCTTGTCCGTGGGGCCGCGGCCGCTGGCCACCAGACAGACGCGCTTGGCACCGCCGGCCACCCCGGCGGCGGCGGCCTGGGAGGCGTCGTCCGGCTTGAGCCAGGTGTACTTGAGGATCTCGGCCTTCGACCCCAGCCGCTGCGAGCAGTAGGAGCAGTCCTCGGGGCACAGGCCCGACTTGAGGTTGACGAGATAGTTGAGTTTGACCCGCCGCCCGAACCACTGGCGGCGTACCTTTCCGGCCGCGGCCACGACATCGAGCAGTTCGTCATCGGAGGTGGCCAGTACGGCCAGCGCCTCTTCGCGGGTCGGCAACTCGCGCCGCAGTCCCTTGTCCACCAGTGTGTTCAGCAGGTCCATGGCGTTGATCCTGGCGTACGTCACCGCCCCCGGCCAAGGAGGATTCCCACAACGAGCCGCGATCGAGGTGTGTGTATCGCCACACCGTGAGCCTGCGGAACGACCGCTAACGTCTATCGACAGCCCACAATCGAGGCCGACAGACGAAGGACGCCGATGCCGCAGGACTCCGCCCCGTCGCCGCTTCGCGACACCTCCCCGGCGAGGCCTGCCGAGTCCTCCGCCGAGCCCGCCCGTCCGGCGTACGACGCGGCCTTCGACTGGCTCGATGCCGCCTGTGCCGCGCGCCGGCACGCCGGCCTCGTCCGCACCCTGCGTCCGCGCCCGGCCGACTCCCGGCTGCTCGATCTGGCCGGCAACGACTACCTCGGACTCGCCCGGCACCCCGAGGTCACCCGCGGTGCGGCCGAGGCCGCACACCGCTGGGGCGCCGGCGCGACCGGCTCCCGGCTGGTCAGCGGCAGCACCGAGCTGCACGCCCTGCTGGAGACGGAACTCGCCGCATTCTGCGGCTTCGAGGCCGCTTTGGTGCTCTCCTCCGGGTATGCCGCGAATCTCGGCGCCGTCACCGCGCTCACCGCCCCCGGCACCCTGATCGTCTCCGACGCGGGCAACCATGCCTCCCTCATCGACGGCTGCCGGCTCTCCCGGGCCCGTACCGAAGTGGTCCCGCACGCCGATCCGGAGGCCGTACTCGCCGCACTGACCGGTCACGACGGCCGGGCGCTCGCCGTGACCGACTCGGTGTTCTCGGTCGACGGGGACGCCGCGCCGCTCCGCGCGCTGGCCGGGGTCTGCCGGGCACGGGGCGCCGGCCTCCTGGTCGACGACGCCCACGGCCTAGGGGTGTTGGGCGACGGGGGCCGTGGCGCGCTGTCGGCGGCCGGGCTCGCCGGGGACGGTGATGTGGTGACCACCGTGACGCTGTCCAAGTCGCTCGGCTCCCAGGGCGGTGCGGTGCTCGGCCCGGCCCGGGTCATCGAGCATCTGGTCAACACCGCACGGTCGTTCATCTTCGACACCGGTCTCGCCCCGGCGGCAGCCGGCGGTGCCCTCGCCGCGCTCCGGCTGCTGCGCCGCGAACCACAGCGCGCCGACCGGGCCGTCCGGATCGCCCGGGGGCTGCACGACCGCCTCAGCGCGGCGGGCCTGGCGGCGGTAAGCCCGGACGCGGCGGTGGTCTCCGTCCGTGCCCCCTCGCCGGAAGCGGCGCTCCGCTGGGCCGCCGACTGCCGTGCGGCCGGACTCGCGGTCGGCTGCTTCCGGCCGCCGTCCGTGCCCGACGGGATCTCCCGGCTGCGGCTCACCGCCCGCGCGGATCTGACGGGTGCTCAGCTCGACTGGGCGGTCGGCACGATCGTGGCCACCGCACCGGCGGCCTGAAGCGGACCCTTGTGCATACGGGCAGGGCGGCCGCCCCCAGTGGCCGGCCGCCGTCCGGGGAAGGCGCCGTCGGCCCTGACCGTCCCCGGCGCACCCTCGGCCGCCGGCCGCTGAGGCTGCCAGGTGTCGCCGTGATAGCCGCGGGTGCCGTCGGCTCCGGCCGTCCCCGTCGTCATGGCGCGGCGGAGTGGCGGGTGAAGGCTCCGCGCAGCAGGGCCCGGAACGTCTCCGCGGCCGGGGTGGCGCCGGGGCGGTAGGCCACCGAGATCCGGCGGTGCAGCTCCGGCGGGTCCAGCCGGCGGACCCCCAGCGGGGTCACCGATCCCTCCGCCACCATCTGCGGGACCACCGCCACCCCGAGCCCCGCGCTCACCAGCGCACACACCACCGCATAGCCCGGCGACTCGCAGCGCACCGCCTCACTCGCCCCGGCGGCCGCAAGTGCCGCCTCCACCCCGCGCCGGTTGGGGTCGGCGGGCGCCATACTGACCAGCGGCTGGCCGGCCAGGCCGGCCAGCGGCAGTCGTCCGGAGCCCGCCGAGAGGGCATGGCCGGGCGCGGTGACGAGCACCAGCTCCTCGGTCAGCAGCGGCTCCAGACGCACGCCCTCCGGCGCCGGCATCGCCTCGCCCGGCACATACTCATGCGTCAGCGCCAGATCGACCTCGCCCAGCGCCACCGCCGCGGTCGCCTGCGGCGGTACGTACTCCGTCACGCTCAGCTCCACATCGGGGTGCGCCCGCCGGAATGCGCTGAGCGCGGGCGGCAGCAGATGGGTGCCGGCGGTCATGAACGTGCCGACCCGCAGCCGGCCGCCGGACAGCCCCGCCAGCCGGGACAGCTCGTGCCGCGCCTGATCCAGCTCGTCGAGGACCCGCCGGGCCCGTACGAGCAGCAGCTCACCGGCCGCCGTCAGCCGCGCCCCGCGATGGTGGCGCACCAGCAGCGCCGTCCCGGCCTCCCGCTCCAGCTTGGCGAGCTGCTGGGAGAGCGCGGGCGCGGTGTAGCCCAGCCGGGTGGCGGCCCGGGTGATCGAACCGGCCTCCGCCACCGCTACCAGGGCGGCCAGGCGTGTGGGGTCGTACATAAGGATCTCTTCAGGCTCTCCAAGAACATTGCCAATACCTATTAAAGCCTCGGACGGGCGAAGCTGCTCTCATGGACGGACAGCTGATCGCCTTCACCGGAATCGCCGCGGGCATGGTCGCCATGCCGGGCGCGGATTTCGCGGTCGTGGTGCGCAATGCGCTCGACTCGCGCCGGGCGGGGGTGGCGACCGCCGTCGGAGTCTCGGGCGGGCTGCTGGTGCACACCGCCCTGGCGGTGGCCGGGCTCGCGGCGGTACTGGTCGCCGTACCCGCACTCTTCGGGGCCGTCCAACTCCTCGGCGGTGCCTACCTGTTGTACCTGGGCGTCCGCGCCCTGACCGCGGCCGTGCGCCGCCCGGTGGCCGGCCCGGACCGTACGGCGCCCCCGGACCGCACGGCCACCCCGGACACCCCGGACCGCACGGCCACTCCGGACCGTACGGCCACCCCGGACCGCACGGCCGGACGTGCCGGCACTGCACCGGCCGGCGGCCGTCGGCCCGCCGCTCTCCTGGGCACCGCGCAGAGCCTGCGTCAGGGCTTTCTGACCAATGCGCTCAACCCCAAGGCACCCGTACTCTTCCTCAGCCTGCTCCCGCAGTTCGTCCCGGCCGGCCGGCCCGCGCTGCCCCGTACGCTGCTGCTCGCGACCATGGTCGTGGCCATGGCACTGGTGTGGTTCCCCGCCGTCGCGCTGCTCGTCGACCGGCTGGGCGGCTGGCTGCGCCGCCCGCAGGTGGCCCGAGCCCTGGAGGTCACCACGGGAGCGTTGCTCACGGCCCTGGGAGGCATCCTGCTGGCCGAACTGGTACTCGCCTGACGGTGGCCGCACCCACGGCGTCCTCCGGTCCGCAGCTCAGCCCACGCGCCCGTACCAGACCGTGCGGCTCCAGATCCGCTCCAGCCGCACCACGCTCCCGGCCTTGGGCGCATGCCACATCCGGCCCTGGCCCGCGTAGATGCCGACGTGGTAGATGCCGCTGCGCGAATGGAAGAAGACCAGGTCGCCGCGCCGGCGCGCGGAGGCCGGGACATGCCGGGTACGGCCGTACTGCGCGGCGGCGGTGCGTGGCAGGACCCGTCCGGCGTGCTTGAACGAGTACAGCATCAGCCCCGAACAGTCGAAGGCATGCGGCCCTTGGGCGCCGTACTTGTAGGGAGCCCCCCTCTTGGAAGCCGCGATCCGCAGCGCATGGGCGGACACGGATGCGGCTTCGGCGTTCCCGGCCGCCCCCGGGGCGATCGTGGTCCCGCCGAGGGTGACCAGCGTCAGAGCGGTGACGGTGCCGGCGCGCACCAGCAGATTCGGCGTATGCATGCGCATGGTCATGCGCAAACCCTTCGTCAGCCGCCTGCGAAGGAAGACCTGTCGGGTTCGGGCAGGCGAAGATGCCCGGCCGTGCGTACGGCTTCACCCCAAGGAGCCCTCGGCCGTGAAGGCCGGGACCCCGTCCTGCTCGGGTCCTCCGCTCCCGCCGGTCCACATCGTCGACCGGACGTCCGGCACGGCGGCGGGATTAGGCGCCCGTCCGGACCGCCCCGTCGCTGTGGCGGGGTCTTGTCGTCGAAGGGATCGTCACTTACCCGGGACCCGAATTCCGAGCTGAAACGGGCCTGTGTGACATGGGTCACAATTGACCCGAATGGTTAGTTTTGTTCCCTCGGGTGCCGTGGCCCGGGGTGTCGCACCCCGCGGACCAGGGGCGAAACATCGGGGGTCGGAGGAATGTGTCCGCCCCGCGCAATTCGTCGCCTCCTTGCAACAGGCGCGGACGCTACGCCGTATGTGCAGGCGCCGGCGTGTGTGTCGGGTCAGTTCTCCCCGGGCGGCGGCAGCGTCACGAGCCCGGCCCGGCGTTCACCGTCCAGCACCCGCAGCGCCCGGGTCAGCGTCGCGCGGTGCAGCTCGCTCTCGCCCCGGCTGTGCATCAGCGTCAGCGCGTCCCGTAGGCGGGTGGCCTTGCCCACCAGTGCCTGGGCGGCGCGCAGCCCGCTGTAGGTGCCGCCGCAGCGGCCCGGGTTGATCCGGCCCAGCAGGTCGATCACCTCCAGATAGCTGTCGATCAGCTCGCCCTCGGCGCGGGTCAGCGCGGGCAGCGGCGACGGTTCGGGCGGCAGCACCGGGCTCACCGCGCCGCGGGCCGGAGCGCCGACTGCTTGCGGCTGCGGGTGAGCCCGTCGATCAGGCCGTACTCCTGGGCGGCGTGGGCATCGAAGATCTTGTCGCGCTCGATGTCGGCGGCGATCCGCTCACGGGTCTGTCCGGTGTGCCGGGCGAGCATCTCCTCCAGCATGTCGCGGGTGCGCAGCATTTCCGCCGCCTGGATCTGCAGATCGGTGGCCTGCCCCTGGACGGGTTCGCTGAACGACGGCTGGTGGATGAGGATCCGGGCCCCGGGCAGTGCCAGCCGCTTCCCTGGCGCGCCGGCGGCCAGCAGCACCGCGGCGGAGGAGGCGGCCTGGCCCAGGCAGACGGTCTCCACGTCGCACGACACGAAGTGCATCGTGTCGTAGATGGCGGTCATCGCGGTGAACGAGCCGCCGGGGGAGTTGATGTAGAGCGAGATGTCCTGCTCGGGCGCGGCATGTTCGAGGTGGATGAACTGCGCCATCACGTCATTGGCGGAGGCGTCGTCGATCGGGGTGCCCAGGAAGACGATGCGCTCGCCGAGCAGCTTGGAATACGGGTCCATCGTGCGCGTCCCCTGTGCGGTGCGCTCGGTGAACTCCGGAAGGACATGGCGGGCCGTCGGTCGCAGCATGTCTGCTCCTCTCCTCCGTAAGAAATGTACAGGACGTACATCCCGTTAGAATGGGAGCATGGCCTACGAAATTCCGGTGACGCAAGCTCGTGCGGAGCTGGCGGATCTGATCAACCGAGTCGTCTACGGCGGTGAGCGGGTGGTCGTCACCCGCCACGGCAAACCGCTGGTGGCGCTGGTATCCGCCGCTGACCTGCAGCTACTTGAAGAGCTGGGGCGGCGCGAACAGGACGCGGAGGACGAGCAGGTGATCAGCACGGTCTCCACCGTGCGGCAGCTTCCGTCCGCTGCGGGCGAACGACGGCGGTTCGGTATCGCCGCGGAACACCGCGACCCGGCTGCCGGGGGCCGGCGGCCGGGTCGCGAGCGCTGACGGTTCAGCAGGCGCTGACCGTGCGGTGGGGCGGGTGGCTCAGGAGCTGAGTTCCCACACCGCGTGGGCGATGGCGTCGCTGTTGTTGTCGAGCGCCTTGTCGTCGATGTTCTTCGAGGTGTCGCAGGCCTGGTGGTAGCAGGCGTCGAAGGCCTTGCCTGCCGTGCCGCCCCAGGCCTTCGCCTGTGCGTCGGTCTTGATGTAGTCCGCGCCGGAGAAGAGGCCGCCCACCGGGATGCCCGCGTCCTTGAACGAGGCGTGGTCGGAGCGCCCGTCGCCCTCGGTCTCCTTCTCGGTGGCGATGTTCTTCGTGGCGAACCAGTCCTTGAAGACCTTCTCCAGGCGGGTGTCGTCGTCATAGACGAAGTAGCCCGGGTTCGGCGATCCGATCATGTCGAAGTTCAGATACGAGTCGATCTTCGACTTGTCGGCGCCGAGGCTGTCGACGTAGTGCTGCGAGCCGACCATGCCGTCCTCTTCGTCGCCGAACCAGGCGAACCGCAGGTGCTTGGCGGGCTTGAAGCCCGACTTGGCGACGGCGAGCGCCACCTCGAGGATGCCGGCCGAACCGGAGCCGTCGTCATTGATGCCGGGGCCCGCCGGGACCGAGTCCACGTGGGCGCCGGACATCACGGTCTTGCTCTCGTCGCCGCCCGGCCAGTCGGCGACGAGGTTGTAGCCCTTGGCGCCGCCGTTGTCGAACTCCTGGACCTTGGTGGTGAATCCGGCCTTGTCCAGCTTCTCCTTGAGGAAGTCGATGGAAGCCTTGTGGCCCGGCTTTCCATGGGCCCGGTTGCCGCCGTTGGCGTCGGCGATGGACTGCAGTTGGTCCAGATCCGCCTTGACGGCCTTGACGTCGATGTCCGGGGCGGCCGCCGGTGCGGGATCGGCGTAGGCGCCGGCCGCGGTGAAGACGGTGGCGGCCAGGGCGGTGACGGCGCCCGCGGCCAGCACGGCCCGGCGTATTCGTGTGGAACGAGTCACGGTGTGGCTCCGATACTTGTGTGGGGGGCGGAGCTGCTTCGGTGCGCACATGCTTGACGCGCACATGTTGATGCGCCCAAGAGAATTGCGATCACTCCGGAAACCGTCAAGAGCGCATATCGGACAGTCGAGTTCGCTGAGCGGGGGCGCGTCTGTTTTGCGGTGATCATGGTGGTTGACGGCGTGGGGAGGTCTCCGTTCCCTGGGTGCCGCCGGTCTCCGCGGTGCGTATTTCGCCATCGGATTCCGTGCGCTTCCGCGGGAACGCGGGGGTGAGGCCGTCCCGGGAGTCGGTTGCCGTGCCGTAACGGACGGTCATGAGGCCGCGTTACCTCAGGTGTATGAGGGGACGCGAAGGTGTCCCTGGCTGTCACGCCGACGAAATCCCGCCGACCTGGCCTCGGGACGGGGTTGTTGATGGCCAAGTGCTGGAAGCCGGTTCGCTCCTCCTTTAATTACTGCATGGTGCATCTATCGTCACGGGTGTGTCCGCGCCTGTGACCTGGGTGAATGTGTCCGGGCGGGAAGACTGTGAGGTGGCACGTATGCAACTGACCCCGCATGAACAGGAACGCTTGATGATTCATGTGGCGGCAGATGTGGCCGAAAAGCGACGCTCCCGGGGGGTGAAGCTGAACCACCCGGAATCGATTGCCCTGCTGACCGTGCACATCCTCGAAGGCGCGCGGGACGGCCGGACCGTCGCCGAGCTCATGTCCTCCGGCCGCAAGGTGCTCACCCGCGACGACGTCATGGACGGCGTCCCCGAGATGATCCACGACGTGCAGGTCGAGGCCACCTTCCCCGACGGCGACGGCCCGCTCGCGTTGCGCCGCGTCCGCGGGCACGGTGACCAGGCCCGGGTCTGCGTCGTGGGCGCCATGAGCGCCCCGCTCGGCGGCGACCGGCTGGCCCTCGAGGCCACCGCCGAGGCGGGCAGCGCGCTGCACCTCACGGCCGCCGCCGCGACCGTCGCGCTGCCCGGCCGTACGGGCGAGCAGGCCCGCTACGACGTGCGGTTGACGGTGGGCGACGGGGCGCGGCTCGACTGGCTGCCCGAACCGCTGATCTCCGCGGCGGGCAGCGACCTGCGGATGACCACCACCGTCGAACTGGCCCCCACCGCATGCCTGGTACTCCGCGAGGAACAGGTCCTGGGACGCAGCGGCGAGCACACCGGCGCGCTGCGCAGCCGGCTCACCGTCCGCCGGGCCGGCCGGACCCTGCTCGACCAGGAGACGGCGTACGGGCCCGGCGTCCCCGGCTGGGACACCCCGGCCGTCCTGGGCGGGCACCGCGCCCTCGGTCAATTCCTGCTCATCGGGCCGGAGTTCGAGGCGGCGCCGGCCGAGGTGCGGCTGCTCGGCGGCGCGGCGGCCGGGCGGCCGGGCGGCCGGACGACGGGGCGGGGCAGGGCGTCCTGGCACCGCTCGCGGGTCCCGGGGCCCTGGCCACGGCCGTGGCCCCGGACGCGCTACGGCTGCGGCGGCTTCTGGAGGAGGCCGCCGCCCTGGGGGCCGTGGCCGAGTGAGCGCGCCGCCGCCCTCTCACACCTCCAGATCGGCTTCCAACGCGGCAAGGCGGTGGCGGGCCAGCGCAAGATTGGCGCGCTTGCGGTCCAGCACCAGATAGAGGAAGAGGCCGCTGCCGCTCTTTCCTGTGACCGGGCGGATGATGTGGTACTGCGCGGTCAGGGTGATGAGCATGTCCTCGATGGAGCCCTGGAGTTCCAGCATCTCCATGGTGCGCATCTTGGCGCGTACGACATCCGTGTTGCCGGCCGCCGCCACATTGAGGTCCAGAGCCTGGTTGTCGCCCAGAGTGGCCAGGGCCATACCGCTGGTGTAGTCGACCAGGGCGACGCCGACCGCGCCCTCGATGGTCGACATCGCGTTGGCGAGAGCGGATTCCAGTTGAGCCATGAGGGGTTCAGACCTTTCGGATTACTTGACGGTTCTTCTTGGTTTCCGGGTTCCGGTCTCCCGGTCTCCCGGTCTCCCGGTCTCCCGGGTTTCCGGCTTCGTTCCGGTCTCCCGGCTTTCCGGTTTCCGCATTGCTGCGGGTGTGTGGGGGACGTTCTCCTACCGATGGGGGTGTGCGTCCACGAGGTCCCCGATGCGGGCCGCGGCCTTTCTGGCCTGTAGATGAAGCCGCCCCACATTGGTGTCGGGGCTGGCCACGGCGGTCAGGACGGCGCGGCGTCCGGCCGAGTAGGCCGCGATATAGCCGTCGGCGCCGCGCGTCAGGGATTCCTCGAAGGCGCCCTGTCCGGTCGCGTCGGTGAGACGTTTGGCGACGCCGATCGCCGCGGCGGTCAGGGCGGCCAGGCCGTCCGGTTCGATATCCGGCAGATCATGGGCGATCACCATGCCGTCCACGCTCGCCACCATCCCGCCCTGGAAATGGCGCACTTGATCGCGCAGCGTATGCAGTTCCTCCCGTATCCGGGGTTCAATCGTCATCAGTCTCCTTTTCACGGCGTGCCTTCTGATGACGCGCCTCATGGGGTGCACGGTCTTCGTGGGCAAGGGCTCACAGGTTTTCCTCCAACGCCGTACGCAGTCGGACAAGGAGGGCAATGTCCGGATCGGTGGGGTCGAGGACGTCCGGTACCGGTAGTTGCCAGGTCGCGGCGGGGTCTCCTGCGGCGACGGGGGTGGGGTCGCTCAGACAGGCGCCGGGCCGCCGCCGGGGGAGCGGCGCCGGTGCCAGGGGGACATGGACCAGGCCGGCGGCGGCGAGGCGCCGGATGTCCAGGAGCGTGCCGAACGCGGACTGGCCCAGCACCCGGGCCAGTTCATGAGGTGTGTGGCGGCCGTCGGCGCGGTCGAGCAGCCGCCGTTGGCGGCGGGTGGTGGGGGCCGGGGCGGGCGGGCGGACCGGCACGACGGGGGAGGAGTCGACCGCCGCCCAGGGGCGCAGCCGGTCGAGCAGTAGCCGGCGGCGGGCCGTCGCCTGCTGGAGGGCGAGGGCGCTGATGGGACGTATGACACCCAGCCAATGCCCGGTGCCGGGGGTGAAGGAGGTGGTCTCGGGCGTCAGCGGCAAGGCGAAGAACGCGGCGTCGAGCAGGGCGGCGAGATGGCATATCTCCAGTTCGCCCTGGGTCAACCAGCCCTCGCTGACCAGGAATTGACCGCCGCTCTGCTGCGGCCCCGCCGTTTCGGCGGCGTACTGCCAGCCCTGCGGCGGCAGTTTGCCGGCCGCGGTGAGGCGTATGTCGAGCCCCGGGGCGGCGGTGCCCTCGATGCAGTAGACCGCACCGTCGAGAAGGTAGAAGCAGCCGTGCGGACCGCTGAGGGCGCCGGTGACGCGTTCGGCGGCAAAGCGGTCGAGCAGCCCGGCCGGGGCGGGCGGGTGAGGAGATATGGGCAGGCCCATGGCTGGTTCCCTTACCGTTCGTGCGGTGTGGCGGAGCGCGCCGTCAGGGCGCGACCAGCTCCGCCGCCAGATCGCGCAGCCGTAGCCGGGCGAGGGCGAGATTGGCCTGTGCGCGGTCCAGCCAGAGGTAGAGATAGGTCTGGCTGTCGAAGGCCGTGTGCACAAAGCGGATGAGGTGGTAGCTGCCCGCAGCCGTGATGATGAGGTCTTCGAGAGCCGGGCCGGCGCCGCCCGTGGTGTCGAAGGTGGCGTTGCGGGTCACGGCCTGCACCACCTCGGCGGTGTCCGCGGCCGCCGCGTCGTGATCGCCGTGGGGTGCCTGCCCTGCCGTGCCGAGTGTCAGACCACTGGTCCAGTCGATCAGTCCGGCGCACCGGACGCCGGGGATCCCCATCGCTTGGGACAACACCTGATCGATACCCGGCACTTCGGATCTCCTTCGCGACGGTCGGACGGGGCGCGAAAACGCCGAAGCCCTCCCTTGTGGCGGTGAGTGGGAGAGCCTTCACGGAAGGTTACTGAAGCTGTGCGGCTGGCACATGCCTGAAGGGCAGGTCTACGGCAATTGACGTATTCTCGCCCCTGCGCGCCCCTCCGGGAGCCATCGCGCCGCACCGCACTCCACCAGGTCGGCGATGGCCGGAACCTCTTGGCCGAACGGTCCGAACCTGGCGTGAACTGTCCTGTCACCTCGTCAACTGCACTCGATACGGCCGAAGTTGAGGATCCGAGGGGCGCGACGGGCGTGCCGCGGGACCGGGCGCCGCCGACCGGTGGCATTGGCCGGAAACCTACAGGTTGGTAAAGAAGTGTGGGCCAAACCTGTTCAACAGGGGACGGCACACGTCAGGATCCCCCCGTAGACCTGTGATCAACGCCGCCACAAGCGGCACACCATGCAGGGGGAATCAATCACGTGAGAAAAACAGCAGCGCTCGGCGCCGCCGGCACCCTGGTGACCGGAGTGCTCCTCGCCGGAGCGATATCCGCCACGCCCGCCAGCGCGGGCGAGAAGCACCAGCGCGGTCCGGCCGAAGCGCGCGGTGCGGCGACCGCCGCCGCGCGCGCGGCCAAGAAGGGCATCAACTGGCAGGACTGCCCCGCTGACTGGGGCTTCAAGTCGCCCATCCAGTGCGGCTACGTCACCGTCCCGGTGGACTACGCCCGGCCCGACGGCCGTACGATCAAGCTCGCCGTGGACCGGGCGGTCAGCACCGGCAGCAAGAAGGAGCGACAGGGCTCCCTCGTCTACAACCCCGGTGGCCCCGGCGCTTCGGGCATGAGGTTCCCGACCCGCATCACCACCAAGAACCCCCTCTGGGCCAAGACCGCCACGGCGTACGACTTCGTCGGCTTCGACCCCCGGGGCGTGGGCCACTCCGCGCCGATCTCCTGCATGGACCCGCAGGCGTTCGTCAAGGCCCCGAAGGCCGACCCGGTGCCGGACAGCGAGGCCGACAAGCGCGCCCAGCGCAAGCTCGCCAAGGAGTACGCCGACGGCTGCGCCGAGCGCAGCGGCCGTCTCCTGCCGTACATGACGACCGCGAACACGGCCCGCGACCTCGATGTGATCCGCGCCGCGCTCGGCGAGAAGAAGCTCAACTACCTGGGCGTTTCCTACGGCACCTACCTCGGCGCCGTCTACGGGACGCTCTTTCCTGACCACGTCCGCCGGATGCTCGTCGACAGCGTCGTCAACCCGGCCCGCGAGAACATCTGGTACCAGGCCAACCTCGACCAGGATGTCGCCTTCGAGACCCGCTGGGGCGACTGGCGGAAGTGGGTGGCCAAGAACGACGCCACCTACCACATCGGTGCCACCCCCGAGAAGGTCCAGGCGGCGTGGGAGAAGCTGCGGGCGACCGCCAAGAAGAACCCCATCGGCGGCGTCGTGGGCCCCGCCGAGCTGACCGGCTTCTTCCAGAACGCGCCGTACTACGACTCCATGTGGGCCTCGGTCGCCGAGGTCTGGAGCGCGTACCTCTCCGGTGACACCAAGCCGCTGGTCGAGAACGCCGGGCCGAACCTGGCGGACACCGCCGGCAACATCACCGCGGAGAACGGCAACGCCGTCTACACGGCCGTCGAGTGCACCGACACCAAGTGGCCGACCAGCTGGAAGAAGTGGGACCGCGACAACTCCCGCATCCACCGGCAGGCACCGTTCATGACCTGGTCCAATGCCTGGATGAACCTCCCCTGCGCCACCTGGCCGGTCAAACAGCAGCGGCCGGTCGAGGTCAAGACCGGCAAGGGCCTGCCGAGCGTTCTGATCGTGCAGAGCACCCGTGACGGGGCCACGCCGTACGCCGGCGCGGTCGAACTGCACCACCGCTTCAAGGGCTCGCGCCTGATCACCGAGCGGGACGCCGGCTCGCACGGTGTCACCGGTCAGGTCAACCCTTGCATCAACAGCCGGGTCGACGCGTACTTCCTGGAAGGGAAGACCGATGCCAAGGACGTGACCTGCGCCCCGCACGCCACGCCCCAGCCGAAAACGTCGACGGTCAAGGCCGCCGCCACGGGTGCCTCGGACCTCCCGGCCGCCCCGTAGCGACGCCGTGAACGAACCGGCAGGTAGCTGACCGGCATGAACACGTAGCTGACGGCATGAAGGGGCGGCCGGAAATCCTCCCGGCCGCCTCTGTCGTCGTCAGCCCGCGATCGGCGCGACCCGCGGCTCCCCGCTCCCCGCACGGTCCGCCGGCACCTGCCCCGGTGCACGGTCCGGCCGGGCGGCACGGCCGGCCGGGACTCCGGCAGCGGCAGCGGATACGCCGGGGCGCCGTCGGGCTCGCCCTGGGTGGCGAAACTGCGCCCGCGGTCGTCCTCGTACACCGCGCCACTGGAGATCACCACGGCCGAACCGATCCGGTCCGCCAACGCGGTCAACTGAGCCGCGTGCGCGGCTCCGTACGCCACACAGTCCAGCACCACGTCACAGCCCTCGCCGATCAGCCCGGCCGGCGCCGCATCGTCCTCCCGGTTCACCGCCACCGGGCGGACCTCGCCGGGCGCGAAGTCCGCTTGGCCGCTCAGTCCACGGCCGCTCAGCCCGTGGACGGCCCCTTCCCGGGCCCGCGCCGCCCGTGTGCCCGCGCCGCGGCCTGCGCCGCGGCCTTGGCCTCGCCCGCGTAGGTGTCGACGTACTCCTGCCCGGACAGGGCGAGGATCGCGTACATGATCTCGTCGGTGACGGCGCGCAAGGCGAGGCGTTCGTCCGCCAGCCCCGCATAGCGCGAGAACTCCAGCGGGGCGCCGAAGCGGATGGTGATCCGCATGACGCGCGGCAGCCGCCGGCCCGTCGGCTGCGCCTCGAACGTGCCGATCATCGCGCACGGCACCACCGGCACCCCGGCTCTGATGGCCATCGAGGCGACGCCGGTACGCCCCTTGTAGAGCCGTCCGTCATGCGAGCGGGTGCCCTCCGGATAGATGCCCAGCAGCCGTCCCTTGCGCAGGACCGAGAGCCCCGAGGAGATCGCCGCCTGCGAGGCGCGGCCCCCGGAGCGGTCCACCGGAATCTGCCCGACGCCCCGGAAGAACGCCGCGGTCAGCCGTCCCTTCAGGCCGGGACCGGTGAAGTACTCCGCCTTGGCCAGGAAGGTCACCCGGCGCGGCACGATCGCCGGCATCACGAAGTGATCGGCGAAGGACAGATGATTGCCCGCGATGATCGCCGCGCCCTCCTCCGGCACATGATCGAGCCCCTCGATCCGCGGCCGGAACACCAGCCGCAGCAACGGCCCGAGAAGCAGGTACTTCAGCACCTGGTACAGCACAGGGCAGCTCCCCTTCCGTCGGCGCACCCGGTCGGCTACGTCGTTCCAGGCCACCGGGGTCCCCCGGGACGGCCAGTGAGTTTATGGGCAAGCGCCGTCACGGGTAACCACCCTCGGCCGGATCGATGCTGACTCTTTTGGTGCCGGTGCCGGTGCCGGTGCCCGCACGGTTGCCGGGACGGCGGCGAGGGTGTGTACCACCGGCCGCCGCGCCGCAGGGACCCGGTGGACACCTCAGAGGCCCGGGTGCCCATGGTGGCGTCAGGGTGAAGGGGCTTCCAGGAGTGTGCAAAAGCGGCGCCCGAAGAGATAGGCGTCGCCCGGCCAGCGCGCCGAGAGATAGCGGCCGTCCTGCACGGCGAACGCCGCGGAGTCGTCGCTCGCGGTGCCCCGCGTGGCCAGGACCCTCGGTCCCCGCTCGAAACGGGCACCCGGGTCCTCCAGGGCGGCCCTGACCTCGTCCTCCACATACGCCGGATACGTACGGTAGTAGCGGCCGAGCCGCCATGCGGTGGCCAGATAAGCGGTCCGTTCCAGGTACTTGGGCAGACAGGTCGTCCGCCGGTCCGCCAGCAGGCTGCGGCCCGTGGACGCCTCCCGGGCCCGCGCCGCCACCAGCACCCCGTGGCAGATCGCCCCGACCGGCCGGTCCAGCGCCCAGAACCTGCCGACCTGCTGCTGCAGCACCTGCGAGCCCAGGTACTGCCGCATGCCGGGCGCATGCCCGCCCGGCAGGATCAGCCCGTCGTACTCCTCCGGTACCAGCTCCGCCCAGCCGACGGTCGCGGTGAACTCCTCGCTCCGGGTGAGCTCTTCGTAGAACCGCCTGGGCTCCTCCGCGGCGCCGAGCTGTCCGAAGAGGACACCGGTCAGCAGCCGCGGGTCGCATGCCGGCCGGGTGCCGGCCCGTTCGGTGGCGAAGACGACGCGGTGGCCGGCGTCGGTGAGCAGCCGCCAGGGCACCGCCACCTCGGTGACATCGAAGTCGCGGTCGGGGACCGGCATCAGCACGCGCACCGGAACATCGTCTCAGGCCCGTGCCTGCTTCCGGTATCCGCTTTGACATCCGCGGATAATTTTCCACTCGCCTTGAACGCGGGCGGGTTGGCTCGGCGTACTGCCCGGCAACCGAGCCTGCCCGCAGGGTCCAGGCCGAGGACAGGAGTGCAGAGATGTCCCGGAAGAAGAGAGTCGGCCGGCGCCAGAAGATCATCATCTGCGTCAGTGCCGCCGCGCTGGTCGGCGGTATCGCCATCGCCACCACGGGCACCAGTCAGGCATCGGTGGCGTGCGACGGACTGGCCTCCGCCCTGAGCAACAACGAGAAGTTCATCGCCGGCCAGAAGGCCCATCCGGACGACCGGTCAGCCGCACGGATCGCCAACCGCGAGGCCGTGATCAAGGAGATCCAGGTCAAGCAGAAGGCCGCCGGCTGCTCCCCCGGAGAGGGCGGGGGCGCCGCCGCGGGCGCTCCACCGGCGGCCGATGAGCCACCCGCCGCCGGCGCCCCGTCCGGATCGGCGGAACCGCCCGCATCGAACGCCCCGCCCGCGTCCGATGACCCCTCCGCCTCCGCAGCCCCGCCCGCATCGGACAACCCGCCCGCCGCCGGCGGCGAAGTGGTCTGCGCCGGCTCGACGGTGACCCTCTCCGGCGAGGGCGGCGCCCAGGCGGCTTCCAGCAACCAGTTCCCCACCGGCACCGAACTGAAGGTGACCAACCTGGACAACAACAAGTCGACGACCGTCTCCGTGACGTCGACGTCGGGTAGCTGCGCGCTGCTCAACAACGCGGCGTTCGAACAGGTACGTGAGGAGGGGAAGTTCCTCATCCGTCACGCCCGGATCGAGCGCGTGGGGTAATCCCGGTCCGGTGGCCGGCAGCGGAGCCGCCTCCTCCGCTGCCGGCCACCCTTGTCTCCGGGGTGGCGGTCGCAGGCCGTACGGGCGACCTCACGGCGTGGTCGCTTGCCCGCGGGGGCCCGGCGAGGTGGCCTGGGGCCGCCGGGCGCCGCGCGTCCTTGTCAGGCTCCCGCATGCGATCCCACCGAGCGTTCCCAGGAGACATCGATGCCCGTGAGCCGTCGACGCCGATCGACCCGCCCCGCCATGACCGTGAGCGTGCTTGCCGCCTTGTCCGCGGCCCTGCTCGGCACCCTCTCCGCCGGCCCGTCCCACGCCGACGAGCCGCCGACCGCCGACCAGGGCCTGCTGCTCACCGTGTCCGGTGCCGGCAACACCTGGACCCGCGGGGTGCGGCTCAGCTGCCCGGACATCCACGGCAGGCATCCGCACGCGATCGCCGCCTGCGCCGCGCTGGCCTGGGCGCGCGGCGACTTCGACGCGCTGCCCGGCGAGCCGCACACCTGCACCAGGGAGTTCGACCCGGTCACCGCCAGTGCGACCGGCACCTGGCGCGGTATCCCGGTGAACTGGCACCGGGAGTTCCCCAACGCCTGCACGATGGACTCCGCGACGGGGCCGCTCTTCCGCTTCTGAGGCGGCGCCTTGCGGGGGTGGCGCCCACCGGGGCGGCGCATTCCTCCACGGTGCCTTCCGGTGCGGCGCACCGCCACCGTGCGTCGCACCGGCGCGCTCAGACCGGCCGCGCCGTCACCACGCCGAGCGTCACCAGCGCCAGCACCACCCAGGAGAACCAGAGCCAGCCATTGGCGCCCATCGCCGCGGTGTACGCGGTCGCCATCACCAGCCCGCCCACCGTGCACACGGCCATCGTCCTAGCAGATCCGGGCATACCCGCAACCTCCTCACGGCGGCCCGGAACGCCCACGTCACGGGCCGCGGCCATGGGACCATCGTCCCCGGCCGCGGCCCGTACCGCCAGAGTGGCGGCCTGCCGTCACCGCCCCCGTGCGTGGAGCGAGGCGAGATAGGCGTTGTAGTCGGCCAGATCCTTGTCGCCGTTGCGGTCGGCGGCCCGGTCCGTGCGCTGCGACTGACGCTCCTCGGACTTGTACCACTGGAAGACCAGGGCGATCAGCACCACCACGGAGGGGATCTCGCTGAAGGCCCAGGCGATGCCGCCGGCGGCCGACTGGTCGGCCAGCGCCTCGATCCCGAGCGAGGCCGGCGGGTGCACGAAGGTGTTGACCATCGGCTCGGTGGCCATCATCAGCGCGATACCGAAGAAGGCGTGGAACGGCATGCCCGCGAACAGCTCCAGCATCCGCATCACATAACCGGGCCGGTGCGGCCCCGGGTCGACGCCCATGATCGGCCAGAAGAACACCAGGCCGACCGCGAGGAAGTGCACCATCATCCCGATGTGCCCGGCCCGCGACTCCATCAGGAAGTCGAACAGCGGCGAGAAGTAGAGCGCATAGAGGCTCGCGATGAACAGCGGGATGGTGAACGCCGGGTGCGTGATGATCCGCATGTACCGGCTGTGCAGCAGTGCCACCAGCAGTTCACGCGGTCCCTTGCGGCCCTGCCCGGCGGCCGGCAGCGCGCGCAGCGCCAGCGTCACCGGCGCCCCGAGGAGCAGCAGGATCGGCGAGAGCATGCTGATGATCATGTGCTGGACCATGTGCACACTGAACATCGCCATGCCGTAGTCGTTCAGCTTGGTGCACATCACCAGTGCCACCGTCAGTACGCCCACGGCCCAGGCGACGGTCCGGCCCACCGGCCAGGCATCACCGCGCCGCCGCAGCCGGATCACCCCCCAGCCGTACAGCCCGAGTCCCAGCAGGCAGCCGACGAGAAAGAACGGATCACCACCGATCTCCAGGCCTCGCGCGAGCGTGAACGGCGGCAGATCCATGTTCATGCCGTCCATGCCGTGCCCGCTGTGATCCATCCGCTCGCTCCTGATTCGTACCAATGCTCCGGCGACAAGACTAGAACCGCCCCCGGCCGGGGCATCGGCCGGGGGCGGTTCGCGCCGCACAAACTAACGTGCCGCGGTCACAGCACGCACTCGGCCTCGTCGTAGCGCTCCACGGGCACCGTCTTGAGCGTTTCCACGGCCTGGGCCAGCGGCACCAGGGTGATGTCGGTGCCGCGCAGCGCCGTCATCATCCCGAAGTCGCCGCGGTGCGCGGCCTCGACGGCGTGCCAGCCGAAGCGGGTGGCGAGCACCCGGTCGTACGCGGTCGGGGTACCGCCGCGCTGGACATGCCCGAGGATCACCGGACGGGCCTCCGTGCCGAGGCGGCTCTCCAGCTCCAGGGACAGCTGCCGGGCGACTCCGGCGAACCGCTCATGGCCGTACATGTCCTTGCCGCCGGCATCGAAGGACATGGTGCCCTCGCGCGGCTTGGCGCCCTCGGCGACCACCACGATCGCGAACTTCTTGCCGGCCTCGAACCGCTCGGCGACCCGCGCGGTGAGCTCGTCGATGTCGAAGGGCCGCTCCGGCACCACAATCGCGTGCGCACCGGCCGCCATGCCCGAGTGCAGCGCGATCCAGCCGGTGTGCCGCCCCATCACCTCGACGATCATCACCCGCTGGTGGGACTCCGCGGTGGTCTTGAGCCGGTCCAGCGCCTCGGTGGCCACGCCCACCGCGGTGTCGAAGCCGAAGGTCACGTCCGTGACCGCGATGTCGTTGTCGATGGTCTTCGGTACGCCGACGATCGGCAGGCCCGCGTCCGACAGCAGCCGCGCCGCCTTCAGCGTGCCCTCGCCGCCGATCGGGATGATCGCGTCCAGGCCCAGCTCGGCGACATGGCCGCGGGCCCGCTCCACGCCGTCCCGCAGATGGGCGGGCTGCACCCGCGAGGACCCGAGGATGGTGCCGCCGCGCGCCAGGATGCCGCCGACGGCGTCGAGGTCGAGCTTGCGGTAATCGCACTCCAGCAGGCCCTTCCAGCCATCGCGGAAGCCGATCACCTCATCGCCGTGATCAGCGGTGGCGCGGTGGACGACGGAGCGGATGACGGCGTTCAGACCGGGGCAGTCGCCGCCGGAGGTGAGTACACCAATACGCATTGCTCGAAAAACCCTCTGCAACTCAACCGGGGGCCCGGACCCCGTCGTCCGGTTGGATTCCGCTCACCCTACAAGCGCGGGGCCAACGGGCACACGTACGCCCGCAGTGCGGGACTGCGGGCGTACGAAAAGGGGTGAACTCCGGCGTACGTCAGAAATCGACGAACCACCTGAATCCGGGCGGGTGCGGTATCAAGCGGGCTGTGTCGCCGCGGCGATCCGCTCCTGGCGCAGCGCCTCGTACCAGCGCTCTTCCACCGGCGGCAGCGCATTGACATCCAGCGCCAGCTTGATCAGCAGATCGGCGATATGCGGATTGCGCGCCATGACCGGGCCGTGCATGTACGTACCGAAGACGGTGTCGTTCCAGGCGCCCTCGTAGCCGTCCCCGACGCCGTTGCCCTTGCCGAACCGCACCTTGGCGAACGGCCGGGCGGTCTTGCCCAGATGTGTCACGCCCTGGTGGTTCTCGAATCCGGTCAGCGGCGGCAGCCCCAACTGCGGGTCGATATCGGCGAGTACGTCGCCGACACAGCGCTCGGCCTCGCCGCGGGTGCTCACCACGTCCAGCAGACCCATGCCCTGCTGCCGCTCCCCGAGGTCATTGATGAACTCATGGCCCAGGATCTGGTAGCCGGCGCAGACCGAGAAGACGATCGCGCCGTTGGACACCGCGCGGTTCAGTCCGCCGTCCCGGATCAGCCGCTCGGAGGCCAGCCGCTGCGGGCGGTCCTCACCGCCGCCGATCAGATAGATGTCACCGGAGGTGGGGATCTGCTGGTCGGACCGTACGTCCAGGCGCTGGACGTCCAGACCGCGCTGGCGCGCCCGCCGCTCCACCACCAGGGCATTGCCCTGGTCGCCGTACGTGCTCAGCAGGTCCGGATAGATCCACACCAGGCGCAGGCTGTTGTCACTCATGCTTGCTCGTCCTTGTCCGTAACGTCGCTGGACCACACTCAGTTGCCCACACGCCGGCGCAGGTCCTGGAAGGCCGTGTAGTTGGCGATGACCTCGATCCGTCCGGGCGGGGCCATCCCCACCGCCTCGTCGAGGCTCTCGCAGACATGGAAGTCCAGGCCCGCGACCTCCAGGCGCACCGCCAGGTCCAGCTTGCGGTCGCCGAGCACGAAGATCGGGTGCCCGGCGAGCCGGGTGTAGTCGACGTCCCACAGCCAGGAGGTGTCCGTGCCGTCCGCGCCGCGTGCGTTCACCGACATGATCACCGGGGTCGGCGGCGGGTCGATCAGCGAGAACGTCTCCAGCCAGCCGGCCGGGTTCTTCGCCAGCAGCAGCCGCAGCTCCCGCTCCATGAAGGTGACCACGTCATAGCGGCCGGCCACCGCCTGCACCGAGAACATCCGCTCCAGGGCCACCTGCGGTGGCACCCCGAAGGCGGCGGCGACCGCGGCGGACGTGGTGGCGTTGGCCTTGTTGGCGCGCCCCGGCAGCTGCAGCTTGATCGGCCAGGCACTGCCGTGCGGGTCGAGAACATGATCGCCGGACAGTGCCCAGCTGGGCGTGGGACGGCGGAAGCCGCACTCGGCGCAGAACCAGTCCTCGCCCGGCCGCTGCATCACACCACCGCACGAGGGGCAGGACCAGGCGTCGTCCTTCCACTCCTGCCCGGCCGCGACCCACACCACATTCGCGGACGACGAGGCCGCCCACACGATCAGCGGATCGTCCGCGTTGGCGATGATCAGCGCCTTGGAACCCGCCAGACCCTCGCGCCAGTGCTCGGCCAGCATCCGCGTCTCCGCGGCGCGGTCGAGCTGGTCGCGCGAGAGGTTCAACAGCGCTATGGCCTTCGGTGTCACATCGCGGGCCACACCGGCGAGGTACTTCTCGTCGACCTCGATGACGCCGAAGCGGGCATCCGATCCACCGGCCAGCGCGGAAGTGATGCCCGCGGGCATGTTGGCGCCGAGCGCGTTGGAGACCACCGGACCGCTGGCCCGCAGCGCCTCCGCGATCAGCCGTGTCGTGGTCGTCTTGCCGTTGGTCGCCGACACCAAAATGACGTCCAGGTGCCGGGCCAGCCGCGCCAGCAGGTCGGGGTCGAGCTTGAGCGCCACCCGGCCACCGATCACCGATCCGCTGCCGCGGCCCGCCGCGCGCGACACCGCCGCCGCGGCCTTGCCCGCCGTCACGGCCAGCTTGGCCCGCGGCGACAGCGGCTCCGTGTTGCCTGCCATGGTCTTTGATCCTCCTTGCATCCGGCGCCCGCCTGCCCTGAGGCTGCCGGTGGAACGCTTCCTCCGCAGCCGATGACCGGCCGAGGCTTCGGTCGGGGATCAGCCTATCGAGATCCGGCCCCGGGCCCGAACCCCGCCACCCATCCGGGACATCCGGGGCGCGCCGGACCGTACGCTTACGGCCATGTCTCCCCGCACCATCCCCGGCACTTCCGGCCGTGTCCGCCCGCTGCGCCTGCTGGGCGATCCGGCCCTGACCGAGTCCTGCCAGGAGGTCACCGTCTTCGATGCGGACCTGGCCCGGCTGGTCGAGGACATGTACGCGACGATGTACGCCGCGGACGGTGTGGGCCTGGCCGCCAACCAGATCGGCGTCCCGCTGCGGGTGTTCGTCTACGACTGCCCCGATGACGAGGACCGCCGTCATCTCGGGCATCTCGTCAACCCCCGGCTCGTCGAGGCCGACGGCCCGGTCATCCGCGGGCCCGAGGGCTGTCTCTCGCTCCCCGGCATCGAGGCCGGCACCCCGCGCCACGACCACACCGTCGTGACCGGGGTCAGTGTCACCGGCGAGCCCAGGACGGTGACCGGCACCGGTTTCTTCGCCCGCTGTCTCCAGCACGAGTGCGATCACCTCGACGGCGGGCTGTACATCGACCACCTCACCGGGCTGCGCCGGCGCCGGGCACTGCGCGCGGCGGCAAAGGCCCCGTGGGCCGCGACGGCGGTGTCCGGCCGCTGAGCGGCGGGCGCCGCCCGCCGCCGAAGGCTCCGGCGCTCAGAAGCCGGGGCCGTCCGCGCGGTCCTCGAGCACGACCAGCCGGCCCCAGAGCAGATCGGCCAGCTGTGTGACCAACTCCTCGCGCGAACAAGGGCGTTCCCGCAGCCACCAGTCACCGGCGCCATGCATCATGCCGACAATGCCGTGTCCCCAGACGCGGGCTCTCAGCTCGCCGCCCGGCCCCAGGTCGAGCCGGTCGGTGATCACCTTGGCCAGCTCCTCACCGAGCCGGCGCAGCAGCGGCGCGGAGTGCCGTCCGACGTCGAATCCGGACTCGGACGCGTTGTCCTCGTCCGACGGGTGCATCAGGAAGCGGTACACCTGCGGCCGGGCCTCGATCGCGAGCAGGTAGGCGTCGAGGGTGGCCTCGACGCGGTCCCGGCGCAGGACCGGCGCGTCCAGCGCGGTCGCCAGATTCGCCAGCAAGGCATCGGTGTGCCGTACGGCGAGCGCGCGGTACAGCCCGCCCTTGTCGCCGAAGTGCCGGTAGAGGATCGGCTTGGTGATGCCGGCCTCGGCGGCGATGGCGTTCATCGAGGCGTCCGGGCCGTCGCGCAGCACAATCCGCTCGGCGGCCTCCAGCAGCTCCCGCCGTCTGCGCTCGGTCGCCGTCTGCTGGCGGTCTCGGTGTTCCGTGCTTTCCATGGTCGTGCTCCCCACCCTTGTGAATCTGTGGCGCTCGCGCAACGTAACACCCGTACTCCGCGATGAATTCGCCCCCCGGGGGAGTTGACATCCCTTACTGGCGAGTAACACACTGCACGTTACCGCTAGTAACATCGTCATGCGCGCAGCACTGGAGGGGACGTGGCCGAGTTCACCATGGAGCTCAACGACGAGCAGAAGGAAGTCCGTGACTGGGTTCACGGCTTCGCCGCGGACGTCATGCGCCCCGCCGCTGCCGAATGGGACGAGCGCGAGGAGACTCCCTGGCCGGTCATCCAGGAAGCCGCCAAGATCGGTCTGTACTCGCTGGATTTCTACGCCCAGCAGTTCTTCGACCCCACGGGCCTCGGCATCCCCATGTCCATGGAGGAACTCTTCTGGGGCGACGCCGGTATCGGCCTGTCGATCGTGGGCACCGGGCTCGCCGCCGTCGGCGTGCTCGCGAACGGTACCGAGGAACAGATCGGCACCTGGATCCCGCAGATGTACGGCGACGCCCACGATGTCAAGGTCGCCGCCTTCTGTTCGTCGGAGCCGGACGCCGGCTCGGATGTCGCGGCGATGCGTACCCGCGCCGTCTACGACGAGGCCAAGGACGAATGGGTGCTCAACGGCACCAAGACCTGGGCCACCAACGGCGGCATCGCCAATGTCCATGTCGTCGTCGCGGCCGTCGACCCCGGCCTCGGCTCCAAGGGCCATGCCTCCTTCATCGTCCCCCCGGGCACTCCGGGCCTCTCCCAGGGACAGAAGTTCAAGAAGCACGGCATCCGCGCCTCGCACACCGCCGAGGTCGTCCTGGAAAACGTCCGGGTGCCCGGCCACTGCCTGCTCGGCGGCAAGGAGAAGCTCGACGAGCGCCTCGCCCGCGCCCGCGAGAAGGCCAGGAGCGGTGGCGAGCGCGTGAAGAACGCAGCCATGGCCACCTTCGAGGCCTCCCGCCCCGCCGTCGGCGCGATGGCCGTCGGCACCGCCCGCGCGGCCTATGAAGAGGCCCTGGAGTACGCCAAAACCCGCTCCCAGTTCGGCCGCCCGATCATCGACAACCAGGGCGTGGCCTTCCAGCTCGCCGATATGCGCACCCAGATCGACGCCGCCCGCCTGCTGGTCTGGCGCGCCTCCTGGATGGCGGTGGCCGGCAAGCCGTTCACCTCCGCCGAGGGTTCCATGTCGAAGCTCTTCGCCAGCGAGGTCGCCAAAAAGGTCACCGCCCAGGCCGTACAGATCCTCGGCGGCAACGGCTTCACCCGCGAATACCCGGTCGAGCGGATGCACCGTGACGCCGCCATTTACACCATTTTCGAGGGCACCAGCGAGATCCAGCGACTGGTGATCGCCCGCACGGTTTCGGGGATGCCGATCCGCTAGGACGGCAGCGATTCAGGAACCCATTGGCCGCCGACACACCTCGGGCCGGCCCAAGCTCGGCCCATAGCGGTAGACCCCACCCGAGAAGGATGCCGTTGGTCAATTCGCCCCGTCGAGTTGCTGACCGGCGGGGCGAGGTGCCGGCCGGGCTCCGGCCCTGGCCCCGGCCCAGGCACCGAGCCGGCCCAGGCACCGAGCCGGCCCAGGCACCGAGCCGGCCCAGGCACCGAGCCGGCCCAGGATCGCGGCTGTCACCGTCTTGTCACAGCCGGCGGTCGGTGAAACCCCTGCCTGCGGTCCGGTATCTCTCTTGGCGTCAGCAGACCTTCGTAGCAGAGGATGTTCATGAATCATCGTTACGTCTCGGCCGCCGTCGTCCTCGCCTCCGCCGCCGCGCTCCTCGGCACCGCGTGCGGGTCTTCCAGCGCCAGCCCGAACGCGGCAGGAAGCACCACGGCCGTGTCCACCAAGGCCGGTTCGGCCACCCGCGGTCCGAGTGCGGTCACCGCCACCCACGCACAGGCCAGGACCACGGGGGCCACGGCCTGGGAACCGTGCCACCTGCCCGCGGGGTACCAGCACTTCTTCAAGCTGGACTCCGCCAAGAACGTCCACGGCAACACCGTCGTGCGCGTCACCCCGGAGACGTGCAAGGTGAACACGCAGAACGACGAGGACGTCGTCTACGCCCCGAGTGGAGCGGCCCGGTCGTTCGTCTTCGCGTCAGGTGCCTCCGTCAAGGTCCTCAGCGACACCACGACCGTGAAGGTCACCCCGAAGTGGCTGGTGAACCACAAGCTCGCCAACAGCCCGCACTTCTATTACCGCGTCAACGGCCAGAGCCAGATCACTGCCATGCAGGAGATCTACCACCCGTAGCGGAATGAGTCTGTTTTCAACGGCCGCAGGCGACCAAGGGACGTTGTTCTTGGCGTCGGTGGTCCGGTGGTCCGGTGGTCCGGTGGTCCATTGGTCCGGTGGTCCGGTGGTCCGGTGGTCCATTGGTCCGGTGGTGACAGATGCGCTCGGCGGCGGGGGCGAGGAGTCGTTGTCCGTGCGGGAGAAGGCTCCAGCCGGTGTCCTGCCACCGGCCTACCGACGGAAGATCAAGGTGCAGGCCAACCTCCAGGAGGGCCGCCACGCGCGCGCACGGAAGATCTTCCATGGCAAGGCCGGTACTCCTTCCAGCCCCCGATCTGCCCGGTGGCCTGCGGCCCCTGCGGGATCCGGAGGCCGACGACGACCGGTAAGCCGATCGGCTCCGGCGCGTTGGTGCTGAGGCTCAAGAACTCTCACGGGTCCAGGTGTTCACCGGTGTGCGCGGAAGAACTCGGTGAGGTCGTGCGCGAGGAGCTCGGGTTCTTCGTGGGCGGCGAAGTGTCCGCCACGGGGCATGCGGGTGTACCTCCTGATGTTGTACGTGCGCTCGGCCCAGCTGCGGGGCGGCTGGGTGAGGTCGGCCGGGAACAGGGCGAGGGCCGTGGGCACGTCTACCCGCTCCACCCGCCTCGTCAGCCGCTGGGCGTATTCGTAGTAGGGCCGGAAGGAGGTCGAGATGGTGTGGGTGAACCAGTAGAGCGACGCCTGCGTGAGGAGGAAGTCGTCGCTGAACCGGGACGACAGGTCACCACCGCAATCGCTCCACGCACGGTACTTCTCGACGATCCAGGCAAGCAGCCCGGTCGGCGAGTCGGCCAGACCATAGCTCAGCGTGAGCGGGCGGGTGCTCTGTTCGTGCAGGTACCCGCCCTCTTCCGCGGACCACCCCGCGACGGAATCGAGGTACTCCTGCTCCTCTGGGGTGACACCGGCCGCGTCGTAGGCGACCGGACTGGCGATCGCCATCAGATGGATGCCCACCACGGTCTCGGGGTGAGCCTCGCCGAGCCGGGAGGTGATGCCGGCACCCAGGTCGCCCCCGTGCGCGGCGTAGCGGGCGAAGCCGAGTTCGTCGTGCATGAGCCGGTGCCAGATCTCATGTGTCTGCAGCTGCTTCGCGAGCGAGGGCCGCTGAGGTGAGAAGGCGAATCCGGGCAGCGAGGGGACGATGACAGTGAACGCGTCGGCGGCGTCACCTCCGTACCGCGAAGGCGTGGCCAGCCGGCGGGCGAGGGTGGTCAGTTCGAGGAAGGAACTGGGCCACCCGTTGGTCAGGACGATCGGCAGGGAGCCGGGGCGTTCGCCGTCGAAGCGCAGGTAGTGGACGGGGGTTCCGTCGAGGTCTGCGAGGTGAGACGGCAGGGCGTTGATGGTGGCTTCGTGGGTACGCCAGTCGTAGTCGCAGGCCCAGTAAGTGACGAGGCGTCGTAGTTCGCCGGAGTCGGTGCCGGCCTCCCAGCCGGTGGCGGGCCAGGGGGTCGGCCAGCGTGTGTTGAGCAGCCGTGAGCGCAGCTCGTTCAGCTCGGCCTCGGGGACGGCGATCACGGGCGCGTGGCGGGGCATAGGAGTCTCCAAGGTTTTGTGTCTTACATGACAGCGGTGCGTGCCTGGGCGTCGGAGCCGCTCTGCGCGTGCTTCTCGGGGGACCGGCGGGCGGTACCTGCTATCACAGCGGACAGGGCCATGAGGATGGCGATGACGAGCAGGGCGTGCCCGACGGTGGTCTGGTTTGCGAGGAATCCGATGAGGGGTGGTCCGCCGACGAAGCCGCAGTATCCGATAGAGGTGATGACGCTGACGCGGCCGGCGGTACGAGCGGGCTCGTCGGCCCCGGCACTCATGCTGATCGGAAAGCCGAGCGCCGCACCCATCCCCCAGAGCAGACTTCCCGCGAACGCCGGTCCAGTGGACGGCCCAAGCGCGAAAAGGGCGACGCCGGTGGCGGTGACGGCGGCGGCTGTCCGAAGGACAGTGACCCGTCCGAACCGGTGGAGGACCACTGGACCGAGCCAGCGGCCGGCGGTGAGCGCGGTGAGGAACGAGGCGTACGCCAGCGTGCCGATCGTGGCGGTGACGTGGTGACGGTCGATGACCGAGACGCTGACCCAGTTACTGCCCGCCCCTTCCGCGACCGCGAAGGCCAGTGCGACGAGCCCGACCGCCACGGTGCGCGGTTCTCGCCACGCGCCCAGACCCGAGCGGGACATTTTCACCGGCGGTGGCACTGCGACGGGGCGCGCGGCGTGCTCAGGAAGGAAGTGCCGTGTCACCGCGGGTATCGCCCCGCCGATGACCGCTGCGACCACGGCCACATGGATGCTTACCGGGACCCGCAGCGCGGTCATCGGCACACTGACCGCGGCACCGGCGACCGTACCGAGGCTGAACGCGGCAAAGAAGCGTGGCATGACGGGACGGCCGAGCTGCCGTTCGACGGACGCGGCGTGCACGGTCATCGCGACATCCCAGAAGCCCGTAGCCGCGCCGAGCGCGAACAGTCCGGCCACCAGCACGGATGGTGAAAAGGTGTATCCGAGTGCGATGACGCCGAGGCTCGCGCTGACGAGCAGTGCCACGGCGGTGATGGCCCGGCGGGGGCCGATGCGTGTGACGACAGGTCCCGACAGGGGCAGCACGATCGCGCCGCCGACGGCGATGGTGAGCAGCAGGAGTCCCAGTGATGCCGGGTCAAGGTGCAGCTGCGTGCGGATCTGGGGAAGCCGGGAGGACCACGTCGATCCGGCGAGCCCCAGACCGGCGAAGACCGCGTAGGTTGCCCTCGCACCGGCCGTCACCTCTCGTGCCGTTGGCGCCGTCGAGGCGGCTGCAGACGCTCTGGTCACGATCCCGTCCGGCCGGCTGGGCCGAGAGTCTGGTCGATCGCGTCCCGTGTCCTCTCGCGCGACTCCGGCGCGGTGGTGAGCAGAGCATGCATGATCATTCCCTCAAGCAGGGCATCCAGACGGGCGGCGCTGTCCGGGCCGGTGAAACGGGCCAGAACGGTGCGGCTGTCCTCCGTCCATTCCTGCGTCAGGGCTCGCAGTCCGGGGTTGCGGAGGGCCGCCAGGTGCAGCTCGAAGCCGAGGACCGCACTGCGGTGCCTGGCAGGACCTCCGTGGACGAGATCGACCAGGACCTCCACGAATTGCTCGTGCGTCTCGACGCCCTGGAACAAGTTCTCGAACACCGCGGACTGCAGCTCGACATGCCGGGCGAACGCCTGCGTCTGGAGATCGGTCAAGCTGGCGAAGTGATAGGTGATCGACCCGAGCGGTACGCCGGCCCGGGCAGCGATGTGCCGATGCGTCGTCCCGGCCACCCCGTGATCCGCAATGACGTCGAGAGTGGCGTCCAGGATGTGCGTCTTCCGGCCGGGGTCGTGGCGACGGGTCCGCCGCCCACCCCCCGATCCACCGGAGGCCCGGCGCTCACCGCCGACCACTTCCTTGGTCGTTTCCCCTTCGGGAGGCTCCGCCCGCGGCGGTTCGATGTGCTGCAGGCGTACAAACGTACAAGCCTTAAGAACAGATGTACAAATCAATGGGTGCCGGCCACCACGCCGCGGCTCACACCTGTACCTTCGGCATACACGCAACCGGCCGCTCGCCATGGTCTGCGGTCCGGCCGGCTCCCCTCACGCCCGCCTCAGCCCCGCCTGGCGAAGGAAGCACTGCGACTTCCGGTTGCGCGCACTCGACATCCACATCGGCAGCCACCACACGATCCATGCTCCGCCGGCGGCCGCCCCGGATCAGCGCCTGCTGTCACCCGGCGCAAGCAGGCTGGTGACTTCGGCGATCGCCTCCGGGGAGGGAGGGAAGTGCTTCCGTACGTTCTCGGGCTTCTTGTGCCGGGACTTCGCCATCAGCATCAGCAGGCTCGCCGCCGCCTCGCCGAGGTGCGTGAGCCCGGAATGCCGCCACTCGTGCAGATCCCGACCCGTGCCGCTTTGCCGCCGAGGGCGGTGTGCTCGTCCAGCAACATGCGGGCCTGCCCGTACGACAGCCGGACCGGCCCGGTGTCCGGGCACACGTCGCGCGGCGCGAGGACCTTTGCCGGGCCCGGCTTGCGGTGGGTGACGAACACCGGCCCGCGGGTACGGCCCTTGTCCCTGATCTGCCCAAGGGCACGAGGCCGGCACCGGCAGATGCCGCGCCGGCCCCGCCCCTCGGGTCACTTGTGAATGAGAGCACCGGTGCGGCGCTCTTCCCGCTTGACGGGCACAGGCTTGATCTCGATCTCGCGCATGATGGACACCTCCTTCGGCCTCCGTTTGCGTACGCTGCCCAAATGTCCCCCTCACTTCCCAAGGGACGAGGGTATAGCCCAACGGCCCGTCAGCGGACCGCAATTGCCCCGAAAACCGGCGCCCGCAGGACAATCCAGCGATCTTGACTGACAGGCACTGGGGGCAGACGCGCCCACGTCGCCGCGACGCCTTGGTGCCCGTCCTGCCGCCCCACCCGCTGTCCTGAACGACGAGCCGCCGGGCTTTCGCATGGCCCGTCGGACAGGCCTTAGAAGTGGCCTCGGCGGGTGGTTGGCCCATGGGGTGTGGGTGGCGCTCTCGCGTCGATGTCACTTGCCCGCCCACTCGGGTCGAGCCGGCCGAATGGCGAGCCCGTAGACCGCCGCGCCCGCGCCCCGCCCCTCCTCTCGCACGCCCGCCCCCTCGCCCCCTCGCACGCTCGCCCCCTCGCGCCGCCGCGTCACCGCCCTGTGTCCACCTCCCCGCGCGGTCATCCCGGCATCGGACGCCACGCCTGCCCTTGACGGGCGGATCGCTGCGTTCTACCTTCCTTCCACAAAGCAAAACATTAGTTCCATGATGCGGAATTACACCTCCCTCCGGCCTTCGTCGGAGCTTGCCCGTGACAGGTCGACGCAGGAGTACTCGATGCCTCGAATGACAGCCGCTCGCGCCGCCGTGGAGATCCTCAAGCGTGAGGGCGTGACGCACGCCTTCGGAGTGCCGGGTGCCGCGATCAATCCCTTCTACGCGGCGCTCACGGGCGCAGGCGGGATCGATCACACGCTGGCCCGCCATGTCGAGGGCGCCTCACACATGGCCGAGGGCTACACCCGGACCCACCCGGGCAACATCGGCGTCTGCATCGGCACGTCCGGCCCGGCCGGCACGGACATGATCACCGGCCTCTACTCCGCGATCGGTGACTCGATCCCGATCCTGTGCATTACCGGCCAGGCGCCTACCGCGGTGATCCAGAAAGAGGACTTCCAGGCCGTCGACATCGCCTCGATCGCCAAGCCGGTCACCAAGGCCGCCACCACGGTGATGGAGGCCGCGCAGGTCCCCGGCGTCTTCCAGCAGGCGTTCCATCTGATGCGCTCCGGGCGGCCGGGCCCGGTCCTGGTCGACCTGCCGGTCGATGTGCAGCTGACCGAGATCGACTTCGACCCCGAAACGTACGAGCCGCTGCCGGCCTTCAAGCCGGCCGCGACCCGCGCCCAGGTGGAGAAGGCGCTCACGCTGCTCAACGCGTCGGAGCGCCCGCTGATCGTCGCCGGTGGCGGCATCATCAACGCCGACGCCTGTGCGCTGCTGGCCGAGTTCGCCGAGCTGACCGGCACCCCGGTCATCCCCACCCTGATGGGCTGGGGCATCCTCGCCGACGACCACGAACTCAACGCCGGGATGGTCGGCCTGCAGACCTCACACCGCTACGGCAACGCCAACTTCCTGGAGTCCGACTTCGTCCTCGGGATCGGCAACCGCTGGGCCAACCGCCACACCGGCAAGCTGGACGTCTACACCCGGGGCCGCAAGTTCGTCCACGTCGATATCGAGCCGACCCAGATCGGCAAGATCTTCGCCCCGGACTACGGCATCGCCTCGGACGCCAAGGCCGCACTGGAGCTGTTCGTCGAGGTGGCCAAGGAGCTCAAGACCGCCGGAAAGCTCCCCGACCGCAGTGACTGGGCCGCCGCCACGCAGGTGCGCAAGGCTCAGCTCCAGCGCCGTACGCACTTCGACAACGTCCCGATGAAGCCGCAGCGCGTCTACGAGGAGATGAACAAGGCCTTCGGTCCGGAGACCCGCTATGTCACCACCATCGGCCTCTCCCAGATCGCCGGCGCGCAGATGCTGCACGTCTACCAGCCGCGACACTGGATCAACTGCGGCCAGGCGGGCCCGCTCGGCTGGACCATCCCGGCCGCACTGGGTGTCGCCACCGCCGACCCGGAGACGCCGGTCGTCGCGCTCTCCGGTGACTACGACTTCCAGTTCATGATCGAGGAGCTGGCCGTCGGCGCCCAGCACCAGATCCCGTACATCCATGTCCTGGTGAACAACGCCTACTTGGGGCTGATCCGCCAGGCCCAGCGCAATCTCGACATCAACTTCCAGGTCAACCTGGAGTTCGAGAACATCAACGCGCCGGAGCTGGGCGTCTACGGCGTGGACCACATCAAGGTCGTCGAGGGGCTGGGCTGCAAGGCCATCCGCGTCACCGACCCGAGCGAGCTGGGCGCGGCCTTCGAAGAGGCCAAGAAGCTGGCCGCCGAGCATCGTGTTCCCGTCGTTGTCGAGGCCATTCTCGAGCGGATCACCAATATCTCGATGAGTGGCAGTGATATCGCCGGCGTCAACGAGTGGGAGGACATCGCCACCGAGCCGGGCCATGCACCCACCGCGATCAAGCCGCTCAAGGTCTGACATCGACATCGGTTCCGGCCTGGAGTGCAAGCCCGGGGAGGGGCCGAGCGCGGGCGCCTTCGCCGCCGCGGCGTCGAACGCGTCGCCTGGCGGAACAGGCCCCCGTCGTTCACCGTTCACCGTTCACGTGGGTGTCGGGGGGTGTCGGGGGTGTGGGGGCGTGGGTGTGGGTGTGGAAGAAAGCCGCCCCATGCCGTCCCGGCCGGGCTCCCCCGTCTGGCCGGGGTTTCCTCTTGCCAGGTGGCCTCCTGCCGTTGTCCGCCGTTGTCCGCTATGCGCCGTACGCATCCAGCGGGTTGGCGGCGATCCGCTCGGCGAGGTGGTGGCGGACCGAGTCCGCGGCGGAGCTGTCCGGTTTGCGCTCTGCCTGGCTCCGGAAGCAGGCGAGGAACTCCTCACCGAGGCCGAGGCGCGGGTACCGTTCCAGGACTTCGGCGCGGAGCTGCGCCGGCAGCGCGTCGGGACGCCGCCCGGAGATGTCCAAGGAGGTGGAGAAGACGAGCAGGTGTGCCTCCGGGTCCATCGCGACATCCACCGCGTCCCACATGTGCCGGACGATGACCTCGGACGCGCGCACCCGCCGCTCCTGGGGCCACCCGGCGCCCGCCGCGAACACCCACGCCACATGGCCACCCGCCTCGTCGAACGGCACGGTGTGGCTGTCGAACTCCTTCACCAGCCCGATGTCGTGGAACATGGCGGCCACATAGAGGAGTTCCGGATCGAAGGCGATGTCGTTGGCCGACGCGTAGCCGGCCGCCCAGAGGTATGCCCGCAGGGAATGGTTCAGCAGCGCGGGTGAGCAGTAGGCGGTCGCCACCTCCAGTGCGGCACGGCAGGCGCGGGATTCGGGGATCACGAGGTCGTCCATGGTCATGGCCTCGATTGTCGCGTACGGCCCGATCAGCGGTCGAGGAGCACCGGAAGGCTCGCCAGACCGTGCATCAGGCGCGTGCGCCGCCAGTCCAGGGCATCCCAACTGTCCACCGCCGGACGGATGCCGGGAAAACGCGTCAGCAACACCTCGAAGGCGATCCGGGCCTCGACACGGGCCAACGGAGCGCCGAGGCAGTGGTGCGGTCCGTGCCCGAACGAGAGATGTCCAGCCGGGCGATCGGGACCCGCGGGGCCCTCGGGACATTCAGGACCCTTGAGGCCCTCGGGTTGCCGAGGGTGCCGGTGACCGTTCGGATGCTCGGGGTGGTTCGGAGAGACGGGACGGCCGTGGCGCGCCGGGCGGCGGTGACGGTCCAGCCGTACCTCGTCCGGCGCGGGGAACTGCGCCGGGTCGCGGTTGGCGGCACCGGGAGAGACGAGAACCACCTCCCCGGCGCCGATCCGGACGCCGCCGAGTTCGATCGGTTCGGTGGCAAAACGGAAGGTCGCGAGGGTGATCGGGGCGTCGTGGCGCAGAAATTCCTCGACCGCGGCGGGCAGCAGACCCGGATCGGCCCGGAGACGGCGGCGCAGTGCCCCGTCCCGGAGCAGGGCCAGCATGCCGTTGCCGATGAGATGTGTCGTCGTCTCGTGACCTGCGACCACCAACAGCACGGCCAGTGAGACGAGTTCGGACTCGGACAGCCGGTCCGTCTCGTCCCGGGCGGCGATCAGACCGCTGAGGACGTCCTCCCCGGGATCCGCACGCCGGGCCGCGATCAACCGTGTCATGTAGTCGCTGAGGGCGTGTGAGGCGCGGTCCACGGTGTCCGGGGCCGAGGCGGCGAACAGGTCATCGGACCAGTGCCGTACCGCCGCACGGTCCGGCTCAGGCACCCCCAGCAGCTCGCTGATCACTGCGATCGGCAGCGGCACCGCGAACTCCTCGACCAGGTCCGCCGACCCGCGCGCGGCAAGTGCGTCGGCCAGCTCCTCCGCGATCACGCGGATACGGGGCTCCAGCCGTGCAACGGCCGCCGGGGTGAACGCCTTCATCGCCAGCTTCCGTAGCCGGCCGTGGTGCGGCGGGTCGGTGGCGAGCATGGTGCGGCTGACGGCCGGGGCCAGATTGCGGTTGCCGGGCCGGTCGGCGAAGTAGCGGGCGGTGTCCTTCGACAGCCGCGCATCCGCCAGCGCCGTCCGCGCCTCCGCCCATCCGGTCACGACCCATGTCGTACGGCCGTTGCCCGTCGGTACCTGCTGCACGGGGCCGCGCGACCGCAAGGCGGCGAGCAGCGGATACGGGTCCCGGGAGAACTCGGCTGAGTCCATGGGGTTGTTCACGGTCGGCCTCATGCTCTTCGTCGCGAAGGTCGGTCCCGGGGCCTCACGGAGCGGCGGCCCGCTCTGTGCCCCGCCACCCGGCCAGCCTAGTGAATGCGGCTGACCGCAAGGATTGATACCCACGACGGCTGTCGAAAGGATCGATACCCACGACGGCCGTCGAAGGATTGATGCTCACGGCGGCTGTCGAAATGCGCGAGTGCGGTGCCCGGCGCACGCTGGATGCATGACCGAGCATCCGCCTGTCATCGTGCACCCGCCGACGCCCTCCGGTGGCCGACGGGTGACCGTACGTGGGCAGATCGTCGGCCTGGCCCATGGCCGTGGTGATGTTGCCGAATTCCTCCGCCGCGCGGGCGTGGCCGGCCCGGCCGAGGACATCGCGCTGGACGATCCCCGGCTCGTCGAATGGCGCGGAGGCTCGCTGGACGACTGGCCGATACCGCCGGCCTGACGGGGCGAGCCGTGCCGCTGGAGGCCGCCTTTCACCGCCCCTCGGCCCACCCGTAGTGCCGTACGCCCGCGGAGTCGAGTGGCCGTGGCGGAAGACGTGCGCTGACGAACAGCGGGCGAAGGGCTGCCCGTTCGTGAATTGTGGCAGGAAGGCGGGAGTACGGCGTGAGCCGCAGCGGGGACGGCGGCCAGGGCGACGACGGTTCGGACAGCGGCAGCTCGTCGTCGAGCGGCCGGACGTCGAGGCCCCTGGACTGGAGCGTCTTGCTGAGGGCCATGCGCTGGGAGACGTTCGCGCTGGTCCTGATCCTGGTGGTGCTGGCTGCGGCAGCGTCCTAGCCTGGCGAGAGTCCGAATCGGCGGGCTGCCGGTTCGGACTCCTGGCCCGGTCCGGTCTGCGCAGGTTTGAGCAGGTCTTCTCTGGCCTTCTCGGCCTTCTCCGGTCCTCTCCGGTCCTCTCCGGTCCGCTTTCATGGAACTGCGCCTGCACTCCGGGGACTTCGAACCCTGGGTCGCAGCCGAGTCCGACCCGGCCGGGCCCCGTGACCCGTTCCGCCGCGCCCCGGGCACTTCGGGGCCCCGAACGCGCCGTCCGATTTCCGCCAGCGCTGCCGCCTGGCCTGCTGCACAGTGGACCGTGTGAGGCACGAGGACAGCAGGTACGAGGCGGTGCGCAGCAGGGACGCCAGGTTCGACGGCGCCTTCTTCTTCGCGGTGTCCACGACCGGCATCTACTGTCGGCCGAGCTGCCCCGCGACCACGCCCCGACGCCGGAATGTCGCTTTCTTTCCGACCACCGCGGCCGCCCAGGGCTCCGGTTTCCGCGCCTGCCGGCGCTGCCGCCCCGATGCGGTGCCCGGCTCCGCGGAGTGGAATGCCCGTGCCGATGTCGTCGGGCGGGCGATACGGCTGATCGGCGATGGCGTGGTCGACCGGGAAGGGGTCTCCGGACTGGCGGCCCGGCTCGGCTACAGCGCCCGCCAGGTGCAGCGGCAGCTCAACGCCGAGCTGGGCGCGGGCCCCGTGGCGCTGGCGCGGGCGCAGCGCGCCCACACCGCCCGGGTCCTGCTGCAGACCACCGGCCTGCAGGCGGCCGAGATCGCCTTTGCGGCCGGATTCGCCAGCGTGCGGCAGTTCAACGACACCATCAAGGAGATCTACGCGCTCACCCCGAGCGAGCTGCGCGCCGCCCGCCCCGGAAAGACGTCCCGGTTCGGCCCGGCGGCCCCGTATGCCACCCCCGGGGTGCTGCCGCTGCGGCTCGCCTTCCGCGGCCCGTACGCGGCACGGCAGCTCTTCGACCACCTCCAGCGGCGCGCGCTCAGCGGTATCGAGGAGGTCAGCGGGGAGCCCGGCGCCCGCACCTACCGGCGGACCCTGCGGCTGCCGAACGGCACCGGTATCGCCGAGGTCGACGAGGCGACCGGCGACGGCTGGCTGGACTGCCGGCTGCGCCTGACCGAGCTGCGCGATCTCACCACCGCCGGCCAGCGGGTGCGCCGCCTCTTCGATCTGGATGCCGACCCGTACGCGGTCGCCGAGCGGCTCGGCGAGAACCCCGTCCTGGCGCGGCTGGTGGCCGAGTGCCCCGGACTGCGCTCCCCGGGCGCTGCCGACCCGGACGAGCTCGCGGTCCGTGCCGTACTCGGCCGGCAGGTCTCGGTCGCGGCCGGCCGCACGCTCGGCGGCGCCCTGGTCGCCGCGTACGGAGAACCGCTGCCGGAGCCGACCGGTGCGCTCACCCACCTCTTCCCCCGCGCCGGCGACCTGGCGGGGGCCTCGCTCGCGGAACTCGGCATGCCCGCATCGCGGCGGATCACCCTGCGTACCCTCGGTTCCGCGCTCGCCGACGGCACCGTCACGCTGGACGCCGGCGCCGACCGGGACGAGGCCGAGCGCGCGCTGCTCGGGCTGCGCGGCATCGGCCCGTGGACCGCCGGCTACCTCCGGATGCGAGCCCTCGGGGACCCCGATGTGCTGCTGACCGGCGACGCGGCCGTACGGGCCGGAATGCGCCGGGCCGGGGCCCCGACGGACGGTCTGACGGCGCGGGCGGACGCCTGGCGCCCATGGCGCTCGTACGCCATGCACCACTTCTGGAACGTGCCGGCCACCGAGCCGGCGCACACCCGCCCCTCCATCACGGAAAGCACAGGACCATGACGCTCTACACCACCCTCGACAGCCCGCTGGGCGAACTCCTGCTGGTGGGCGAGGAATCGGCCACCGCACCGGGCGGTACCGCGCTCGCGTCGCTGACCGTGCCCGGCCAGAAGGGCGGTGCGACCGTCCAGGACGGCTGGACGTACGCCCCCGACGCCTTCGCCGGAATCGCCCGCCAACTGCGCGCCTACTTCGACGGGGAGCTGACCCGCTTCGGCATCGCCTGCAAACCCGCCCGGGGCACGGACTTCCAACAGCGCGTGTGGAAGGCCCTGGAGGCCGTTCCGTACGGCACCACGTCCACCTACGGCGCGATCGCCGCCGACATCGGGGCGGCACGGGGCGCGGTGCGCGCCGTCGGCACAGCGATCGGCGCGAACCCGCTGCTCGTCGTCCGGCCCTGCCACCGTGTGATCGCCGCGGACGGGTCCCTGTCGGGTTACGCGGGCGGGCCCGCCCGCAAGCGGCAACTCCTCGGCATCGAGGGCGTCGTGCCGGACGCCGGCTGAGCCCGCCCCTCGGACCACTACGGCTATTTCGCCGACCGCTGCCCCTCCAGGTCGCCATCGGCCTGGACCAGCAGGGCGCGGACTACCCGGGCGGTGAATTCCTGCTCGTCGAACAGCGGCCCCGCGCACAGTCCCGCGGCACCACCCACCCTCCTGCCGCCGGGCCGCCCTGGGCTTGGTCTTCCACGTCGCCTGGCATCGCCTGGCATCGCCTGACGGCGCCGAGACGCCGCGGCGGGCCCAGGCTTGTCCCCGGTGGGGTCAGAGCATCGAGCCACCCGTGACATCGAAGCGCTGGCCGGTGATCCAGCGGGAGTCGTCCGAGGCCAGGAACGCGGCGACGTCCGCGATGTCCGCGGGCCTGCCGAGCCGGTTGAACACGGAGATGGCGGCCAGCGCCGCATGTGCTTCGGGCGTCGCGCGCATCGCCGCGTTCATATCGGTCTCGACGAAGCCGGGGGAGATGGTGTTCACCGTGATCCCGCGTGCGCCGACGTCCTTGGCGAGGGTGCGCGTCAGGGTGTCCACGGCGCCCTTGGAGACGCCGTAGGCGATGGTCGAGGGGAACGCCGTACTCGTCACCGCCGACGAGATGTAGATGATGCGTCCGCCGTCCCGCATCCGGCGCAGACCATGCTGGGTCACGAAGAAGGGTGCCTTGGCGTTGACCGCGAGGGTGCGGTCGAAGTCCTCGGGCGTCACCTCGTCGATATGTCCCGGGATGCTGATCGCGGCGTTGTTGACGAGGATGTCGAGGCCGGGCTCCGCGCCGCAGTCCGCCAGTCCGTCGTCGAACGCGGCGAAGAGGGCTTCGGCATCACCGGGAACCCCCAGCTCCGCACCCACTATGAAGGCCCGGCCGCCCGCATTGCGGATGCTCTCGGCCGTTTCCTTGGCAGCGGTGTCATTGCTGCAGTAGTGGACGGCGACCAGCGCGCCGTCCTCGGCGAGGCGCTGGGCGATGCCCCGGCCGATGCCCCGGCTGGATCCCGTCACCAGCGCGGTCTTTCCCTGGAGGTCACCCATGATCGTTCTTTGGCCTTTCCTGTGCCTGTGGCGGGCGTGCTGCCGCCGGGGACTGTCGGTTGCTGTGCTGCGTTCGGCAGTCGGGAGCGGGCTGTCCATGCCTCAAGAGCCGCTGCTGCTCAGCACATGCGGTGGTGGATGACGCGCGGTGCGGTGGCTCGGGACGCGCTCCGCCCGGAAGTGCGTTCGTCGTGGCGGTGTGCTCAGCTCCGGGCGTCCGGCGCCGTCAGGGTGGACACGAACACCGGCTCTCCGCCCTGTGACCCGGTGACCTGGACCGTGGTGGTGCAGGGCAGCGCCGACGGGACACGGCGGGCCTCGATCACACAGGGGGTGTCATGCTCGGCGTAGCGGCGGAATTCGGTACCGAACGCGTACGGCACGAAGCCCTCGGGTGCGGTCAGGGCGTGGGCGGCCTGCTGTGCGGCATCGAGCAGCACCATGCCCGGGACGTGGTCGTTCGCCGGGTTCACCACCGCGGCATGGCCGGGCGCGACACGCAGCAGCCAGCGGTCGGGCCGGTCGGTGGGGGAGAGCAGGACATCGCTGTCGCCGACGCTGCCGGTCAGTTGGGGTGGGACCGGGGTCGGGAGCGGGCCGGCGGTGCGCCGCGCGGCGAGCCGCTCGCCACGGATCCTTCGGTAGGCGAGGGGCGAGGCGACCGTGACGCTGGAGTGGCCTGTCGCCACGATCCGGCCCGCCTTGCGGATCGTCATGTCGAAGCGGCCGCAGGTCATCGTGCCGGCCCGCATCCGCATCGTGCTGCAGGTGACGTCGATCGTCAGCGGAGTGGGCCCGCTGCCCACCGTGAGGTGTTCGGGGTGAGTGGTGTAGACGAGGTCCCCGAGGATGAAGTGGTGGCCGAGAGGTACGCCGAGTTCGGCGTGGGAGAGCAGCAACCCGGCCTGGCGGATGGTCTCGCCCGCGAGAATGAGATGGTGCCGCCCGCGGTTGGGGGTGAAATATCCGTGATCGTGCGGCCACTGGGCAGTCAACGAGAAGTGGGAGTCATCGAGGCGGCGCCACGAAGTGACCAGAATGTCGTCGACGAGGGGGCGGTGGACGAACTCCCGCCGGACGGAGGCGCCGAGGCGGGTCCGCGGTGTGCCGAGCTGCTTCCGGCTGAGCCGCAGCTGCTGCGGAGACCTGGGTTGAACCGTGCCGCTGACGTGCATCGTGTCGCTCATGACTGCCCCCAGGCGTCTCTACGGGATGAGGTACATCGCTGTTAAGATACGTACCATCCGGTTTTATTTTCAATGCCGGGCCGACGAAAAGGGGAAAGTAGCTGATCCAGCAGTGACTTGAGCGGTAGCTAACTGTTGCGGAACGTGAAGACATCGAGAGACAGGAGGCGTCCTGTGGCACAACAGGACCGCGCGATCCGGACCCGGCGAGTGATCTTGGAGGCGGCCGCGTCGGTATTCGACGAGCAAGGCTACGACCGCGCGACGATCGCCGAAGTCCTCGAGCGCGCCGGCGTGACGAAGGGCGCCTTGTACTTCCACTTCGCCTCCAAGGAACAGCTGGCGCTGGCGGTGCTCGAGGAGCAGGTGGTCGATATCGCCGTCGAGCCGCAGAAGATCAAGCTGCAGGAGTTCGTCGACTCGGGCCAGGTTCTGGCGTTCCGGCTGCGCAGCGACCCGATCCAGCGTGGTGCGGCGCGGCTGGCGGTCGAGCAGGGCTCCAACCACCTTGACCGCAAGCAGTCGATGATCTCGTGGACCCGGTTCGTCGAGGGGCTGCTGACGGAGGCGAAGGACCGCGGCGAAGTGATGGAGAGCATCGTCGTACGCGAGACCGCGGAGCTGTTCGTCGGCGCCTTCGCCGGACTGCAGATGATGTCGCAGGCCCTGACCAATCAGGCCGACCTCAGCCGCCGGCTGACCGTTTTCTTCGAGCACACCCTTCCGAGCATTGCGGTTCCGGCCATCCTCGCCAAGCTGAATCTGGACCCGGAGCGCGGTGCGAAACTCAATGCCGCACTGCAGGGAAGCGGGTGGGCGGACGTCGAGGCCGGCGTCGCCGCGAGCTGAACCGGTCCCGGTCCGGACGGCTCGGGGTGAGGTCAAGTGACGTGGACGTACCGGCGCATTCAGGGTGGCGAAAACATACCGCGCGCGCGGTGTTGATTGTTGAAGTGTGGAAGGGTCGTGTGCGAAACGTGCACGTCAGAGGCGCCGTGGAGATCCCGCGGCGCCTCTTGCCGTTGACGGGGGCCGCGGCGAGCGCTATGTCCTGAGCGGGGCGCGGTTCCCTTGCCGGCGGGATCGTCAGTGGCGTGCGCTTCACTGGATTCGGCGGGTTCAGCGGAATTCGGCGGCTTCAGCGGATTCCGCATCGAAGGCGAGGCCGGGGGAGGTCCGATGAACGGGGTGAAGGGCAGCGAGTGGCGGGGCTGCGTGAGGCAGATCACGACCGCTGCGGTGAGATGCCGGCCGGTGCGGCGGAATAGGCCCGCAAGATAAAGCGTTCGGTATGCACGTATCAATGGCCTGATCTGATCGTGCCGATGCCCGTGGGGTTCCCCCACCCCGAACGCCTGCTGCTCACCTCTGTCCTGCTGCCACCCCTGCTCCGTCACCCCTCACGACACACGCTCACCCCCCACTTTCCCTGACGCTCCTCTCTGCCGCCCTGGAGGCCGCACGTATGACCCGGACGACGATGGACCAGCTCCCCGGAAGGGCGGCGACGACCGCTGCCGCGCCCCCGGTGCCCGACCCGGCCGTGGGCGGGCGCCACAGAGCCCAGGGCATCGTCCCGGTTCTCGCCTTCTCCGGCATCGTCGTCGCGGTGATGCAGACACTGCTGGTGCCGGTCATCAAGGACCTGCCGGTGCTGCTCAACACCGCGCCCAGCAACGCCACTTGGGTGATGACGGCCACCCTCCTCGCGGGTGCCGTCTCGACGCCCATCATGGGACGCCTCGGCGATCTCAACGGCAAGCGGCGGATGCTGCTCACCAGCCTCGCGGTCATGGTCGTCGGCTCGCTGATCTGCGGATTCACCAACGACTTGGTCACCATGATCGTGGGCCGGGCACTGCAGGGCTTCGCCATGGGCGCCATTCCGCTCGGCATCGGCATCATGCGCGACGAGCTGCCGCGCGAACGGCTCGGTTCGGCCATGGGCCTGATGAGCTCGTCGATCGGCGTGGGCGGCGGACTCGCGCTGCCGGCCGCGGCCCTGGTCGCCCAACACGCCAACTGGCACACCCTGTTCTTCGGTGCCGCCGGGCTCGGTGTGCTGTCGATGCTGCTCACCTTCCTCGTCGTCCCGGAGAGCGCGGTGCGTGCCCAGGGGCGCTTCGACGTGGCGGGCGCCATCGGGCTGTCGGCCGGATTGATCGCCCTGCTGCTGCCCATCACCAAGGGCAGCGACTGGGGCTGGGGCTCGCCCACCACCCTCGGTCTGTTCGGCACGGCGGTCCTGATCCTGGCGCTGTGGGGCGTGATGGAGCTGCGCATGGCCGACCCCCTGGTCGATCTGCGGACCACCGCGCGCCGCGAGGTGCTGCTGACCAACCTCGCCTCGATCACCGTCGGTGTGGCCTTCTACGCGATCTCCCTGGTGCTGCCGCAGCTGCTCCAGCTGCCCGAGTCGACCGGCTACGGCCTCGGCCGGTCGATGGTGGTGGCGGGCCTGTGCGTCGCGCCGCTGGGCCTGACGATGATGTGCATCGCCCCGCTGTACGCACGGATCGCCGCCCGGCGCGGCCCCAAGGTCTCGCTGCTGCTCGGCATGATGGTCATCGCGATCGGCTACGGCGCGGGTATCGGCCTGATGAATGCGCCCTGGCAGACCGTCATCATCGCGGTGGTCGTCGGCGCCGGTATCGGTCTGGCGTACTCCTCGCTGCCCGCGCTGATCATCGGCGCCGTCGACCCGTCCGAGACCGGTGCGGCCACCGGTCTGAACACCCTGATGCGCTCGATCGGCACCTCGGTGTCCAGCGCCGTGATCGGCATGGTGCTGGCCCATATGTCCACGCGCGTGGGGCCGGCCACGGTGCCCACGATGGCCGGCTTCCGGGTCTCCTTCCTGATCGCCACCGCCGCCGTCGTCGTCGGTGTCGTCCTGGCGTCCTTCCTGCCGTCGCAGCGCAAGGCGTCCCGTCCGTCCCTGGTCGCGCAGAGCACGGAGAGCGGCGCCGGGGACGTGCCCGGCGCTGACGCCGGCACGGACGGTGTGCTCGAACCGGCCGGCGCGGCGGCCCGGCTCGTGCAGCCCGCGCCGTCCTGGGCCCGGCCCGCCGCCGGACCGGAGGGCCACGGCATCCGCGTACCGTCCATCCCCGCCGCGGCGACCGCGGCCGACGAGGCCGAGACCCCCTCCGGCTTCACCGGCCGCGTCCTCGACGCCGCGGGCTCCCCGGTCCCCGGCGCGAGTATCACCCTGATCGACCGGCAGGGCCGCCAGGCCGGTGTCACCACGGCCGGCGCCGACGGACACTATGCGTTCCCCGCCCCCGCGGCCGGCACATACGTCCTCACGGGCGCCGCGCCCGGCCACGCCCCCTGTGCCGCCTCCGCCATGTACCGCGACGAGGGCGTTTCGGCACAGGTCGATCTGATCCTCGCGGGCACCGGACGGCTGGGCGGCGTGCTGTTCGGGGGCCCGGAAGGCGTCCCCCTGGCCGGCGGCAGCATCGTCCTCACCGATGCCGGCGGCGACGTGGTGACCCGTACGACCTCCGGCGCCGACGGGAGCTGGGATGCGGCGGCGCTGCCGCCCGGCCCGTACACCCTGGTCCTCAGCGCCCCCGGTCACCAGCCGCAGGCCCGCGCCATAGAACTGTCCGGTGGCGAACCGGCCCGCCAGGACATCCGTCTGCAGCCGGCCGCCGCCGTCCGGGGAACGGTACGGGACCCGTCCGGCCGTCCGCTCGCCGATGCCGCCGTGACCCTCGTCGAGGACGGCACCGTCACCGGGCACACCGTCACCGGGCCGGACGGAGCTTTTGCCTTCTCCGGCCTGAGCGGCCGTCACTACACCCTCACGGCAGCCGGCTACCCGCCGCACGCCGTCCCGATATCCCTCACCGGCGGCGCCCACGAGATCCTCGACCTGGACCTCGCCCAGCCGTCGGTGGCCGGCGACTGACCCACGCGGAGGCGTGCGTGCGGGTGCCCGACATGTAGGGATGCACAGCCGTGCACCCGTCGGCATGCAACGCTCTCATCTCGCGGCGAGCCGTGTACCTGATGCCTGACGCCTGACGCCTCATGCCTGACGCCGTATGTCGCACGGGCGCCCTACCCCTTCCCCGGACCCTCCGGGGAAGGGAGTGCCCGCCGGCGAGCGGTGGCTCTCCCACGGACTGACGGACTGACGTACAGGCGGACAGGCGGACCGACGGGCAGAGGGGGACCGACGGGCAGGGGGACGGGCCGCCACCTCTCCCGCAAGTGCCCCGCTCAGCCCTGGTACTCCGTGAGATCAATGCTGTGCACCGTCAGCGCATGGCCGTACTCCGGATGCGTCGCCTCCCGCTCGAAGGCCATGCCGAGCTTACGCAGTACGTTCTCCGACGCTTCGTGGCCGAGCCGGTTGACGGCGATGACGCGGTCGAGGCCGCGGTCCTGGAGGGCGAACTCCAGCACGGCCTGGGCGGCCTCGGACGCGTAACCCTGGCCCCAGTACTGCCGGCCGAAGCGCCAGCTGATCGCCACCTCGTGCTGTACCTCCGGCAGGAACCCGGGTACGGACAGACCGGCGCAGCCGGCCAGTTCGCCCGAGGCGAGCAGTTCGACGGCGAAGAGGCCAAAGCCCTCGTCGTCCCACTCCTCCTCCCACCGCTCGATCTCCTCGGCGGTCTCGTCCAGGCCGAGGACGGAGCCGTCGCCGATCCAGCGCATGACCGCCGGGTCCGCGTTGATGTCCGCCATGGGGGCGAGGTCGTCGTCGGTCCAGCGGCGGAGAATGAGGCGGGGGGTGCGGATCTCGGTCATTGGCCCATCCTCTCGAAAGCGTGGTCCCGGCGGTAATCGCGGGTGCACCTCGCCGGCCTGGGGCCGGCGGCCCGAGCACCCCGACGGACCGGGCACCGTCCGCGCGCCGATCACCGGCCCGGTGGTGTACGGCAACACTCTGCGTGACGTCGTCGGCGACGGGGCCGTCATACGGAACACCGTCGGCATGCGGGTGGAACACACGGCAATCGGGTTCCCGACCCGCCGAACCTCGGCACCTGCCGGAGAAAGGGGGTGCAGCAGGTCCGGCGACCGGCAGGATCACCGTGGCTGCTGGGCCTTCCGGGGCCCGTGGGGCCGGTGATCCCGGGTGACGGAACGGCCGAACCTGGCGGTGCCGCATCCGCAATTCGGGAATTTTCTGCGATTCTGAGCGACACACCCCGCATACCGGCTGGTCATGCCGACTAATGGGGTGACCGGCGTGCCGAGCACCCAGGTCCGTTAGTGGTGTGTTAGTGCCTCGTTAGCGGACCGGCAGTGCCCGACGCCACGCTGGAATGAGCACCGGACGGACCGTACCCACCCACGACGAGAGCTCGCACCTACCAGACGAGGGGGACACTTATGTCGCTCACCACCAAGACACTCGGCCGCGGCCGTCGTGTCGCCGCGGGATCGCTGATCGCCGTCGCGGCGCTCGGGCTCACGGCCTGCCAGGGCGGGCCCGACGCAGCAACCCGCCCCTCGTCGGCCGCCGCACCGGTGAAGTCCCGGGACACGGCGAGCGGCAACGGCCCGCAGTCGGCCGCTGTCAGCACACCGTCGTCCGGCGCGCAGCCGCAGTCCTCCGCAGTCGGTCAGCGGCCGTCGTCGTCGGCGAAGGCGACACCCGGCAGCAAGCCGACCGGCAAGGCGCCGAGCGCCGCACAGTCCCAGGCGTCCGCCATGACGGCGTCGGACCGCTGCACCGCCGCCACGATGTCGCTGCGTCTGGGCCGCTCCGACATCGGTGCGGGCAACATCCGCTACCCCCTCGTCTTCACGAACGAGGGCAAGAAGACCTGTACGCTGCGCGGCTTCCCCGGGGTCTCGCTGATCCTGCGTGACGGCTCGGCCGTGGGCAAGCCCGCCACCCGCGAGGGCGGCTCCGGCGGAGCCATCCGGCTCCGGCCGGGGCAGAGCGCCCACGCTCTGCTGCACACCCTCAACGAGGGCGTCTCGGACACCCCGTGCTGGGACCGCTCGCAGCTCGTCTTCGTCTACCCGCCCGGTTCCAAGGAGTCGATGACCACGGGCAGCGGTGGCCTGCGGGTGTGCGGCGGACGGTTCGATGTGACCGCTTTGGAGGCCGGGTCCCTGGGCTGACCCCGTACCACGGCGACAAGGGAGCCGGGCGACCGCGCAGACGGTTGTCCGGCTCCCGGTGTGCTCCGCCGGGACGAGGGCGCCCGCCGGACCGGGCGCCCGGGTGGTGTGTCACCGCAACGGCCCCTTGTGACCGCCCCGCCGTCCTGGATCGGTGTTACCAAGGTGGATGGAAGCCTTGAATGAGCGCTTTCGTTGCATATCTGCCTAGGAGACATCCCCATGTCTGCAGCTTCGAGCGTGGCCGCCCAGGCCGCTGCGAACGGAAAGCCGTCCGCCGAGGACGAGTCCCCGATCCACATTCTCTGGATCAACGCCGGCCTGAGCTGCGATGGCGACTCCGTGTCGCTCACCGCCGCGACCCAGCCGAGCATTGAGGAGATCGCGCTCAGTGTGCTGCCGGGGCTGCCCAAGGTCGCCGTCCACTGGCCACTGATCGATTTCGAATGCGGCCCGGTCCAGGGCGCGGACAATTTCATCGAGTGGTTCTTCAAGGGCGAACGCGGCGAGATCGACCCGTTCGTGCTGGTCATCGAGGGGTCCATCCCCAACGAGTCCATCAAACCGGAAGGCTACTGGTGCGGATTCGGTGACGACCCCGAGACCGGCCAGCCGATCACCACCAGTGAGTGGATCGACCGGCTCGCCCCCCAGGCGCTCGCCGTTGTCGCGATCGGCACCTGTGCCACGTACGGCGGTATCCATGCGATGGCGGGCAACCCGACCGGCGCCATGGGCGTGCCCGACTATCTGGGCTGGGACTGGACGTCCAAGGCCGGGATCCCGATCGTGTGTGTGCCCGGCTGCCCGATCCAGCCCGACAACTTCTCGGAGACGCTGGTCTATCTGCTCTACCAGGCGGTGGGCTCGGCCCCGATGATCCCGCTGGACGACCAGCTGCGCCCGACCTGGCTCTTCGGGGCGACCGTCCACGAGGGCTGCGACCGGGCCGGCTATTACGAACAGGGCCAGTTCGCCACCACGTACGACTCGCCCAAGTGTCTGGTGAAGCTCGGATGCTGGGGTCCCGTGGTCAAATGCAACGTGCCCAAGCGGGGCTGGATGGACGGCATCGGCGGGTGTCCGAACGTCGGCGGTATCTGTATCGCCTGCACTATGCCCGGCTTCCCCGACAAGTTCATGCCGTTCATGGACGAGCCGCCCGGCGGCAAGCTCTCCAGCACCGCCAGCGCCGCGTACGGCAGCGTCATCCGCAGGCTGCGCGACATCACGGCCAAGACCGTCGATCACGAGCCCAAGTGGCGCCACCGCGGCGACCAACTGACCACCGGCTACCGGAAACCGTGGTGAGCGCACCCGGCCCGCAGTAGTCCGGCACCCCCCGGACCTCCGTCCGACCCCACCTCCGCGCGCAAAAGAAGGGCACGGCACTCACGATGGCAGCGAAGACGAAGGCGGCCGGTGACGGCAGCGGTCTGACGGAGATGTCCTGGGATCCGATCACCCGGATCGTGGGCAGCCTCGGTATCCACACCAAGATCGACTTCAAGCAGAAGCGGGTGGCGGAGTGCTACAGCACCTCGTCCGTCTTCCGCGGCTACAGCGTCTTCATGCGGGGCAAGGACCCGCGTGACGCGCACTTCATCACCAGCCGGATCTGCGGTATCTGCGGTGACAACCACGCCACCTGCTCGGTGTACACACAGAACATGGCCTACGGGGTGAAGCCCCCGCACCTGGGGGAGTGGATCATCAACCTCGGCGAGTCCGCCGAGTACATGTTCGACCACAACATCTTCCAGGAGAACCTGGTCGGGGTCGACTACTGCGAAAAGATGGTCCGCGAGACCAACCCCGGTGTCTGGGAGCTCGCCCAGCGCACCGAGGCCCCGCACGCCGCCGACCACGGCTACCGCACCATCGCCGACATCATGAGCTCCCTCAACCCCATCGAGGGTGAGTTCTACCGCGAGGCGCTCCAGGTCAGCCGCTACACCCGGGAGATGTTCTGCCTCATGGAGGGCCGCCATGTGCACCCCTCCACGCTCTACCCGGGCGGCGTCGGCACCATCGCCAGCGTCCAGCTGTTCACCGACTACCTGACCCGGCTGATGCGCTATGTGGAGTTCATGAAGCGCGTCGTCCCGCTCCATGACGACCTGTTCGACTTCTTCTACGAGGCACTGCCCGGATACGAGGAAGTCGGCCGGCGACGGGTGCTGCTCGGCTGCTGGGGTGCGCTCAACGACCCCGACCACTGCGACTTCACCTATCGCAACATGACCGACTGGGGGCGGAAGATGTTCGTCACCCCCGGCATCGTCGTCGACGGCAAGCTGGTCACCAACGACCTCACCGAGATCAACCTCGGCATCCGCATCTTGCTGGGCAGCTCCTATTACCAGGACTGGGAGGGCCAGGAGCAGTTCGTCACCCACGACCCGCTCGGCAACCCCGTCGACCCGCGCCACCCGTGGAACCAGCACACCATCCCCGCCCCGCAGAAGCGGGACTTCAACGACAAGTACAGCTGGGTGATGTCCCCGCGCTGGTTCGACGGCAAGGAGCATCTGGCACTGGACACCGGCGGCGGCCCGATCGCCCGGCTGTGGTCCACCGCGCTGTCCGGGCTCGTCGACACCCCGTACGTCAAGGCCACCGGCCAGAGCGTCGTCATCGACCTGCCGCGCTCCATGACCAAGCCCGAGGCCCGCTTCGAGTGGAAGATCCCGAAGTGGAGCAACGCGCTGGAGCGCAACCGCGCTCGCACCTACTTCCAGGCGTACTCGGCCGCCATGGCGCTGCACTTCGCCGAGAAGGGCCTGGAGGAGGTCCGCGCCGGACGCACCCAGACATGGGAGAAGTTCGAGGTTCCCGACGAGTCCATCGGCTGCGGCTTCACCGAGGCGGTTCGCGGCGTCCTCTCGCACCACATGGTCATCCGGGACGGGAAGATCGCCAACTATCACCCGTACCCGCCGACCCCGTGGAACGCCTCCACCCGCGACAGCTACGGCACCCCCGGCCCCTACGAGGACGCCGTCCAGAACACCCCGATCTTCGAGGAGAACTCCCCGGAGAACTTCAAGGGCATCGACATCATGCGCACGGTGCGCAGCTTCGACCCGTGTCTGCCCTGCGGCGTCCACATGTACGTCGGCAACGGCAAGTCCGTGCAGAAGATGCATGTGCCCACCGGCCTGAGCGGGCTGTCCGGATGAGCGCCCGGGGCACCACCACGGCACACGACGCCACCGCGCAGACCGCCGGTGCACCGCAGACCGACGCACCGCAGGCCGCTGCACCGCAGGCCGCTGCACCGCAGGCCGCTGCACCGCAGGCCGCTGCACCGCAGGCCGGTGCGCCCCACGGCGCCGTGCCGCAGGGCGCCGTGCCGAACGCCGAGGCCACCGGGCGGCGCGTCGAAGAGGTACTGGACCGCCTCGCGCAGCGCGACGATCGCGAGGCGAGCGCCGCCGCCGAGGAACTGGTCCGCCTCCTGATGGACTTCTACGGCGCGGGACTCGCCCGGATCATGCACCTCGTCGGCAGTGCCACCGGCGACGGCGGCCCCGGGGCGGCCCTGCTCCGCGACGAGCTGGTGTCCAGCCTGCTCGTGCTGCACGACCTGCACCCCGAGGACACCGCGGCACGCATCGACCGCGCCCTGGACAGCGTCCGCCGGCAACACCCCGCCGAGGTAGCGGAGTTCGAGGCGGACCGCGGAGCGCTCCGACTGCGTACCGGTGACGTGGGGGGCGGCGGCTGCCCGAGCACGAACCAGCAGTCCCGACAGGCCGTCGAGGCCGCCGTGTCCTGCTTCGCGCCCGAGGTGACCTCCGTGCACTGGGAGGCGGCGGACGCCCGAACCGAACCGGCTCTGCTGCAGATCTCCCGTCGTCCGCCGACCGCCGCCACCGCCTCGTGACGGCCCGGCAGACGGCGCCCCCGCGGCTCGGACCGCCGGCCGCCCACCGGGGCCTGCGCCGCTTCCGCACACTGGCGCCCCCCGCTCCCGAACGCTGCGAGCTGTGCGGCATCGTGCTCGCCGAGCACAACCACCGTCACCTGGTCAACACCGAACGCCGCGCACTGGCCTGCGCCTGCACCCCCTGCGCGCTGCTCTTCGATCGGCCGGGCGCCGGCCGCGGACAGTTCCGTACGGTCCCGGACCGCTATCTCGTCGATTCCGGCCACACCCTCGACGACGCGGCCTGGGACCTGCTCCAGATCCCGGTCGGTGTCGCCTTCTTCCTGCGCAACGCCGACCTCGACCGGCTGGTCGCGCTCTACCCCAGCCCGGCCGGCGCCACGGAGAGCGAACTCGACCCGTCGACCTGGGAGACCGTGCTCGCCGCCAGCCGGCTGGCCGGCCTCCTCCGGTCCGATGTGGAGGCGCTGCTGCTGCGCCGCTGCGAAGGACGCATCGACTGCTATCTGGTGCCCGTCGACATCTGCTACGAACTCGTCGGCCGGATGCGCCTGTTGTGGCAGGGCTTCGACGGCGGCGCCGAGGCACGTGCCGCACTGGCCGACTTCTTCACCAAGGTCGCCCGCCGGGCCCGCGCGCCGAAGGAGGACGACCGGCCGTGACGGATCTGACCTTCGTCTGCACCGGCGTACGCGCCGACCGCTATGCCGCTGCCCCCACCCTCCTCTTCCGGCTGCGCATCACCGCCGCCGAAGAAGCCCGGGTGCACGCCGTCGCACTGCGCTGCCAGTTCCGTATCGAACCGGCCCGGCGCGGCTACGGGTCCGAAGAGGCCGAGGCGCTGTCCGACCTGTTCGGCGAGCGGTCCCGCTGGGGCAGCACCCTGCACCCCCTGCAGTTCGCCCAGGTCTCCCTGGTCGTCCCCGGCTTCACCGGGGAGACCGAGGTGGACCTCCCCGTCCCGTGCAGCTACGACCTGGACGTCGCGGCCGGCCGGTACTTCCATGCGCTGCGCGACGGCGAGGTCCCGCTGCTGCTGCTGTTCTCCGGCACGGTCTTCGCCGGTGCCGGCGGCTTCCACGTCGAACCGGTGCCCTGGGACAAGGAAGCGTCCGTGCGGATGCCGGTGGCCGTCTGGCAGGAGATGACCGAGGCGCACTTTCCCGGCTGCGGCTGGCTCCGGCTGCCGCACGAAACCCTCGACGCACTGCTCGCCTACCGCTCTCGGCGCGCCCTGACCTCCTGGCAGGCGACCGTCGAGTCGCTGCTGGCCACCGCCGACGGCACCGAACCGCCCGCCCCGCGCGCCCGGCTCTTCCCCGGCGCCGCGGCCCGCCCCGTCAGTGAAAGGACCGCGCCGTGACGACCAGCGTCCTGCCCGACGAGACGGCGGACCGCTTCGCCACCGCCCGCCAGGTGGCGGACGCCGTGCTGTTCGAGGGCTATGTGCTCTACCCGTACCGCGCCTCCGCCGCCAAGAACAGACTCCGCTGGCAGTTCGGCGTCCTGGTACCGCCCCACTGGGGTGCCGAGAGCGCGGAGCACTCCTTCCAGCGCACCGAATGCCTCATGGAACCCCGGTCCGGAGCCCGGCTCTCGGCCGAGCTGCGCTTTCTGCACGCCCGGCGGCGAACGGTCCAACGCGTCGCCCCGGGCGGCGGTTTCGAGACCGTCGAGGAACTCGAACTGCCCGACCGGGTGCTGGTCCCCTGGGACGAGGGCGCCGAAGAGCGCATCACGCTGGTGGCCGACCTCTCCAAGCTGACCGGCGAGGGCGTCACGGTCCCGTTCACCCGGCCCGCACGGGAGGAGACCGAGCCGGTGCACGACGCCGACGGGCATCTCGCCGGCCGGCTGGTGCGCCGCTGCGGGGAGCTCCACGGGCAGGTGCGGCTGACCGCGAGCGAACTCGACGGCCCGTACGCGGCGCTGCGGCTGACCGCGACCGTCGAGAACACCAGCGGCTGGCAGCCGGACGAGGCCGGCGCCGACCGTGCTGCGGCGCTGCCCCACTCCCTGGTCGGCGCCCATCTCCTCCTCGGCCTGAGCGCGGGCTCGTTCGTGTCCATGACCGACCCGCCGGAGTGGGCCAGGGGCGCCGTCGCGGCCTGCCACAACGAGCATGCCTGGCCGGTGCTCGCCGGCGCCGACGGCCGTGCCGATGTGGTGCTGTCCTCCCCGATCATCCTGGAGGACCACCCGGCGATCGCGCCCGAGAGTCCCGGCGCGCTCTACGACGCCCTGGAGATCGACGAAATCCTCGCCCTGCGCACCGCGGCCCTCACCGACCAGGAGAAGCGCGAGGCCCGCGGCACCGACCCCCGCGCCGCCGAGGTCATCGAGCTCGCCGACACCATGCCGCCCGAGGTGCTGGAGCGACTGCACGGCGCCGTACGGGCACTGCGCGAGGTCACCGGCCCCGGCCCGGCCGCCCCCGAAGACCTGACCCCCGACGTACCGGGCCTGCGGCCGGACACGCCCTGGTGGGACCCGGAGAGCGACCGCAGCGTCGATCCCGTACGCGACCGGATCACGGTCGACGGGCACTCGGTCGGCGCCGGCAGCCGGGTGCTGCTGCGGCCCGGTCTGCGCCGTACCGATGCCCAGGACCTCTTCCTCCAGGGCCGCGCCGCCCATGTCGAGGCCGTTCTGCACGACGTCGACGGCGGGGTGCACCTCGCGGTGACCGTGGAGGGCGACCCGGGCGTCGACATCCGCCGCGAACAGGGCCGGTTCCTGTACTTCCAACCCGATGAAATCGCTCCGCTGGAGGACGTGTGAACGCCGAAGCCCCCGTCGCCGGGCCGCCCGCGAAGACCCTGATCGCCGGCGTCGGCAACATCTTCCTCGGCGACGACGGTTTCGGCGTGGAGGCCGTCCGCCGGCTGGGCGAGCACCGGCTTCCCGACGGGGTCGAGGTCGTCGACATCGGCGTACGCGGCGTCCATCTCGCCTACCAGATGCTCGACGGCTACCACACGGTGCTCCTGGTGGACGCCTCCGCGCGCGGCGGCGAACCCGGCACCGTCCACCTCCTCGACGCCACCGAGCCGGCCGACGCCCGCCCGCAGGACACCGCGCTCGACGGCCACCACATGACCCCCGATGCCGTGCTCGCGCTGCTCGACACGCTCAGCGCGGGCACCGGCAGCCGGCGCCCGGAACGTGTCCTGGTCGTCGGCTGTGAACCCGCCGATGTCGCCGAAGGCATCGGACTCAGCGAACCGGTCGAGGCCGCGGTCGACGAGGCCGTGGGGCTGATCCTGCGGCTGGTCGGCGCGGCGGAGCCGGAGCCGGAGCCGGCACCGGCAGTGGCCGGACCGCACACCAGTGAGAGGAACACGACACCATGTTGAAGCTCGCCCTGAGCGGGGCGCTCGCCGCCGCGCTCGCCGTCGCCATCAAGACCGTACTGCCTGATATCAAGCGCTATATGCGTATCCGGTCCATGTGAGCGGACGGCGCTGCACCGAACGGTGTACGCCACCGCGCCACCTCGGCGAGGCACCGCGGCCGTCCTGCGGACACGCCGTCTAATGAAGCCGAGCGCCACCCGGTCGTCCCCGCACCAGAGAGGGACCGATGCACGAGATGTCCATCGCGCTTGCGGTCGTGGAGCAGGTCGAAAGCGCGGCCCGGCCCGCCGGGGCCACCACCGTCAACAGCGTCCGGCTGCAGGTCGGCGAACTGGCCGGGGTGGTCCCCGACGCGCTGGCCTTCTCCTTCGAACTCGCCTGTGCCGGAACGGTGTTGGCCGGGGCGGAACTTGTCACCGACCCCGTCCCGGCCCGCGCCCGCTGCGGCCCCTGCGCGGACACCTGGCCGGTGGGCATGCCGCCACAGCTCAGCTGCCCCGGATGTGGCGGGGCGACGGCCGAGCTGCTGTCCGGCCGTGAACTGCAGATCGTCAGTGTGTGCTGGAACGACGCCCCGGTACACGTCCCGATTCACGAGGAGCGCTGAACCATGTGCCGTGTCGTCGACCTGCAACAGGCGGTCCTTGCCAAGAACGACGCCTGCGCCCACACCCTGCGCGAGGACCTCGCGGCCCGTGGCACCGCGGTCGTCAACCTGCTCTCCAGTCCGGGCAGCGGGAAGACCGCCCTCCTGGAGCGGGAACTCACCCTCGCCCGCAGCCGGGGCATCCCCGTCGCGGCGCTCACCGCCGACCTCGCCACCGAAAACGACGCCGTCCGGCTGGCCCGCTCCGGAGTGCCCGTCAAACAGGTGCTCACCGACGGGCTGTGCCACCTGGAGGCCGAGATGCTGGGCGGCCACCTCCACGGCTGGCTCCCCGCCGACACCCGGCTGCTGTTCATCGAGAACGTCGGCAATCTGGTCTGCCCGGCCTCCTACGACCTGGGGGAGACGCTGCGCATCGTGCTGGCGTCGGTGACCGAGGGCGAGGACAAGCCGCTGAAATACCCCACCGCCTTCGGGCTCGCCCATCTGGTCGTGGTCACCAAGATGGACATCGCCGAGGCGGTCTCCTTCGACGAGGCGGAGTTCCGCGCCAATGTCGAACGCATCAACCCCGGCGTCGAGGTCGTCCTCACCTCGGCGCGCCGCGGCGAAGGGGACGGGGTGCTGGTCGACCGGGCGCTGGCCGCGCGCGACGGAGTGCCGGTGCACATCCCGGTCATGACCCGTAAGTCCCATCACGTCCACGACGCCGAGGACGGCCGGCCGCACGACGAGGGCCACCCTCAGGAGGGTCATACCCACGACGGGGAGCACGCCCGTGCCCCGCGGGCGCAGGACGGCGGCCATGCGCACACGAACGACTCCGGCACCGTGGCGTCGAGCCGCTCATGACCACCGGGCAGGCCGGTGGGGTCACCGCGACGGCCCCCGCGACAGCCGCCGTACGCCGCCGGATCACCGTGCGCGGCGTCGTCCAGGGCGTCGGCTTCCGCCCGTTCGTCCACACCCTCGCCAGGGAACTGGGCCTGAGCGGCCATGTGACGAACACCGGTGAGGGCGTCGTCGCCGAGGTGGAGGGAGCCCCCGCCGCGCTCGCCGGTTTCGCCCGGCGGGTCAGGGCCGATGCGCCACCGCTCGCCGTGGTCGAGGCCGTCGACGGCGAGGACATCGCCGTACGGGGCGACGCCGGATTCCGCATCCTCCCCTCGCGCGCCCACGGCCTCTCCCGCACCCTGGTCTCCCCGGACGCCGCCACCTGTGACGCCTGCCTCGCCGAGCTGACCGACCCGGCCGACCGCCGTCACCGGCACCCCTTCCTCACCTGCACCCACTGCGGGCCGCGCTTCACCATCGTCACCGCGGTCCCCTACGACCGTGCGCTGACGACCATGGACCGCTTCCCGATGTGCCCCCGCTGCGCACGGGAGTACGCGGACCCGGCCGACCGGCGCTTTCACGCCCAGCCCATCGCCTGCCACGACTGCGGACCCCGGCTGTCCCTGCTGACCGCGGACAGGGCCGACCGCACCCGCCCACCGCACCCGGCGCCCGGCCCCGACCCGGTCGCCGAGACCCGCCGGCTGCTCGCCGACGGCGCGATCGTGGCGGTCAAGGGCCTCGGCGGCTACCACCTCGTCTGCGACGCCTGCGACGACACCGCCGTCACCCTGCTGCGCCGCCGCAAGGCCCGCGGCGACAAGCCCTTCGCCCTGATGGCCCGTCATATCGCGGATATCGAGCATCTGGTAAGCGTCGGCGCCCGGGAACGCGCCCTGCTCACCGGACCCGTACGCCCCGTCGTCCTGCTGCGCCGCCACCGGCACCCGGTACCGGCCCCGGACGCTCCGGTGCTGTCCGCCGCCGTCGCCCCCGGCAGCCCCGACCTGGGCGTCATGCTGCCGTACACCCCGCTGCACCATCTGCTGCTCGGCCTGCCCGGCGACCCGCCGGGCCCCCGGCTGCTCGTCATGACCAGCGGCAATGTCGCCGGCGAACCCATCGTCACCGACGACGACGAAGCCGTGGCGCGCCTCGCGCACCTGGCGGACGCCTGGCTCACCCACGACCGGCCGATCCGGATCCCGTGCGACGACTCCGTGGTCCGCATCAGTGACGGCGAGCCGCTGTTCGTCCGCCGCTCCCGTGGCTATGCACCGATGCCCGTCCCGCTCCCGGTGCCGGTGCGGCCCGCGCTCGCGGCCGGCGGCGACCTCAAGAACGTGCTCTGTCTCGCCGAAGGACACCGCGCCTGGCTGTCCGCGCACATCGGCGACATGGACGACCTGGCCACCCAGCTCGCGTTCGAGCAGGCCGAGGCACATCTGGAAACGGTCACCGGGGTGCGCCCGCAACTCCTCGCCGCCGACCGGCACCCCGGCTACCGCTCCGGCCGGTGGGCGCAGCGCCACACCGACGGGCGCCCGCTGGTACGCGTCCAGCACCACCACGCCCATATCGCCGCTGCCATGGCCGAACACGGCCTCCACGACGGCCACCCCGTCATCGGCGTCGCCTTCGACGGCACCGGCTACGGCGACGACCACGCGGTCTGGGGCGGCGAGATCCTGCTCGCCGACTATGACGGATACCGCCGCTTCGGCCAGCTCGCCTATGTCCCGCTGCCCGGCGGCGACACGACCGTACGGCGCCCCTACCGGATGGCCCTGGCCCATCTGCGCGCCGCCGGAATCGACTGGACCGGGGACCTGCCCCCGGTGCCGGCCTGCCCGCCCGAGGAGCGGCGGCTGCTGGCACGGCAGCTCGAACGCCACCTCAACTGTGTGCCCACCTCCAGCATGGGACGGCTCTTCGACGCCGTGTCCTCGCTGGCCGGGATCTGCCACCACGCCGGATACGAGGCCCAGGCCGCCGTCGCGCTCGAAGCCGCGGCCCTGACCGCGGGTGAGGACAGCGGACCCGGCTATGCGTTCGCGCTGCGCGCCGCACCGCCGGGCGGGGCGGGCGCCGACACCGTCGCCGACCCGGCCCCGGTGCTCACCGCCGTCGTCGCGGACCTGCGCGCGGGCACCGCCCCGGCGCTCATCGCGGCCCGCTTCCACACCGCGGTCGCCGACCTCGTCCGGCGCGGCTGCGCGCTGGCCCGGGAGCGCGCGGGCCTGACGACCGTGGCACTGACCGGCGGCGTCTTCGCCAACACCCTGCTGGCCGAGGCCACCGCCCGCCTCCTGCGGCAGGACGGCTTCACCGTCCTGCGCCACCGCCGCGTCCCGCCCAACGACGGGGGACTGGCGCTCGGCCAGATCGTCGTGGCGGCGCGCACCGCAGGAGCCGCCGCGCGCTGAGCGGCGCCACGGCGCGGCACAAGCAACGTACTCACGACGAGGAGAGGCCCATGTGCCTGGCGGTACCCGGCAAGGTATTGGACATCGAGGAACGGGACGGCACCCGGATGGCCACCGTCGACTTCGGCGGTGTGGTCAAGGAGGTGTGCCTGGAGTACGTCCCCGACCTGCAGGTCGGCGAGTACGCCATCGTCCATGTCGGCTTCGCGCTGCAGCGGCTGGACGAGGAATCCGCCCGGAAGACCCTGGCCCTTTTCGAGGAACTGGGCCTGCTGCAGGAGGAGTTCGGCGACCCCTGGGAGGCGGCTGCCGCGCCACCGGGATGGGACGGGGCGGCCGCCGGGGCAGGCGCGGGGGTGGCCGCCGCACCCGCGGTCGCGGCCGGCGACGGAGCGCAGGAGGCAGGCCGGTGAAGTACCTCGACGAATTCCAGAACCCCGAGATCGCCCGCCGGCTGCTCGACGACATCCGGTCCACGGTGACCCGGCCCTGGGCGCTGATGGAGGTCTGTGGCGGTCAGACCCACACCATCATCCGCCACGGCATCGACCAACTGCTGCCGGATGAGGTCGAGTTGATCCACGGTCCGGGCTGTCCGGTCTGTGTGACGCCGCTGGAGGCCATCGACAAGGCTCTGGAGATCGCCGCCCGCCCCGATGTGATCTTCTGCTCCTTCGGCGACATGCTGCGGGTACCCGGCAGCGACCGGGACCTGTTCCAGGTGCGCAGTCAGGGCGGCGATGTCCGGGTCGTCTACTCCCCGCTCGACGCGCTGAAGATCGCCCAGCAGAACCCGCACCGCGAGGTGGTGTTCTTCGGCATCGGCTTCGAAACCACCGCTCCACCCAATGCCATGACGGTTCATCAGGCCCGCAAGCTCGGCATCCCCAACTTCAGCCTGCTGGTCTCGCACGTCCGGGTGCCGCCCGCGATCGAGGCGATCATGACGTCGCCCAGCTGCCGGGTGCAGGCGTTCCTCGCCGCCGGTCATGTGTGCAGTGTGATGGGCACGGGGGAGTACCCCGCACTCGCGGACCGCTTCCGGGTGCCGATCGTGGTCACCGGCTTCGAACCGCTGGACATCCTGGAGGGCATCCGCCGCACCGTCCGCCAACTGGAGCGCGGCGAACACACCGTCGAGAATGCCTACCCGCGCGCGGTACGCAGCGAGGGCAACCCGGCGGCCCAGGCCATGCTCGCGGATGTCTTCGAGGTCACCGACCGTTCCTGGCGCGGCATCGGCACCATCCCCGCCAGCGGCTGGCGGCTGTCGGAGCGCTACCGCGACTACGACGCCGAGTACCGCTTCCCCGTCGGCGGCATCACCACCAGGGAACCCGCCGCCTGCCGCAGCGGCGAAGTCCTCCAAGGACTGATCAAGCCGCACGAGTGCGAAGCCTTCGGCACCCTGTGCACCCCGCGTACCCCGCTCGGCGCCACCATGGTCTCCAGCGAGGGCGCCTGCGCCGCCTACTACCTCTACCGCCGACTCGGCACCACGCCCACCCCACAGGAGGCGAGCCCCGTTGTCTGACACCGTCCACCCCACCCCCGGCGGCCCCACCCGCGGCGGCCCCACCCGCGGCGGCCCCACCCGCGGCGGCCCCACCCGCGGCGGACCCACCCGCGGCGGCCCCACCCACGGCGGACCCACACCGGCCGACCGCGGTCTGCCCACCGTCGACATCTCCGGCTGGACCTGCCCGACCCCGCTGCGCGACCAGCCCCGCGTGGTGATGGGGCACGGCGGGGGCGGCGCACTGTCCGCCGAACTCGTCCAGCAGATCTTCGCCCCCGCCTTCGGCGGTGAGATCCTCGCCCAGCTCGGCGACTCCGCGGCGGTGACCCTCGGCGGCGTACGTCTCGCGTTCTCCACCGACTCCTATGTCGTCCGGCCGCTCTTCTTCCCCGGCGGCTGCATCGGCGACCTCGCCGTCAACGGCACCGTCAACGACCTTGCCATGAGCGGCGCACGGGCCGCCTACCTCTCCTGTGGCTTCATCCTGGAAGAAGGCGTGGAGATGCCGGTGGTGGCCGGTGTCGCCGACGCCATGGGCGCGGCCGCACGGGCCGCCGGTGTCGAGGTGGCCACCGGCGACACCAAGGTCGTCGAGGCGGGCCACGGCGACGGTGTCTACCTCAACACCGCCGGGATCGGGCTGATCCCGGCGGGCGTCGACCTGCGCCCGCAGCGCGTCGCCCCCGGCGATGTGGTGATCGTCAGCGGGGACATCGGCCTCCACGGCGTGGCGATCATGAGCGTCCGCGAGGGCCTGGAATTCGGCATCGAGATCGAGAGCGACTGCGCGGCCCTCGGCGGCCTCGTCGAGACCATGCTCGCCGTCACCCCCGACCTGCACGTACTGCGCGACCCCACCCGCGGCGGCCTGGCCGCCGCACTGTGCGAGATCGCCACCGCCTCCTGCACGGGCGTCGTCATCCAGGAACGGGCCATCCCCGTCCCGCCGGCCGTCGCCAACGCCTGCGCCATCCTCGGCCTGGACCCGATGTACGTCGCCAACGAAGGCAAACTGGTGGCCTTCGTCCCCCGCGCACACGCCGATGCCGTCCTGGACGCCATGCGAGCGCACCCCCTGGGCACCGGCGCCGCAATCATCGGCGAGGCCGTCGCGACCCACCCCGGCATGGTGGTGGCCCGCACTCCGCTGGGCGGCACCCGGGTGGTCGATCTGCCGCTGGGCGAGCAGTTGCCGCGGATCTGCTGAGCGGGTCTTCCCGGGTACGGACGAGGGCGGCGCCGGTTCGGCGCCGCCCTCGGTCCGTGTCCGCAGCCCTGCTCAGGGTTTCTGCAGCAGCCGGGAGCCGAACCAGTCGTCGGAGTCCCGCACCCCGGGCAGGATGAAGAAGTAGCCGCCGCCGATCGGCGTGATGAACTGCGACAGCGGCTCGTGCCGCAGACGCCGCTGTACGGTGGCGAACTGCCGCTCCGGGTTCTGCTGGTAGCCGCAGAAGACCAGTCCGAGGTCCATTCGTCCCGAGTGGTCGAATCCCCGGTCGTAGTTGTAACTCCGGCGCAGAAAGCGGGATTTGTCGGTCTTTTCGGTGCGCGGGTTGGCCAGCCGGATGTGCGAGTCGAGCGGGATCTTCCTGCCGTGCGGATCCTCGCGGTACCTCGGCGGATCCGACTCGTTGCGGCCGTCCAGGGGCGCACCGCTCGCCTTGCGCCGACCGAAGATCCTCTCCTGCCGCGCCACCGGCACCTTGTCCCACTTCTCGATGTGGAAGCGGATCAGACGCAGCACCTGGTAGCTGCCGCCCAGGGCCCAGTCCGGCTCCCCGCAGGGCGGGGTGACCCACATCAGCCGCTCCATCTCCCTGGACGAGCCGGTGTCCGGATTGACGATCCCGTCCTTGAAGCCGATGAAGGTGCGCGGTGAGCCCGAGGGCCGCGAAGGGTTGAGGAAGGCGTCCGCGCGCCAGCGGGGCCGCAGCAGTCCGTCTGTCTCCCGCGCCAGATCGCGCAGCACATGGACGATGGCGTCCGGATGCTGGGCGCAGATCTGCAGGGAGAGGTCGCCGTGGCAGCGCGCCGGCTCCAGCCGGTCGTCGGGGAACGCGGGCATGGCCTTGAGGTGGCGGGGCTTGTGTCCGGAGAGCCCGAAGCGGTCGTCGAACAGGGAGGCGCCGACGCCGAGCGTGATGGAGAGCGAGTCGGGGGTGGGCCGCTCCGAGGCGACCTGCTCGTCCTGTGGTTTCACCCCGGCCGCCAGCACCCGGCAGCGCGTGGTGAGCTTCTGGAACAGCCCGGTCAGGCCCTCACGGCTCTCGGCCAGGACATCGAAGCCGACGAAACCGGCGAAGAGCTGCTGTGGTGTCACGATGCCGGCCTGATGGTGCCCGTGGAAGGGCACCCTGTCGGGCAGCAGTTCCGCGTGGTCACGGAACCTGTCTGCGGACCGGCCCGCCGGAGCGGCTGCCGCCTCCGTGCCGAGCCCGGTCGCGGCCGCCACACCGGCGATCCCCGCCGCACACTTCAAAAAGCCCCGGCGCCCGTCGTCCCGCACGGGGGCCCGTTCGTCGCCGTCCTGATCACATCTCATCGTCCCGCCCATCCTGACTGCGCCGTCCGGCAGCCGTGTGCCTGCACCAAACCTGTGCGCGATGCTCGTCGCCCACGACGCGACGACCGGGAGCAACACGGCCTCGGCGGCGGATATCACGCCTTGGCCGCGGGCCGGTCGTCCGAATGGCGCATCTGACGCGCCTCCCGCGCGACAGGGGCCCGGAGCGCTTCTAGCGTCGGCCCTGTGACCTGCCCGGACACCGCACAGCGCAACGCCGGGGCAGCCCGTCACGTACCGCGCACCACCACCGAGCCCATGGACCCCCACACATGAGCACATCCACCGACGCGAGCACAGTCATCGGCGAGGCAGGACCCGCCGGGGACGGCACATCCCCCGAGGCGGGCACGGCCCCCGGCGCGTGCACCTCCACCGACGAGCGCACGCCCGTCGGCGAGGCCCCGGCCGGGGAGACCGGCCCGGCCGTCGGCGAGAACGTACCCGTCGGCGCGGCCACCCCGACCGGCGGGAGCACGGCCACCGGGGAGGGCGCGCCGACCGGGGAGGCAGCTCCCGCCGGCGGGAGCGCGGGCGCCGGAGAGAACCCGGTCGTCGAGGGCGCCGCGCCCCCCGGCGCGAGTACCGCGCCCGACGACCCGCCCGCCTGCTGGCTGCGTATCGAGAAGGGGCATGCCGAGCCCGAGGAAATCGCCGCGATCAGCGTCGTGCTGTGCGCCCAACTCGCCGGTCTGCGTGCCCTGGCCGAGCGCGGTGACGCCGAGCGCGGTCACGCGGACGAGCGGCCCGCCGACCGGCATCGCCACCCCGGGCGCTACCACGCCCGCCACACCGCATGCTGGTCGGGCTGCTGGATCTGCGGCTGAACCCTTCCCGGGCGGGCGGGCCCCCGCCGGACGGTGACGACCGCACCGGCGTCACGTCCGGCGCCCTGCGCAGTCCGGACGGCAGCTCCACGGACAGGGGCGCGGGTTCCCCCGGGGTCGCCTACGTCCTCACGCCGCACGGCCGCCAGGAGCTGGCCGCCTTCGGTGTCGGGACGGACCACCTCCGCCGCCGGGCATCCGTCCGCTACTGCGTCGACTGGGGCGAGCAGCGCCACCACCTGGCCGGTGCACTCGGTGCCGCCCTCACCGCCCGGCTCTTCGCCCTGGAGTGGCTGCGGCACGGGAAGTACCGCCGGGTCGTCCATCTCACCGACGCCGGGCGGGAGGGCCTGGCGACGGCATTCGGCGTCCCGGTCGACCTGGTCGACCAGGTCGACCTGGTCGACCAGGTCGGCTGAAGGCCCTTTCCTTCCCGACGACGCCCACGCCGTTGTCCGTGTCGCGCTCCCGGCGGCGTTGGCGTTGTCGGGGGTCGTCGGCGACGCGGGGATGGCCGGTGCCAGGCCGGGCCGAGCGCGTTGTCAGTGGTACCTCTTACGCTTCTGATCATGCGTGGACGAGGGGGGACGGACCCGGGCTGTGCCCCTGAGCAGCAGCACGTCAGCAATGCGCTGAGTGTCCGCCCCGTGACTGTGTGCAGGAAGTGTCCGCTGGTGGAACGGGAAATTCCTCTTCGCCGAACGTCGAGTAGGGTCCGGCGAGCCGGAACAGCGAATCAAGGAGGCCGTGTTCGTGACGGAGCGTCAGGTATCAGGTGGGGGCGACGGGGCCGGCCCGCCGGAAGTGCTGGCGCAGGAGCGCCGATTGCGCCGTGATCTGGGGTTCTGGGGCCTGACGGGGATCGGCTTCTCCAATATCGTCGGCTCCGGCTGGCTGTTCGCCGCCATGTACGCGGCACAGACGGCCGGACCCGCGTCGCTGCTCTCCTGGGTCGGGGCCGGCCTGCTGTGCGGCCTGGTCGCCCTGGTCATGATCGAACTCGGCGCGTCCCGGCCGGAGGGCGGCGGCACGGTCCGCTGGCCGCTGTTCGCCAGCGGCCGGCTCGTCGGCACCCTCATCGGCTGGTCGACCATACTGTCGGTGGGCGGCACCGCGGCCGAGATCAGCGCGATCATGCAGTACGCCGCGCACTACCTCCCGGGCATCTACAACGGCCATACCCTTACCGCCGCCGGGCTGGCCCTGGCCGCCGGGCTCAGCGTCGTGCTGACGGCGCTGAACTGGTTCGCGGTGCGGATGTTCGCCCAACTCAACAACCTGATCTCGGTGTTCAAGATCGTCGTTCCGGTGGTCACCGTGATCGCGCTGATCGCCTCCGGCTGGCACTCCGGCCGTCTGACGGACCACGGCGGCTTCGCACCCTACGGTTACGTCGCCTGTCTCACCGCGCTGGCCGGCGGCGGCATCGTCTACTCCGTCAACGGCTTCCAGGCGCCCCTGGACTTCTCGGGCGAGACCCGCAACCCCCGCCGGACGATTCCCGCCGCGGTCCTCACCGGCATCGGGCTCGCCGTCATCATGTACCTGGCCCTGCAACTGGCGTTCCTCTTCACCGTCCCCGAGGATCTGCTCGGCCATGGCTGGCAGGGAGTCTCCTTCGACTCACCGTTCGGCCAGCTCGCCCTGATCCTCAATCTGCACTGGCTGTCCAGCCTGCTCTACGCGGACGCGGTGATCTCGCCCGGCGGTTCGGCGTATGTGGGTGTGGCGATCGACGCGCGGCACACCTACGCGCTCGCCAAGAACGGCACCATCCCCCGGTACTTCATGAAGGTCAACGAGCGGTTCGGCGTCCCGCGCCGGGCCCTGGCGATCAACCTCGTCGTCATCGTGATCTTTCTGCTGCCGTTCGGCGGCTGGCAGGACATCGTCAGCGTCATGGGCGATATGTATCTGCTGATCTATGCCGCCTCCGCGGTCGCGGTCGCGGTGTTCCGCGCGGAGCCGGGCGGCCACACCGCCGGCTGGGTCCCGGGACTGCGCTGGATCGCGCCGCTCAGCTTCGTGGTGTCCAGCGAGTTCGTCTACTGGTCGGGCTGGCACGACCTGCGCCTGGCGCTGCCCCTGGTGCTCGGCGGCCTGCTGATCTTCCTGGCCATGCGCCGCCCCGGGGTACGCGTCGAAAGCGACGGCGCCGGCCCGAGCCGCCCGCTCGGCGCCGAACTCCGCACCGGCGCCTGGTTGGTGGTCTATCTCATCGCCCTGACGGTGGTCTCCTGGCTGGGCACGTTCGAGGGCTCCGGCCGGCTCCCGGCACCGTACGACTCGATCACCGTGGCCGCCCTCGCGTTCGCGGTCTTCTTCTGGGCCGTACGGTCCGGCGTCCGGCATCTGGTGCTGTCCCGCCCCGCTGAGGCCTGAGCCGAGGCTCGGCGCCGGGGCAGGGGAGGGGCAGCACGGGCGGGTCAGGGCGTCCAGGCGCCGCCGCAAGGGGCTGCTCCGCAGCTCCGTCCGGCTGCGGAGTGCGCCGGCCCCCGGCACGATCACCGACGCCGCGGCGGGCGCCCTCCGCAGCCGGAGGGCGCCGGCCCGCCGGTGTGCGACGGAGCCCGGCAGGAACCGTCGGCCGCGGCGCCGCCCTTCCGCTCGCCTCCCCCGGCCGTCAAGCGGAAGTCACCCCCCACAAATAAGATGAATCGGGAAAGGCGGGCTCCCCGGTAGGGAGCCCATGAGGCCAGGTCGGGCGCCCACCGCGGACTGCCGTGCGGAGCGCGCTCCCCGGTCCGTACACCGATGTACTTTGGAGCGCTCCATGCTTCGGCGTCGTCCCCCGCGGTCGGCGAGCGCCGACGATCTGCTGACCACGCTCGGACGGCTGACCGCCCAGGCACGGGAAGGCGCCGAGAAGCAGCGGGCCCGGGTCGAGCTGGCCGAGGCGCTGCAGCGCGAGATGCTGCCGGCCGGGCTGCCGGGGGTTCCGGGGCTGCGCGCCGCCGCCACCTACGCACCCGCCCGGCACGGACTGGACATCGGGGGCGACTGGTACGACGGTTTCCCGCTGCCCGACGGGTCGCTCGCCTTCTGCATCGGCGACGTACAGGGCCACGACGTCGAGGCGGCTGCGTTCATGGGGCAGATCCGCTTCGGGCTGCGCGCCGTCGCCGGCCAGGCGGCGGACCCGGGAGAGGTGCTGAGCCGGGCCAACGACCTGCTGCTCTCGGTCGACTGCGGGCTCTTCGCCACCTGCACCTTCGTCCGCTTCGATCCGGCCACCTGGGAACTGTGCAGCGCACGGGCCGGTCACGTACCGGGCATCTGGGCCACCACCGACGGCCGGTCCGGCCTCGCCGATGACCCCGGAGGCCTGCCGCTCGGCATCATGGCGGGCGAGAAATATCCGGTCACCCACCGCCGGTTCGCCACGGCGGGAGCGTTTGTGCTGCTCACCGACGGGGTGGTCGAGGGACCTTCCTTCCCGATAGAGGCGGGGCTCACGCAGGTGACCCAACTGGTCAGCGCGCATGCCGGCGGTGACCCGGCCACCGTGGCCGACGCGGCGATGAGCGTGGCCGAGTTCACCGGGCACACCGATGACTCCGCGGTGATCGTGCTGCGCTTCGACGCGGCCGCGCCCGGGGCCGGGTGAAGCGCGGCCCCGGGCGTGCGTGTCGCGGCCGGGGCCCGGCCCTCGGCGTTGTCTGATGGCTGATGTGGTGCGCACCGAGGAACTCCGCCGTCTTGCACCAGCAGCCCTGGCGATCCTCGGCCTCGCCGGCGTCTACTACGCGTCCGCCCGGATCGGTCTGCTGGAGCAGGTCGTCATCGCGGGTGCCGTGGTCACGCCGTTGTGGCCCCCGACGGGCATCTCCCTGAGCTGTCTGCTCCTCCTGGGCCTGCGGACCTGGCCGGGCATCGCGCTCGGCACCCTCCTGGTCGTCGCCACGATCAACCCCCTCGATGTCTCGGTCCTCGGCATCATGGCGGGCAACACCCTGGCCCCGGTGTGCTCCTTCCTGATGCTCCGGCGGGTGGGCTTCCGGGTCGGACTCGACCGGCTGCGTGACGGGGTGGCACTGGTCGCCCTCGGGGCCTTCGCCGGGATGCTGATCAGCGCGACGCTGGGCACCGGGATGCTCTACGCCAAAGGAGCGCTGCCGGGCGGCGGCTTCTGGCGGACCTGGGTGGCGTGGTGGGTGGGCGATGCGATGGGCATCCTCGTCGTCACCCCGCTCATCCTCGCCTGCCGTTCGATCCGGTGGCCCCGGGGCATCCCCGGCTACCGGTGGGCCGAGGCGGCAGCCCTGGCGGCCGCCACGGTGGTGGTGACGCTCGTGGCGACGCGCAGCGAGCTGTCGCTGCTCTTCCTGGTGTTTCCGCTGATCCTGTGGGCGGCCCTGCGCTTTCAGCTGGCGGGGGCCGCGCCCTGTGTGCTGCTGGTGTCCGTCCTGGCCATCAGGGCGGCGACCGCCCGGACCGGACCGTTCGAGGGCCAGAGCCTTGTGGAGGCGATGGTCAATCTGCAGGCCCTCAACGCGTCCGCGGCGCTCACCGCACTGCTGTTGTCGGCGATCGTCACCGAGCAGAACAGCATCCGCCGCAAGATCGAACTGGCCTGCGGCGAACTGGCCGAAGTGGTGGACCGGCTCGCGCCGGGGGAGAGCCGGCGCCGGTGGCCGCCGGACGGCGACCACATCTGATCCGGCGCCCGGCGCCCACCGGCGCGCCGCCCCGTCCCCTCAGCCCGGCAGCAGCCGGCCCAGGTCGTAGCCCACCGGCTCCTCCAGCTGGGCATAGGTACAGCTCTCCGGCGTACGGTCGGGGCGCCAGTGGCGGAACTGGGCGGTATGACGGAATCTGCTGCCCTCCATGTGGTCGTAGGCGACCTCGCACACCCGCTCCGGGCGCAGTGGCACCCACGACAGATCCTTGCCGCCGCTCCAGCGGCTGGGCCCGCCGGGCATCCGCCGCGAGGCATGCGCCGTCTCATCGGTCCACCGGCCCCACGGATGGCCCGGGAGGTCGTCCGTCCGCAGCGGCGCCAGCTCCTCCACCAGCGCGCGCCGTCTGGCCATCGGGAACGAGGCGCACACCCCGACGTGCTGCAGCTGCCCGTCGCCGTCGTACAGGCCCAGCAAGAGCGAGCCGACCACCGGCCCGCTCTTGTGCAGCCGGTAGCCCGCGACCACACAGTCGGCGGTGCGGACATGCTTGATCTTGAACATGGCGCGGTCGCCGGGCCGGTACGGCAGACCGAGCGGCTTGGCGACCACCCCGTCCAGGCCCGCCCCCTCGAACTGGGTGAACCAGCTGCGTGCCAGCTCCCGGTCCGTTGTCGCGGGAGCGGTGTACACCGGTGTCCGAGCCGGGCGCAGCGCCTCGACCAGGGCTTCCCGGCGCGCCGACTGCGGCTCGTGCACCAGTGCGTCGGAGCCCAGCGCCAGCAGGTCGAAGGCGACCAGCGACGCGGGCGTCCGCTCGGCGAGCGTGCGGACCCGGGAGTCCGCCGGGTGAATGCGCTCCAGCAGTTCCTCGAAGTGCAGCCGGCCGTCATGGGCGATGACGATCTCGCCGTCGATGACGCAGCGGCGCGGCAGCTCGGCCCGTGCCGCCACGACCACCTCGGGGAAGTAGCGGGTGAGCGATTTCGTCGTACGGCTGGCGATCTCGATGTCGTCGCCGTCCCGGAAGACGATGACGCGGAAGCCGTCCCACTTGGCCTCGTACTGCATGCCGGCCGGGATCTCGGTCACCAGCTTCGCGAGCATGGGGGAGACCGGAGGCATGACGGGCAGGTCCATGGTCCCGATCCTGAGGGCTGGGCCGGGTTCCCGCGCGCCGGGGCCGGAGCCGAGCAGGCCGCCGATCGCCGTCGTCCTTCCCGGCGCGCGGCGGCGGCGCCCGGAATCTAGCGTGGAGTCATGGCCGGAGCCGGAGCTGTGGAACTGGAGGTCGCGGGGCGCACCGTGCGCCTGTCGCACCCCGACAAGACGTATTACCCGGAGCGCGGTTTCACCAAGCTGGATGTCGCGCAGTACTACCTCGCGGTCGCCGAAGGGGTGCTGCGGGGGCTGCGGGACCGTCCCACCACCATGCAGCGCTTCCCCGACGGCGTCGAGGGTGAGTTCTTCTACCAGAAGCGCGCGCCCAAGGGACTGCCGGACTGGCTGCCCACCGCCCGGATCGCCTTCCCCAGCGGACGGTTCGCCGACGAGATGTGTCCCACCGAGCCCGCGGCAGTCCTCTGGGCGGCCAACCTGGGGTGTCTGACGTTCCATCCGTGGCCCGTCCGCCGCGGTGACACCGAGCACCCCGACGAACTGCGGATCGACCTCGATCCGCAGCCCGGCACCGACTTCGCGGACGCCGTCCGGGTCGCCCGCCTCCTGCGCGAGCTGCTGGCGGAGCACGGGCTGCGCGGCTGGCCCAAGACGTCCGGCGGCCGGGGGGTGCACGTCTATGTGCCGATCCGGCCCCACTGGACGTTCACCGAGGTCAGACGGGCCGCGATCACCCTGGCCCGAGCGCTGGAACGCCGGATGCCGGAGCTGGTGACTTCGGCCTGGTGGAAGGAAGAACGCGGCGCGAAGGTCTTCGTCGACTACAACCAGATGGCCCGGGACCGGACCATCGCCTCCGCCTACTCGCTGCGCGCCCGGCCCCGGGCCACCGTCTCCACTCCGCTGCGCTGGGACGAGCTGCCGGACGCGGCGCCCGAGGACTTCGACCTGCGGACGGTCCCCCCGCGGTTCGCCGAACTCGGCGATGTGCACGCGGACATGACGGACCATGCCTTCGGGCTGGAATCCGTTCTGGAGCTCGCGGACCGTCAGGAGGCCGACGAAGGGCTGGGCGACATGCCCTATCCGCCCGACCACCCCAAGATGCCGGGGGAGCCGTCCAGGGTCCAGCCGAGCCGGGCCCGTAAGCGCTGAGCGCGGGAGACCCCGACGGTGTGGTGCGGTCCATGCGGCGGCCGACCGCCGGGAGGTCCGGTGTGCCCACCGCCCACCGCCCACCGCGGGGGAGGGCTGCCCCTCGAACGGGGGTATCCGCTGCCGCCGCCGTAGGACGTGACCGGCCTCGCCGTTCCTGGCCCGGCGGGCCGCCCCACCCCCGTACCCGGCGTGCGCGTTCCCGGGTCGGACGGGAACATTCCGCACGTGGCGCACGACAGGAACGCACCGGAGGCGGACCCTCAGCACGCATCGGACGCGCAGCGGGACGCCGCGCCCGCAGCGGTGTCCCCCTGCGCACCGCCGCATCCGGGAGCCCGGGTGTCCTCGCCGGATGCAGGCCGCACATGAGCGCCTTCCCGATCGACCATGCGGCGGTCTTCCAGGCGCTGCCGAGCGGAGTGCTGCTGCTCACGCCGGAGTTGGTGATCGCCGACGTCAACGAGGCCCTGCTGCGGCAGGCCGGGCGCGAGCGCCACCAACTGATCGGCCGCCCGCTCTTCGAGGTCTTCCCCGACAATCCCGACGCCCCCGACGCAACCGGTGTGCGCAATCTCCGGGCGTCCCTGGAACGCGTGGTGGCCACCGGCGCGAGCGACACCATGGCGCTGCAGCGCTACGACGTGGAGGCGCAGGACCGGCCGGGCGTGTTCGAGGAGCGCTACTGGAGCCCGGTCAATGCGCCCGTGCTCGACGCCGACGGGCGGGTGCGGCTGATCGTGCACCGGGTCGAGGAGGTCACCGAGATCGTCCGGGCCGGTGCCAGGGAACCCGGCGGCGACCGGACGCGGATGGAGGCCGAGCTCTTCACCCGTGCCCAGGATCTCCAGGAGGTCAACGACCTGCTGCGCCAGACCCAGGTCCGCGAGCGCGAGGTGGTGCTGGCCCTCCAGGAGGCGATGCTGCCCGCGCCGCAGCCCGTGGGGCATCACCGGGCCGCGGTGCGCTACCGGCCCGCGGTCGGCGCGCTCAACGTCTGCGGCGACTGGTACGACCTGGTCGATCTGTCCGGGGACCGGATGGCGGTGGCCGTCGGCGATGTCGTCGGCCACGGCCTGGCCGCGGCGTGTGTGATGGGTCAGCTCCGCAGCGCGCTGAGCGCCGCCATCCGGGTCGCCGGCGGGCCCGCCAGGGCGCTGGAGGTGCTGGGCATCTACGCCCGCTCGGTGGACGGCGCGGAATCCACCACCGCGGTGCAGGCCGTCATCGACTGGACCACGCACACCGTCTCCTACAGCAGCGCCGGCCATCCACCGCCGGCCCTGCTGCACCCGGACGGCACGGTGGAACTGCTGGACGGGGCGACCGACCCGCCGTTGGGGGCGCGGCCCGAGCATGTGGACCGCCCGGAGGCGCACGTCGCCTTCACCGACGATGCCGTGCTGGTCCTGTACACCGACGGGCTGATCGAGCGCCGCCACGAGGACATCGACGTCGGTCTGGCGCGGCTGGCCGAGGCGCTGACCCGGCACCGGGGCGCCGGCGTCGAGACGCTCGCCGACGCGCTGCTGGCGGATCTGCTGCCGCCCGGCGGCGCCACCGACGATGCGGCCCTCGTCATCATCCGGCTCTGACCGCGCCGGCCACCAGGTCGCTTTGCCGTTTCATTACCCCTGGTGGAGCAATTCTTGGGGCCGTTGGAGTGGCTGTTCGTCGTGCCTGCAGGGTTTCCGGCGGAGCGCGGTACTCATCGAATGTCAGATTTCCTGCCAAACAGGAGAAACGCAATGCGCAAGTTCATAGGCCGCTCCGTGGCCGCCGCGGCGATCGCCGCAGCCGCCGTCGTCCCGCTCGCCGGCATGGCTTCGGCCGCGCCGTCCCAGGGTGACCACCACAGGCACCACAGGCACCACTGCCACCACCACCGCGGCTTCGACCGTTTCGAACGCTTCGACCGCTTCGACCGCTTCGACAACGGCCGCTTCGGCGGCTTCGGCCGCTTCGGCGGCTTCGGCGGCCTCGGGGGCTTCGGCGGCCTCGGCGGCTTCGGCCTGCTGGGCATCCTCTGACGCCAGTAGCCGGACAGGCCGCCGCAGCCCTTGAGCTGCGGCGGCTCGTCGCTGTCAGCCCACGGTGCCGGCCTCCTGCTCGGCCCGCCGGCGCAGCTCCTTCTTGTCGGGCTTTCCGGCATCGGTCAGCGGCAGCGCCTCGGCAAAGGTGACCCGGGCCGGTTCGTACATCGCGCCCCGCTCCGAGCAGACCATCTCGCACAGCTGCTGCTCGTCGACGGTGCTGCCGGGCACCCGCACCACCATGGCGTGCACCCGCTCCATGCGGTCGGCGTCACGGACACCGAAAACGGCGCTCTGCAGTACCTGCGGGTGCGAGTTCAGCAGATCCTCCAGTTCCGTGGTGTACACGTGGCCGCCGACCACGACGATCATGTCCTTGATCCGGTCGACGATCGTCAAGTAGCCCTCGTCGTCGAGGAATCCGATGTCCCCCGTGTGCAGCCAGCCGTCCCGCAGTACCTCCGCGGTCAGCTCGGGCTGCTTCCAGTACTCCTTCATGATCATGGCGGAGCGGACGCAGACCTCGCCGTGCTCGCCGGCCGGCAGATCACGGCCCGACTCGTCGCGGATCGCCACCTCCACACCGGGCAGTACCTTCCCCGCGGAGCGCAGCCGCTCGGGGCGCTGCAGATCGTGGTCCTCCTGGCTGAGCATGCTGATGCCACCCGCCTCGTTCTGCCCGTAGCCCTGCATCAGCACCGGGCCGAACGCCCGTACCGCGTCGGCTATCCGGGCCGGGGACGCCTGGCAGCCGCCGTAGGTCAGCATCCGCAGGCTGGAGGTGTCGGTGCGCCGGGCGTCGGGGTGGTCCATCAGCTGGTACAGCATCGGCGGCATCAGGAACACATCGGTGATGCGCTCGCGTTCGATGGCGGCCAGCGCGGCGCCCGGGTCGAAGTCGTCGAGCAGGACGACGGTGCCGCCCGAGTGCAGGGTGCTGTCGGCCATCAGGCCCGCGGCGTGCGCGAGGGTGGTGCAGACCAGTTGCCGGCGCCCGGACTCCGGCTCCTGCTCCAGCACTCCGTGGAACCAGCGTGCCTGGTCGAAGGTGGTGCAGATGCCCTTCGGGTGGCCGGTGGTGCCACCGGTGTGGCGGATGGTGCACACATCGTCGGGCCGGGCCAGGCTCGCGAACGGTTCGTCGGACTGTCCGGCGGCCAGCTCCAGCAGATCCGTGCCCACCTTGGCGGGGCCGAGTACGAAAACCTCCGGGACCGGCGCCAGCTCGGTTACTTCGGCGGCTCGTTCGGCATGGCGGGGGTCGACGATCAGGGCACGGGTCTCGACATCGCGGACGATGTCGGCCTGCGACTCGGCGGACAGCTTGTTGTAGAGATGGTTGACCCGGGCGCCGATCAGATTGGCCGCGTAGCGGGCGGCGATGATCTCCGGGAGGTTGCCGCTCAGCAGGGTGACGGTGGCTCCGCGGTCGACGCCGCGCGCCTGCAGGGCCCGCGCCATGCGGTGGACCAGGGCGCGGAACTCGCCTGCGGTGATGCGGCGCCCTTCGTGGACCAGGGCTTCACGGGTCGGGTCGGTGCTAAGCGCATCGAGGTTCTCCTCCACGTAGGTGCGGAATGTCCGGGCGGCGATGGACATGATGTGAGGCTTCCTCCTGACGCCGGCGGGCGCAGTCGGGCACGCCGGTGCGGTGTACAGATATTTAGTTGCTAGAGGCAACCAATGTCAGGGTAGCCGCTGTAGATCAACTCTCCAAGTCGAAGGGTGACGCAGGAGGCCGCCCGGAGGCCACACAGGGTCATCGGCCTTGCGGCGTCAGGCCACCGCCCGGCATCCCCGTCCCGTAACCACGTCCGGAATCATCACCCCGAATATCGTCAACGCGGTCGCCGGCCCGGGAACGGCGACGGATAATGCTCGCTCGCGCACGGGGCGCCGGTGCCCTGCGGAACTCGCTCTCCCTGCGGGTCCGTCCCGTGTCGAGAGATGATGGAGAGCAACGGAAGCGCAGCGAGAATCGGCCGATGTACGGAGAGCGCCACGGCTGTCGGTCTGCGGTGACCGGCGGAAGGAGTGCCTGGATGGGTGCGACCGACGCGTTCCCCGAAGGTGCCGCCCCGGTCGGGGCCACACCCGGGCAGCCCGGCGGCCTGCTGGATGTGCTGGGCGTGGCTGCCGTGATGCTGGACGCGGACGGGCGGATCACCTTGTGGAGTCCGCAGGCCGAGCAGCTCTTCGGCTGGAGCGCGCAGGAGGCACTCGGCCGGCCCGCGGCGCAGCTGCTGGTCGGACCGGACCACCTCGATCTGGTGCTGAGTCTCTTCTCCCAGGTCATGGCGGGCGGTGAGAGCTGGGCAGGGGTCTTCCCGGTCCAGCACAAGGACGGCAGTACCCGGCTCGTCGAATTCCGCAATATGCGGCTGCTGGACGAGCGCGGCGAGTCCTACGCCCTGGGGATCGCCACCGACCAGGCCGTGCTGCGGCGGGTCGAGCGGGATCTGGCACTGTCCGTACGCCTGGTCGCACAGTCGCCGATCGGCCTGGCGGTCCTGGACACCGCGCTGCGCTTCGTCATGGTCAATCCGGCCCTGGAACGCATCAACGAACTGCCCGCCGACCAGCACCTGGGCCGCGACGTCCGGGAGGCGCTGTCCTTCCTGGACACCAGCGTCATCGCGTCCAGCATGCGCCGGGTCCTCGACACCGGGACACCGCTGCTCGACCAGTTCACCGTCGGCCGCAGCGCCTCCGATCCGCACGCCGACCGGGCCTGGTCGGTGTCGTACTACCGGCTGGAGGACGCCCACGGCCGGGTGCTGGGGCTGGCCACGTCGGTCGTGGACGTCACCGAGCAGCACCGCGCCGCCACCGAGGCCGCCCGCGCCCGCAGGCGGCTGGCCGTCATCGCCGATGCCTCCGCCACGGTCGGCACCACCCTCGACGTCGACCAGACCGCTCATGAACTGGCCGACGTCATCGTGCCCGAGCTGGCGGACCTGGCCGCGGTCGATGTCCTGGACGCCATACTCGACGGCCGGCGGCCGACCGCGCTGTCCCGTGGCGGCCCGGCCCGCTTCCGGGCGCTCGCCGTCTCCGCCGCATACTCCACCGAGGCCGTGCGCGCCGCCGACCCCACCGGACAGATCGCCTCCTACGAAGCCGACCGGCTGATCACCCGCTGTGTGACCGAGGCCCGTCCGGTACGGATCGCCCATGTGGGACCGGAGGATCTGCCGCACATCGCCGCGGGCCCGCAGGGCGCCGCCCTCCTGGGAAAGGCCGGGCTGCACTCCTACCTGGCCGTACCGCTGATCGCCCGGGGTGAGGTCCTCGGCGCGCTGTCGCTGTACCGCGTCCGCAACCCGGAGCCGTTCGACGAGGACGATGCGGTGCTGGCGGTCGAGCTGGCCGCCAGGGCGGCCGTCTGCATCGACAACGCCCGTTCCTACCAGAGTGAACGCCGCACCGCGCTCACCCTCCAGCGCCATCTGATGAACCACCGGCCGCCGCAGCCCACGGCCATGGAGATCGCCTACCGCTACCAGCCGGCGCAGGCGGCCAGCGAGGTCGGCGGCGACTGGTTCGACGCCATCCCCGTGGCCGGCGACAAGACCGCGCTGGTGGTCGGCGACGTCATGGGCAGCGGTATCAACGCCGCCGCCACCATGGGCCAACTGCGCACCACCACCCGTGCGCTGGCCGACCTCGACCTCGATCCGGCCGAGGTGCTCCGCCATCTCGACCACATCGCCGTCGGACTCGATCCGGCCTTCGCCACCTGTCTGTACGCCGTGTACGACCCGCACCGCGCCCTGTGCCAGATAGCCATCGCCGGGCATCTGCCCCCCATCGTGGTCCGCCCGGACCGGCCGCCCGAGCTGCTCGATCTGCCCACCGGCGCACCGCTCGGGGTCGGGGGCGTGCCCTTCGAACAGACCACGGTGCCGCTCCGCGACGGTGACCTGCTGGTGCTCTACACCGACGGGCTGATCGAAACCCGGGACCAGCCCATAGACGCCCGCCTGGACACCCTGCTGGAGCTGCTGGCGGAGGCCGAGCAGGATCTGGAGGGCCTCTGCGACCGTCTGCTCGGCGCGCTGCGCGACGAGCACGACCACGACGACGTGGCGCTGCTCATCGCCCGTGTGCATGTGCACCAGGACTGAGTGGGCGGGACGGCGGTTCCGGCGGACCGCAACGGATCCGGTGACCCATCGGATTCAGCGGACCCGCGACGGATTCGGCGGTGTTCCGGCGGGACTCGACAGAGCCCCTCCGGCCGCGGAATCCGCTTGTTTTCCGCGACGAGGTCATGGATAAGCGTTCCAAGGGTCTCTGAAGGCTACGGATTTCGTTGCCCAGGGAGCTTAACGAGACCTTGACGTGAGCCGTCGGCAGGGGTTGTATTCGGTCACCAAAGCGAGACCTGCGGGATATCCGGGTTCGGGCCGCTTTGCGGCGATCCTCCTCAGGCGCCGCCCCCTCCTGCCGCCAGCACCGATGGGATACGGATACCGATATGCCCTACACGCCTGTTGCCTCCGCAGCTCCGGAGCGGGACACCCGTAGTGCGACGGAAGGGGATGCCTCCATCACCCCCAAGCTCACCCGGTCGATCGGTGTGGTCGGCGGAACCCTGCTCACGCTGTCCTGTCTGACCCCGGCATCCTCGCTCTTCGTGATCGTGCCGGACTCGTTCGCCACCCTGGGCACGGGCACCGCACTGACCATCGCCGTCGCGGCCCTGCTGTGTATCGGGGTGGCCTTCACCTACTCCGAACTCGGCACACTGATCCCGAGCTCCGGCGGCGAGTACGCCATGGTCGGCACGCTCATGGGCCGCCTCGCCGGGTGGCTGGTTTTCATACTCTCGCTGATCGTCGTCATGATCGTGCCGCCCATCATCGCCCTGGGCACCGCCGACTATCTGGCACCGATCGTCCGTCTCGATCCGCAGTACACCGCCGCCGCCGTGATGCTGCTGGCCACCGCCATGGGCCTGCTCGATCTGCGCGCCAACGCCTGGATCACCGGCATCTTCCTGGTGCTGGAGGTCGTCGCCTGCGCGGTCGTCGCCTTCCTCGGCTTCACCCACACCCACCGGTCGGCCTCCGTGCTGGTGCACCCCGTGATCGACGCCGGACACGGGCACAGCACGGCCGTCACCGCCGGCCTCATCGTGACCGGGCTGGCCACCGCGCTCTTCATCCTGCAGGGCTTCTCCACCGCCGTGTACCTCGCCGAGGAGATGGAGAACCCCCGCCGCAATGTCTCGCGCACCGTGCTGTGGACCCTCGGGATCGGTGCGGCCGTCGTCCTGATCCCGGTGGTCGCGATCACCCTCGGGGCCCCCGACCTGAAGACTCTCGGCGCCGGTGACGTCGCCGGAATGGTGCAGACCTGGAGCAACTCGGGCGTCGGCACCTTCGTCAGCCTGTGCATCGCCCTGGCGATCATCAACGCGGCGATCGTGATGGTGATCCAGAACTCCCGGGTGGTCTTCTCCTCGGCCCGCGACGCGGCCTGGCCGACGCCCGTCAACCGCGTCTTCTCGCACGTCGGCCGGCGCTTCGGCTCCCCCTGGGCGGCCACTCTCGCGGTGGGTGTCCCCGGGGCGGCCCTGTGCTTCGTCAACCTCGACACCCTGAGCGAGGTCACCGGCGTGGCCGTCGCCGCGCTGTACGTCTTCGTCGCCCTGGGTGCCCTGGTCTCGCGCCGCGGTGAGCACAAGCACCGGCCGGCCTGGCGGATGCCGCTGTGGCCGGCGGTCCCGGCGCTGCTGATCGTGGTGCTGGCGTGGGTGCTCTACCAGCAGAGCACGAAGAGTCTGGTCATCACCGGCGGCATCGTGGCCGTCGCCGCGCTGTACTGGGCGTGCTACCTGCGCCCGCGCCAGGAGACGCACTGGGTGATCTCGGTCCCCGAGGACGAGCAGGCTCCCGTCGAGGCGCCGTCCGCGGCCTCGCTGCCTGCGTAGGGCCCCGGCGGCCCGGAACCGCCCGCCCGGGGCCGTCCCCGGGCGGGTCTTCTCCTTACCGGCCGGTGAGCCGGGAGAGCGCGAGCGCGTCCAGCAGAAGGCATACGTGGTCGACGGCGTCCCGTCCGGCGGGGGCCTCGGCCACCGCGGCGTCGTCGAGCAGCCCGGCAGTCCCCTGCAGCAGCTTCAGCAGCCGCTCGGTCACGTCGGCCGCAGGCTCTGCGTGTACCAGGACGGACCGGATCTTCCCGCCCGTGAGCGGCTGACCGGTTTCGAGGAAGCGGTACAACGCCACGGCGGCTCGCCGGTCGGCCTCGTGGGGCTTCCACAGTCCGAGCGCGTGGTGGTCGATGAGTGCGGCCGCCTCGGCACGGATCTCCTCGGGAACATGCATGCCCACGAACGTCTCATACCGTCCCGCCGGGCCGGATGACGGCACAGGGCCCCCCGGCGCCGCCGCCCGGCCGGCTCGGTTTGCCCGGCGAACCGGGTTGACCAGGCATGTTGCGCCGGCGCCGGACTCACCCGACCGGCAGACACCCGTCCGGCAAGCTGCCGGGCCTGTGGGAAGAGTTACATGAACCATCGCGGGTCCGGGCGATTTGTTCCGGTGACGTGACGTGACGTGACGCATCTGCCGCGTATGTCCCCTTCGTTAAAGAGGTTCGCATATGCGTAGCTGTAAAACCTACCCGGGGGTCTTCCCGCCCTCTGGCGCCCCGCCCCGGATCACGGGACCATCCTCGGACAGCCCGTGAGGCCGCCCGGCGCAGCGCGGGCCCTGACCGCTGCTGCGCTCCGCATCGCGCGGCTCGCCCACCGTATGCGGGAGGTGTAGAAAGAGGACATGGCCGGACGCTACGGCCGCCCGCGTTCGGTTCTCAGGATGCGAACTGTCGCAGGTCAGGTCTTTCTCCTGCAGGTGGCGATCGTGGTGTTGCTCGTCGCCGCCGCCATCGCGGCGCTTGTGCTGCAGTCCAGGGCCGACGGGGACCGCGAGGCGCGCAACAGATCCGTCGCCGTGGCTGAAGCCTTCGCCAATGCGCCGGGCATCGACGCAGCACTCAAGAGCGCCAACCCGACCCTGGTGCTGCAGCCGCGGACAGAGGCCGCCCGCAAGAGCTCCGAGGTCGACTTCATCGTCGTGATGAACACCAAGGGCATCCGCTACACCCATCCGATCCCCAACCGCATCGGCAAGAAATTCGTCGGCACCCTGCAGCCGGCGCTGTCCGGCGGGGTGGTCACCGAGCGGATCACCGGCACCATCGGGCCCCTCGTCCAGGCCGTAGTGCCGGTCTACAGCCACAGCGGCAAGGACAAGGGCAAGATCATCGGGCTGGTCTCGGCCGGTATCACCGTCAACCGGGTGAGCGGTGTCGTCGACGACCAGTTCCCGCTGCTGTTCGGCGCCGCCGCGGGTGTCCTTCTCCTCACCACCAGCGGTACCGCGCTGGTGAGCCGGCGCCTGCGGCGCCAGACCCACGGCCTCGGCCCCGCCGAGATGACCCGGATGTACGAGCACCACGACGCGGTTCTGCACGCCGTACGCGAAGGCGTGATCATCGTGGGCGGCGGCGGCTGTCTGCTGCTCGCCAACGACGAGGCACGCAGGCTGCTCGACCTGCCGACGGACGTCGAGGGCCGCCCCGTCGCCGATCTCGGACTCGACCCCGCCACCGCCGACCTGCTGGCCTCCGGCCGGGTCGTCACCGACGAGGTCCACCCGGTCGGCGAACGACTGCTGGCCATCAACCAGCGCTCCACGGACCAGGCGGGCGGCCCGCCCGGCAGCGTCACGACGCTACGGGACACCACCGAGCTCCGGGCACTCACCGGCCGGGCCGATGTGGCCCGCGGCCGCCTGAAGCTGCTCTACGACGCCGGCACGGAGATCGGCACCACTCTCGACGTGGTGCGCACCTGCGAGGAACTCGCGGAGTTCGGCGCGACCCGGTTCGCCGATATCGTCACCGTCGACCTGGACGAGGACGTGCTCATCGGCGAGGAGCCGACGGCCCCCACCGGCACGGCCATCGAGATGCGGCGGACGGCCACCAGCGGCGCCCCGGCGGAGAGCGGCCTCTACCCCGTCGGCAAGCTGATCCGCTTCGAGCCGGCCACCGCCCTCGCCGCCGGCCTCACCAGTGGCAAGGCGGCCCTGGAAGCCGATCTGGCGGCGTTCTCCGGCTGGCATCTGCAAAGTCCCGGCCGGGCCAGGAAGATCGTCGCGCACGGTATCCATTCGAGGATCGCGGTGCCGCTGCGGGCCCGCGGTGTCATCCTGGGCGTGGCGATCTTCTGGCGCTCGGACAAACCGGAGCCGTTCGAGGACGAGGAACTCTCCCTCGCCGAGGAACTGGTCGCCCGCGCCGCGGTGAGCATCGACAACGCCCGCCGTTACACCCGCGAGCACACCATGGCCGTCACCCTGCAGCGCAGTCTGCTGCCGCGCGGCCTGCCGGAACAGAACGCCGTCGAGGCGGCCTACCGCTATCTGCCCGCTCAGGCCGGGCGCGGCGGGCTCGGCGGCGTCGGCGGTGACTGGTTCGACATCATCCCGCTGCCCGGCGCCCGGGTGGCGCTCGTCGTCGGCGACGTCGTGGGCCACGGACTGCACGCCGCGGCCACCATGGGCCGGCTGCGCACCGCCGTCCACAACTTCGCCAATCTGGACCTGCCGCCCGACGAGATCCTCTGGCACCTCGACGAACTCGTCACCCGTATCGACCAGGACGAGGGTGCCGAGGAGGCCGGGGGCTCGGTCACCGGAGCCACCTGCCTCTACGCGATCTACGACCCGGCGTCCGGGAACTGCACCATGGCGCGCGCCGGGCACGTCCAGCCGATGCTGCTGCTGCCGGACGGCACCGCCGAGATCGCCGATGTCCCCGGCGGCCCGCCCCTCGGGCTCGGCGGACTGCCCTTCGAGACCTGGCAGCGGCAATTGCCCGAGGAGAGCCGCCTGGTGCTCTTCACCGACGGGCTCGTCGAGGACCGCAACCGGGACCTCGACGAGGGCATGGGACTGCTCAGCCGCACGCTGGCCGACCACCCCGGCCGGACCCCGGACGAGACCTGCGAGGCCGTGCTCGGCGCGCTGCTGCCGGAGCGGCCCAGCGATGACATCGCGCTGCTCGTGGCCCGCACCCGGGTGCTGGACACCGCGCACGTCGCCGACTGGGAGGTGCCGCCGGACCCCTCGGCCGTGGGCCAGGTACGGGCCGCCGCGGTCCGCAAGCTGATCGAATGGGGCCTGGCGGACGAGGCGTTCACCGCCGAGCTGATCCTCAGCGAGCTCGTCACCAACTCCATCCGGTACGCCGCCGGCCCCATCCGCGTACGGCTGATCCGCGACGCGTCCCTGATCTGCGAGGTCTCCGACCGCAGCAGCACCTCCCCGCATCTGCGGCAGGCCGCCACGACGGACGAGGGCGGCCGCGGCCTCTTCCTCGTCGCCCAGTTGGCCGAACGCTGGGGGACCCGCTACACCACCAGCGGCAAGGTCATCTGGACTGAGCAGACGCTCTCCGACATCGATCTGGTCGCGGCGGAGGCCGACGACGGGGATGCTTGAGCCGAGGGACGGATGAGCTTGGGGGCCCCGAGCGCCATGAGGAGGCCGAGATGGATTACCCGCTGCTCAACGCATTCTGGACCATGTGCCTGATCTTCTTGTGGGTCCTGTGGCTGATCCTGCTGTTCAGGATCATCGGCGACATCTTCCGCAGCCGGGACCTCAACAACTGGGCCAGGACGGGATGGCTGATCCTGGTGATCGTGCTGCCCTTCCTGGGTGTCTTCATCTACGTCATCGCGCGTGGCCACGGGATGAGTGAACGGGAGGTCGCGCAGGCCGAACGCCAGCAGAAACAGCTGCAGGCCTACCTGCGGGAAACCGTCCCGCCCGGTGACGACACGGGCCGGCATGCGGATTCCCTGGCGAAGCTCGCCGAGCTGAAGAACCACGGCGATATCACGGAAGAGGAGTTCCAAAAGGCCAAGGCGAAGATTCTCGCCTGACCGCGGCTCGCCTGACCGCGGAGATCACGACGCGATGGCGACCACCGCCGCCTTGACTGCCGGCCTCGGATTGCGCGAAACACGCAACTTGCGGGTGCCCCGTCCTGGACGGGGCACCCGGCGGACGACGGCAGGCAGAGGCGGGCAGTGAAGTGACCTGTGGGGAACGCTCGGCCACCCGGCACCCAACCCTGTCGACGGCGTCCCGCTGACCCGGACGGCTGTCGCCCGCGACCCGTTCGCCCCGTCCGGCACTCCCGCGTCGCGGCCGTACTCGGCGCACAGAGCAGACACAGCACGGGCGAACTCGCCCTGGACAGGGTGGAGCGGGGCCCCGGCATGGCGGCCCCTGCTTCATTTTGCGGGCCATCAGCCAGGACAGGGTGCGGATCCTGGTCTCCACCGTGATGCGGTCCCGGGGTGCCGCCGGCCGCTGGATCTTCCGGAGCCGGCCGGTCCGACGTCGCCGTTATTTTCGCGTCAGGGGACGGCCTGCGCGCATCAGGGGTTCGTCATGTCGGGGTCCGGGAGCCCTGCGGTGGTGATGTTGTGGTCAGGCCGTGCCAGGAGTCGCGCGTGAACAGGTCGGTTGACCGTTCGTCAGGCCGCGTTCCGTTCGGCGGAACCTGTAGGTGATCAGTAAGGGGATGGGGTATGTCTGGTTCACCGCCGCCGGTAAATGGGGGCGTCGCGGTCCCGTCTCCGCCTGATGGTTATCGCAATGTGCCGGTGTCGGCGCCTCAACCGGAACTGCACCCTCCCGGCATGCCCGGCGGCGGCCTCTCCGGCAGTGGCGTCCTCGCCGTCGACTTCGAGGCACTGGAGCAGGCGATCGCAGAGGCCGAGGAGGCCGCCGATGCCGCCGGCAGCGTCGCGGAGAGTATGGCGAGTGCGGTCCAGCGCTCCGGAGCGGCCCCCTGGGGCGACGATCCGGCCCTTGGGCAGGCGTTCGGCAGTGTCTTTGCCGAACCCCGCAACGCGCTCGTCCAGGCCGTAGAAGGGCTGCCGCAGGTGCTCCGGAACATCGCCGACAACCTCAGTGCCATGAACACCGACTTCCACGGCGCTCAGCAGGCCGCCGAGGCCGCGATCGCCGATGCGCGGGTCCGAGCCGAACACACCCGGGTCTGAGGATGGGCTGCTTCGCATGGTAGACGCGCATAACGTTCCGCCTGAGTTGCAGAACCTGCTGCTCATCACTACCGGAAACCGCTGGCCGACGGGTGACGAGACGGCGCTACGGGCTGAAGCGGCGGCCTGGCGGGAGACGGCGCACTCGCTCAGGCCCATCGTCGAGCGGGTCGAGACCGTCAGATCACTGGCAGCCAAGGCGCTGTCCGGCGCCGGCGAGGACGCGGCCGACGCATTCCTGGCTCGGCTCGTCGGCGGCCGGGGTGTGGGAGAGTCCGATGCGGTGCTGCCCGTCCTCATCGAAGCCGCCGAGTCCGCAGCGGAGGCGCTGGAGGAGGAGGCCCTGCAGATCGAGACGCTGCGCATCGAGATCATCGGCGCCCTGGCGGTGCTGTTCCTGCAGCTCATCATCGACTCGGCACTGTGGATGTTCGGCGGAGCGGCCAAGGCCGCCGGGGATATCGTCGCCACAAGGGTGCTGTGTCTGGCCTTCGTACGGCAGGCCGTCACACACATGCTGACGCGCCTGGCCGAATCCGTGGTCGCCATGGTCGGCATGGCGTTGCTTGCCCAGATCATCGAACTCGGCGAGGGCCACCGGCGCTCTCTTGACGGGAACGAACTGGGCGTCGCCGCTGTCAACGGCGCGGTCGGCGCTCCCGTCGGCTTCGGCATGGGACTGGTGGGCGGTGCGGCCATGGCCGGCTTCAAGAACCTCGCCAAGAAGCCGTTCTTCAGCAAACTGCCGAACAAGGCACAGTCACTGGCGAAATGTGGCACCGTGGTGAGCTTTCACGCGGGCTTCGGCGCGCTGACAGGGATGGCGGAAGCCGCAGCACAGGACAGTGTCTACGGTCTGTCCGGCGACTGGGTCGCCGGCGCGGCCAACGGCTCCTACAACGCAGTCTGGGGCGCCAGGCACACCGCCCAGAACCCCGCAGGCCGCTTCGCTCTCTCACCGGCCGAGCACCTCGAGGAACTCATTGACCACCACCTCGCGGGCCTCAACAAGAACCCCAGCAGCAAACCGGCCCCTGCCATCCCGACGCCCACAGAAGGCCAGGAGTCGGGTGGTGGTGTGGGGGGTTTGGGGTCTGAGGGTTCTTGGTCGCATGCTCCTGGGGAGAGTTTCCTCGATCTTGACCCGGTGTCGTCGGTGGGGGAGTCGGGTGGTGGTGTGGGGGGTTTGGGGTCTGAGGGTTCTTGGTCGCATGCTCCTGGGGAGAGTTTCCTCGACCTTGACCCGGTGTCGTCGGT
>NZ_JBSHBP010000016.1:0-326 GCF_053612065.1 Streptomyces sp. NPDC054765 | reverse complement strand
GTGGGGGAGTCGGGTGGTGGTGTGCGGGGCTCGGGGTCTGAGGGTTCCTGGTCGCACGCCCCTGGGGAGAGTTTCCTCGACCTTGACCCGGACTCCCCGGTCCAGGAGCCGGGCCGTAGCTTCCGGGTCTTGGAGCCTGAGGATGTCGGTGGCTATGTCTTCAGAGCGCTGAATCCGTCGGCACCCTGACCAGCCGGCGTGCTGGCGGCACTCGTTGAGCCCGCACCCGGCCCCCTTCAGTCGGGTAGGTGGGGGGGGTGATATGCGCGCGCCCCCCACAGACAAACCCCCGCGGCGTGAACCCCCGCCCGGGGACCCGACGCCGT
>NZ_JBSHBP010000015.1:101994-140333 GCF_053612065.1 Streptomyces sp. NPDC054765 | reverse complement strand
GCCCCCGGGAGGAAGGCCGGGGGCGGCGCCGCTGTCCGGACGGCCGGGGCGGAGGGCTCAGCCGAGGTGCCGGACGGCCGGGACGGAGGGCTCAGCCGTGGTGCCGGGCGGCCTTGCGGCGGGTGGTGGCGAACAGCACCGCGGTGCCCATGGCCAGGACGGCGGCGCCGCCGATGGCCAGCGGGGCGGTGGAGCTGTCACCACCGGTCTCCGCCAGCCGCTGCCCGCCGACCGGCGTGCCGCCGCCCTGAGCCCGGGGGGCGTTGCCCTGAGCCCGGGTGGCGTTGCCCTGGGGCTGTGAACTGCCGTCCGCCGCAGGGGAATCGGCGTCCGCCGCCGTCACCGCATCGGTGTGGGTGCCCGTCCCGCTCCCCTCGTGGCCCTGGTGGCTGCTCATGTCCATCGACGACCTGCCCGCGCCCGCCGCGACCTGGGTGGCGGTCGGCGCCGAGGCGGTGGGCGCCGGCTTCGCCGCGCTCCCGCCGCTGTCCTTCCCGAAGACGACGTCCGAGCAGGTGTAGAACGCCTCCGGGCTGTCCGACCGCTGCCAGATGCTGTAGATCAGCTGGCGCCCGGACCGCGCCGGCACCTTGCCGTCGAAGATGTACTCCCCGTTGGCCAGCTTCGGGTCGGTGACCTTCGCGAACGGCTTCGACTCCAGGTCGGACCACTTCAGCGGCCTGGCCGGGTCATAGCTGCTCTTGGTGAGGTACAGCTCGAAGGAACCCCTGTGGGGCGCGGTGGCCTTGTAGTGGAAGGTGTGGCTGCCGGCCTGCATCCTGGACGAGGGCCAGTCGGCGCGGGGCAGGTCCAGACCCTTGTACTCGGGGTTGTTGGCACTGCACAGCTTGCCGTCCGGAATGCGGGTCCTGGACCGGCCGCCCGCATTGCCGTCCCGTACGCCGTTCCAGTCGTAGAGCGCCTGGGTGCCGCCGGTCTGCACGGCCGCCTTGCACGCCGCGGACTTCGGGTTCTCCGGCCCCTCCGCGAAGCAGGCCGAGACCCGGCTGACCGGGTCCGTCATCGAACCGTGCGCGGCGGCCGGGCTCGCGGTGAGCACGGTGAGCACGAGCGGGCCGATCCCGGCCAGCGCGATCCCGGTGGCCTTACGACGAGCGGTCATCGTGGGGGTCTCCTTCATCAGTTGCATCGAGCGGGGCACCAGGCAGCACAGAGGTGGGGGGTCGGATCGCAGACCGCGGCGCCGTCCCCCGGTGAGCGGCGCCGACGGCCCGCAGCGCCGCCTGACGAAAACCACGCTAGCCCCGCTGAACAGCGAATTCGCCGCCCGAAGACCGTCCCTGAGGATCTTTATGGTCGGCTTAAGGAGCCGCTAAGCGGGGGCACAGGCCGACGGGGAGAAAACGGGCATCGGGGCCGGGGCCGCCCCGGCGCCGGTCCATGACCGCCCCGGCCGGCCCGCCGGGAACTGCCGCCCGGTCGCCGGGAACTGCCGCCCGGGGCGGCCGGGAACTGCCGCCCGGCAACCCCCGACGACCGCCCTCAACGCCCCTGTGCCCCCGTGAAGTCAGCCTGGTCGTCGAGGTCTTCGAGGAGGGTGTCGAGGTCGGTCGGCGGGGCGGTCCCGGTGGCGGTGCCGAGGGGGAGTTCGGCCCAGATGATTTTTCCCTGGGCGGTGTAGCGGGTGCCCCACCGCTGGGCGTACCGGGCGATGAGGAACAGGCCGCGGCCTCCCTCGTCGGTGGTCCGCGCATGGCGCAGGTGCGGTGAGGTGCTGCTGGCGTCCGACACCTCGCAGATCAGCTCCCGCGCCCGGATCATCCGCAGGCCGATCGGTCCGGAGGCGTGCCGGATGGCATTGGTGACCAGTTCGCTGACGATCAGTTCGGCGGAGAAGCCGAGCCCCTCCAGGCCCCACTCCCTCAGCTGTCCGGTGGCGGTCCGGCGGGCCTTCCCGACGGCGGACGGGTCGGCGGGGATCTCCCAAGTCGCCAGCTGCGTACGGGGCAGGGCCTGGGTGCGTGCCAGCAGCAGGGCCACATCGTCGACCGGTCGCCCGCCCGGCAGACCGCCGATCACCGTCTCGCAGAGGTCCTCCAGCGGGGCCCGCGGATCGGCCAGCGCATCACGCAGCCTGGTGATCCCCCTGTCGAGATCGAGGGTCTTCCCCAGCAGCAGCCCGTTGGTGTACAGGGCCAGCAAACTCCCTTCCGGCAAGGGCAGTTCGACGGATTCGAAGGGCATACCGCCCAGCCCCAGCGGCGGGCCGGTCGGCAGGTCCAGCAGCCGGCCGGCGCCCTCGGGAGTGACGAGCAGCGGTGCGGGGTGACCGGCACGGGCCAGGGTGCAGCAGCGGCTGACGGGGTCGTAGACCGCGTACAGACAGGTGGCGCCGATGACCCCGTCGTCGGCGTTCGTGTCATGGGCAACCCGGTTGAGCATGTCGTCCAGATGCGCCAGCACCTCTTCCGGGGACAGGTCCAGGTCGGCGAGCGCCTGTACCGCGGCGCGCAGCCGTCCCATCGTGGCCGCGGCGTGTACGCCGTGGCCGACCACATCGCCCACCACCAGCGCGACCCGCGCCCCGGACAGCGGGATCACATCGAACCAGTCGCCGCCGACCCCGCTGAGCGAGTCGGCCGGCAGATAGCGGTAGGCGGCCTCCACCGCGCACTGCTCGGGAAGATCGCGCGGCAGCAGGCTGTGCTGGAGGGTGAGGGCCGCGGTGTGCTCGCGGGTGTAGCGGCGGGCATTGTCGATGGAGATCGCGGCGCGGGTGACGAATTCCTCGGCGAGCACCAGGTCATCGGGCTGGAACGGTCCGGTGGGCCGCCGGCGGGCGAACGCGGCCGCCCCCAGGAAGACGCCCCGCGCCCGCAGCGGCACCACCATCAGCGAATGGAAGCCCAGCTCCCGCAGATGCGCCGCCCGGACGGGGGCATCGGCCGCCCGGTCACCGTCGGCGGGATCCAGGGTCTGCAGCAGGGTGGACTTGCCCTCGGTGAGGCTCCGCACGACGGGCGCCGACGGGGGATAGGCGGCCGGCTCCCCGACGGCGACCACCACCGCGGGGCGGCCCTCGGGGACGGACTGTGCCCCCGCCCGGCGCATGGTGAGCAGGTCCGCCGCATCGAGCGGGCCGGGCGCCGCGCCTTCCCCGGTGAGCAGCGCGTCGAGCAGATCGACGGTGACGAAGTCGGCGAGGTCGGGGACCGCCGCGTCGGCGAGCTCCTGCGCGGTCTGCCAGACGTCCAGCGAGCTGCCGATGCGCTCACCGGCCTTGTTCAGCAGCGCCATCCGCTGTCGGGCCCGGTAACTTTCCGTGACATCGAGGACCATGTAGCAGACGCCGAGCACCTGACCGGCTCCGTCCTCCAGACGGAAGAACGACGTGGAGTAGGCGTGCTCCCGCTGCGGATCGGACTGCGGGCGCCCCAGGTATTCGTAGCCGACCGAGGGGATGCCGGTGCTCAGCACGCGGCGCATCTCCGCCTCGATGGCCTCCACGGCCAGGCCCGGCTGGATCTCCCCCAGCCGCTTGCCGAGGCGCTGCTCGCGGCTGGTGCCGCCCATCTGCTCCAGGGCGTCGTTCAGCCAGACGAACTGCAGATCGGCGTTCACCATGGCCACACCGATCGGCGACATGCCGAGAATGCCCTCCAGGAACGACCGGCTCGCCCCTGACCAGGGCGTCTGTGTCATCTCAGCGGCGAGGACGAGGCGCGAGAAGCCCTTTCGGGCAGCCAGCACCGGCAGGACGCGGAACTCCAGGTCGAGCCGGTGCCCGTCCTTGTGCCGTACGGCTTCCAGCCCGCTCCAGCCGTCCGCCGACGCCAGCCGGGTCTCCCATCTGCTGTCCTGCTCCGCCCCGGCGCCCACCCCGGCGAAAAGGTCCGCCAGCCGCCTGCCGACGGCCTCGGACTCCGCATAGCCGAGAAGCCGCTCGGCGCCCTCGGTCCAGCCCTGCGCCACCCCTGCGCGATCGGCCATCACCACGGCCGTCCGCGTGAGGTCGAAGACCCCGTCTCCGGAGAGACGGCTGCTCTGGGAGGCACTCATCTGACCGGTCCAATGCCGGTCCCACCATGCGGCAGACGCTCTTTCCGTGGTGGCGCCGTCGCATCCGACCGGCCCCTACAACGGTACTCCCTCACCCTGTCGGGGCGCGCTTCCCGACGCCCGTCGCGGGCCGCCCGGCAGGCCCCGGCCACGCGCCCGCCCGCCGTTGTCAGTGGTCGCTGCCATCATCGGCACATGAGTACCCAGACGCCCTCCGACCCGGCTGCCCGGCCCTGTGCCGATCCTCCCAACCCCCCTGCCGACCAGGGGGAATCGGCCCTGCCGAGGGCCGACGCCGCCTACTGGGAAGCGGCCGCCGCCACCTTCGACGAGGAGCCCGACCACGGCCTGCGCGACCCCGCCGTCCGCTCCGCCTGGGCCGCCCGGCTGCGTGCCTGGCTCCCGTCCGGCCCCGCCACCGTCCTCGACCTGGGATGCGGCACGGGAAGCCTCGCCCTGCTCGCCGCCGAGCATCATGAGGCCCCAGAGTTCCTGGGTGATTCCTGTCGGGTCCTGCGAACGCAGACCCCGAACCCGGCAACCGCAGCAGATCGAGTGGTCAGAAAGGCGACGTGCGGAAGGGCTTGCGCTGCTGGAGCGGTTCATCCAGGTAGTGGCCGAGGCGGAACTCCTGGCGTTCGCCCGGCATTCCGAGGGGGACGACACCCACGCCTGGTGCCTCACATTGCCTGGAGAGGCGGGGGAAGCGTCCTGGGGCGGCTGCAAGGGCGCATTGGCGTAGTGAGCGTGCTCGGTAGGGAATTGAGCCACTTGGAGGAAGGTGCGCCTGGACTGGTTGCGGTCGGTTTCTGATGGTAACCCGAAGCGAGTCCATGGCTGGATCAGGAGGGGCGCGCACGGGCACCTCGGGAGGTCCGTGCGGCGCGTTCCGGCGTGGTAGAGGCATCGCCGCGTGTGCCAGGGGCCGCCGTGCTGCTGGGGCCTATGGCGTCAAGGTCACACTTCAGGCCACGAAGCAGGTTTCCGGAAGCGTCATTCTGCTCGTCGAGGTGGTTCGAGTTCGCACGGCCGGGCCTTCGCCGGGGCGATCTGAAATGGCCGGATATGCAACGGCGGGTTGCGCTGCTCCGGCGCCCCCGCCAATCTGTTGCCATGCCAGGAACAGGGCGTAATCACGGGGTTACCGGCGAATCCTATTTCGCTGCGGTCAACATACCGTAAGTGCCTCGTCCGTTGCTTTATGGACGGCGCGGGGCTGGTGTATATCACGGCCACGGCCATGCTGAGCAGGTCGATCGGCCGGTGCGCCGAATACGGCGCCCTGGTTTTTTCTGACCGGTCGGAGTCTTCCCCGCGTGTAGTTTCCGCGCGACAGCACCCTTCCGCTCGAATTCATGAGCGGCCTCTCGTCCCGGGAAATGGGAAGACATCGTGCTCGGGCCACTCGTCACATACCGCCATATGTACATGGCGGCGTGTGGAATTCCGCAGCGAAGCCGCCCCATCCACCATTCGCGACAGGGGATTCTTTTGAGAAGAACGACGAAAGGCGCGTTGCGGGCCGGGTTCGGCCTGGGAGCCGCGCTGACCCTGCTGACCTCGATGGTGCCGACGCCGGCGGTTGCCGCCGCGCCCGGCACGCTGACGGTCAGCGTCATCCGCGACGTGGACGCCGACGGCAGGTACACGGCGGCCCGTGAACTAGGGGTGGCCGGGATCGAGGTCCGGGTCACCGATGCCGATGACAACAGCTTCATTGTCACCACCAACCCGGACGGCACCGTCGATGTGCCCACCGCGGGGACCACGGGAGAGTTGCGGCTGGAGCTGGTGACCAGCAGCCTTCCGGACTATCTTCAGCCTGCCTTCGGCGGCAGGGACCTCTCCTCCGCAGTCACCTACGTCAACGTGGCCGAGCATTCGCAGACGGTGCGGTTCGGGGTGTGGAACACGGCGGACTTCTGCCAGGTCAATGCCGACCTGACGACCTCCTGCCAGCAGGACATGCTCAAGCCCGACACCTCGCGCGGCCTGGTGACCTTCAAGAACAACTGGCGCGGCAACAGCAACGCCGGTGCGCCCCAGCCCACCGCCCTCAACACCAAGGGCGACACAGGCGCGACCTACGGCCTGGCCTACGACAAGAAGCAGCGGCGCATCTTCCAGGGCGCCTATGCCAAGCGCGCCACCACCTATGGGCCGGACGGGCAGGGTGCGATCTATGTAACGCCGCGCGGCGGCGGTGCCACCACCACGTTCGCCACCCTGACTGCCGGCAGCACCCCGCACAACACCAGCACCGCCCGCTACGACGGCGACTTCATCAAGGCCGTCGGCAAGGAGGGCCTCGGAGACATCGACCTCTCCGAGAAGGGCGACGAGCTGTACGTCGTCAACATGTACGACCGCAAGCTCTACACCTTCGATGCGACCCAGGCGACCGCGAACGCGCCGACGTCGAGCATCAACATCCCCAACCCGGGCTGCAACGGCCCTGCCGACTGGCGGCCGATGGGCCTCGGGGTGCGCGACGGTGTCGTGTACGTCGGCGGGGTGTGCTCCGCGCAGTCCACCCAGAACGCCGGTGACCTGCGGGCTGTGGTGTGGACGTACGACCCCGGCAGTCAGACGTTCTCCACCGCGCCGGTGCTGGACGAGCAGCTCGACAAGGCGCGCGGTGACCTGACCCCGGGCATCTCCGCCAAGTGGACGCCCTGGACGTTGGACGACCCGAACCAGTACCCGGCGTCCGTCAACGGCACCCCCGCCCGCCCGCAGCCGATGCTCAGCGACATCGCCATCGAGGCCAACGGCGACCTGGCACTGGGCTTCCGCGACCGTCAGGGCGACCTGGGCGGCTACCAAATGATCAACCCCAACCCGGCGCACCCCACCCTGGACACCACTGCCTCGGCGGGTGACATCACCAAGGTGTGCCGCACCGCCGCGGGCACGTTCGTCTGGGAGGGCACCGGCGGCTGCCCGACCAACCCGGGCGACGGCGCCGACGAGTTCTACCACGGCGACAACTGGTCCGGCCACGGCGAACGGGCACAGGGTGCGCTGGCCCTCTCCCTGCATGACGGCAAGATCGCCAGTACGTACATGGACCCCGCGCACGCGATCAATTCCGGAGGGGTGAACTGGCACGACCGCACCAGCGGCGCCGCCGACCAAAAAGGCTACGGCATCCAGTACCTCACTGCTCTGGACAGCGGCAACTTCGCCAAGGCCAACGGCTTGGGCGACCTGGAGTACCTGTGCGACGAGCCGCCGATCCAGATCGGCAACCGCGTCTGGTACGACCCGCAGCCCGGCACCCAGAACCCCGACGAATGGGCCGGGATCCCCGGCGTCACCGTCACCCTCCTGGACGAGAACGGCAACACACTCGCCACGACCACTACCAGCGCCAAGGGCGAGTACTACTTCAGCTCGCTCGACGTGCCCGCGCTGACCGAGCACGGCAAGTACAAGCTGCGGTTCGACAAAAGCACCGCGAACCTGACCAACGTGCCCATCGGACGGCCCAACCCGCAGATCAGCAGGCTGCGCTGGACCAACCCGTACGAGGACGACCCCGGCGGGAACTCGTCGATCGACTCCAAGGTGGAGTTCAACAGGAACTCCGACACCACCGCGGAGACCCAGGTGTTCCAGGTCGGTGACTGGGGTTCGGTCAAGCACAACCTCGACGCGGGTATGTACTACGCCCGCTGAGCAAGAGCACCTGTTCCGCAGCGGTGCGCCCTCCCTCCAGGGGGCGCACCGCCGACGTCTCACCCGGCCAACAGGCCCGCCCCCAAGGTGCGTTCGGTATCGAAGCCCGGCAGGACCAGGAAGGTGCCAGAGGCCGTGGCCGCGGTGAACGCCATCAAGTCATCGCCCTCGTCGAGCCGCTGCTGGGTGGCGACGAACGTACGGAGTTCGCGTTGGAAGCTGATGAAGACCAGACCGGCGTCGTCCGGCCCGTTGCGGTAGCTGTAGCCGCGGCGCAGCATCAGTCCGCTGCCGGAGGTGAGCGGGTTGGCGCGGCGGGCGTGTGCCATGGGCGGTACCCGATAGCGGCCGTCGGGAGTCTTGGCGCCCAGGTCCACCTCGGCCTCGGGACCGCCTCCGCTCAGCGGCGCCCCGTCGGAGCGCCGCCGGCCGATGATCTCCTCCTGACGGTGTACGGGCTGGGCCAGGAAGCGGTCGGTGGCGATGCGCAGTCGGCGCACCACGGCGATCGTGCCACCGGCCACCGGCCCCGGGCCGTCGAGCCACACCTCACGCCGCATTTGCTCCGGCCCCTTGGGTACGATGATCCCGTCGGGAAAGCCGAGGAGATTGCGCCCGGCGTGCGGCCCCGCCGGGGGCCTAAATCCCTGCTGCGACCAGCGCACGCGCGCCCCCGCGTCGGTCAGCGCCGCAGTGCAGGCCGCCTCCGCGCAGCTGACCACCAGGGGGTCGGAGCCGCAGATCTGCAGCAGAACGTCGCCGTCGCGGGCCGCCTCGGGGATCTTCTCGCGGGCGAAGACGGGCAGCCGGGCGGCGCCGGGCAGTTTGCGACCCGCGCCGGAGACGAGGCGGGGCCCGATGCCGACCGTCACGGTCGTATCGCCCGGGGCCAGCCCGGCCATACGGGGATGACTGCCCCTGGCCACCCGCTGCACGGAACGGCCCAGGTCTGCGATCACCTTGGCCACTTCGCCGCCCCCTTGTGCCGGGGCGAGGTCGAGCACCACGAGACCGAGGTGTTCCTGTGGCGTGCCGGGTCTGTCAACTCCCGCTTGTGTGAATCCTGTTGGACTCACAGACGACAGTGGGTGGGGAGCGTCGTCGGTGGACTTCCGTTCAGGGTGCGGGCCCTGGGCCTGGCAGGCCGCCAGGGAGGATGCCACGGCCAGCGCACCCCCCATGAGCAGTCCCCTACGCGGTACGCCACGTAACTGATCCATTACTCCATCTTGTCAGTGTTGAGGAGTAGTTGTCATCAAATCTCCCTCACTGCCATCTCAGAAACCGTCGAAGGTGAACCGTGTTCCGAGGCCGTATCGCCCTGTTCATCTGCCTGATCGGCATGCTTCTCGCGGCGGTGGGTTGTGCACCGTCCGACGAGGAGGACGACGCAGCCAAGGCCCGTACGCCACAGACCATCCGGGTGCCGCAGGACGCCCCTACGATCAGCACGGCCGTCGGACGCGCCCGGCCCGGCGACCTGGTCCTGGTCTCGCCCGGCGTCTACCACGAGACCGTACGGATCCCCGTCGACCGCGTCGTGCTGCGCGGCACCGACCGCAACCGCGTGATCATCGACGGGCAGGGCAGGCGGCACAACGGCGTCGTCGTGACCGGCTCCGGCGTGGCGGTGGAGAACCTCACCGTCCGCGACCACCTGCTCAACGGCGTGCTGGTGACCGGCATGGCGTCCCAGGACGGCCAGGGCCTGGCCCGCGGCAGCAATGGCTATGAGCGCCTGGACCCGGCGAAGTTCCCGCCGCTGCAAGGCTTCCGGGTCAGCTATGTGACCTCCGCCCGCAACGGCCTCTACGGCATCTACGCCTTCAACGCTCAGAGCGGGCGGCTGGACCACAACCACACCTCCGGCGGCGCCGATTCAGGTCTGTACGTCGGCCAGTGCAAGCCGTGCAATGTCGTGGTGAGCGACAACGTCGCCGAGTACAACGCCGTCGGCTATGAGGGCACCAACGCCAGCGAGAAGATGTGGGTACTGCGCAACCGCCTCACCCACAACCGTGTCGGAATGACGGTCAATTCTGACTATCTGGAGGCATTCGTCCCGCAGCACAGTGCCGTTGTGGCGGGCAATCTCGTCACCGACAATGCCGAGCCGAAGTCACCCCAGCAGGCCGACGGGGGCTTCGGCATCGGAATCGGCCTCGCGGGAGGCCAGCGCAACACCGTGCACAACAACCGGATCGAGGGGAACCCGCGCGCCGGACTCGTCCTCATGTCCGCCGAAGACGTCCCGCCCACCGGCAACGCGATCAGCTCGAACACCTTCAGCCGCAACGGAGTCGACGCAGTGTACGCGGCCAGTGACCGCGCCCCCGGCAAGGGCAACTGCCTCACGGACAACGCCCTGTCCACCACGGCCCCCAAGACCCTGGCCGCCCAGCCGCAGTGCTCCGCCGACGCCGACGGTCCGGTGATGACGTCCGCGGCACCGCCCACGCAGCCTGCCGCACCTGCTGGGATCCCCTTCCGTACGGTGCCCGAGCCCCCGGAGCAGCCGCAGATGCCCGGCGGCGCCACCGCCCCCGTACACCCTGCCACCGGACTGCCCGGTTCCGTCGACGCGGACCGCGTCCCGCTGCCGGGCCGCGATCTGCTCGCCGCCCACAGCCGGAGCGGCTCGTGATGCGCCGCCGTGCCCTGCTCGCCGCGGGCGCGGCCGGACTCGCCCTGGTCCTGACCGGATGCGGCGGAGACGACGGCCGGGGCAAGCGGGCGGCAGCGGGGCCTCGACCGCTCACCACATCCGAGGCCGAGCTGATGTCCACCGTACGATTCCTCAACTACCAGCGCGTACGCGGCCAGATCCACGCCACCGTCCCCGCCGCCGGACGCACCCTGAGAATCACCGGCCGCGTCGACTGGACCACACACACCGGCTACGCCCAGGTACTTGTCCCCGGACAGCCGCAGAACATCCTCGTGCGGTGGGACCTCCGTACTGCCTACGTCCACCCCGACAGCACCGGCCGACTGCCCGCCACGCCACCACGCTCCGGCTGGCAGCACCGACCCCTGGATCCCCGCGCCAACCCCGTCGACGCCGTGCTCCTGCTGGCCCTCTCCCTGGGCACGGACCGCCCCGAGAACGCCCAACTGCTGCGCCAGGGAGGGGCGAGCTGGTTGCGCAGCGAGCGACTGAACGGCACCCCCGTCACCGTCATCGCCGGCCCCAAGCCCCCCGACTCCGGCGACACCGCCCCGCCTGCACCGGGCACCGCCAGTGGCTCCGCTGAACGCCGCACCCGCTACTGGATCGATGCCGACGGGCGCTTGCACCGCTTCGCCGCCCTGGTCGCCGGCGGCAAGTGGGCCACCCTCGACTTTCCGCATGGTGAGGCCGCGCCGATCCCCACTGTCCGCTGAGGCGGCCCTTCCGCACACACAACAGCCCGCCTTTGTTCGTTGCTGTCGCCGCAGGTCCACCGTCGCCCTGTCCGGTGAATCGGCCCCTGGATCGCGGCCGGCCGCTCCGGCCGCTCCGGCCGGTTCGCCGGCGGCGACGCCACCCGCGAGGCGCCGCTCGACAACGGCCTGCTCGGCACGCTCGACCCGTGACATCCCCCGAGGGGCGACACCTCCCGGCACGCCGGGCGCTCCTGACGCACAATGGATGCGACAAAACCGCGCACCGACGGGTACGCACGTCACGCATCCCCGGGCTCGACCTCCGGGATACCGGCGCCGCGCATCCGCCCGCACCGCCACCAGCACCAGGAGCGCCACCGTGTCCCCGCAGTCCTTGACCCTCACCATCGATCCGGCGGCAGCCGCCGCACCGTTCGAGCAGGTACGCACCCAGATCGCGGACCAGGCCAGGGACGGCGGCCTGCCGGTCGGCTACAAACTCCCCACCGTCCGCGGCCTGGCCGAGGACCTCGGCCTGGCCGCCAACACCGTCGCCAAGGCCTACCGCGCCCTGGAGACCGACGGCGTGATCGAGACCCGCGGCCGCAACGGCAGCTTCATCGCGGCGGCCGGCGACGCCGCGGACAAGGAAGCCGCCGCGGCCGCCGAGAGCTACGCCCGCCGCGCCCGGCGCCTCGGCCTGGACCACCGTGCCGCCCTCGCCGCCGTCGAGGACGCACTGCGCGCCACCTACCGTAGCGACGCCTGACCGCAGCCACCGCGCTGCCGCCCGAAAGGATCCACATGACCGGCAAGCAGGCGCTCGTCCGCCGTCCCGGCCCCCGCCTCGTCGAGGGCCTGGTCACCCACATCGAACGGCGCCCGGTCGACCCCGTACGCGCGCTGCGCCAGTGGGAGGCCTACGTCCAGGTGCTGCGCGACCACGGCTGGCACACCACCGAGGTCGACCCCGCGGACGACTGCCCCGATGCGGTCTTCATCGAGGACGCCATGGTCGTGTTCCGCAATGTCGCGCTGCTCGCCCGCCCCGGTGCCGGACCCCGCAGAGCCGAGGTGCCTGCCGCCCGCGCGGCCGTGGAGGCGCTCGGCTGCTCGGTCAACGAGATCCGGGCGCCCGGCACACTGGACGGCGGCGACGTCCTGAAGATCGGCGACACCCTCTACGTCGGCCGCGGCGGCCGCACCAACGCCGACGGCGTACGCCAACTCCGCGCCGTTTTCGAGCCGTTGGGGGCCCGCGTGGTCGCCGTACCGGTGAGCCGGGTACTGCATCTCAAGTCGGCGGTGACCGCGCTCCCGGACGGCACCGTCATCGGGCATCCGCCCCTGGTCGACGACCCGGCCGCGTACCCCCGCTTCCTGCCCGTCCCCGAGGAGTCCGGCGCACATGTCGTGCTGCTCGGCGGCGGCAAGCTGCTGATGGCCGCCTCCGCGCCCAGGAGCGCGGAGCTCTTCGCCGACCTGGGGTATCAGCCCGTCGGCGTGGACATCAGCGAGTTCGAGAAGCTGGAAGGCTGCGTGACCTGCCTGTCCGTACGGCTGCGCGAGCTGTATGCATGACCGGGCATCACTCCCCGGAGCTTCGTGTGCCTGACCGGACCGCACCCCCGGCCGTGCCTATCGTGGCGCCATGAGCAACCTCGAACTCAGACCCGCGCCCAATCCCTGCGGCGGCAACGGCCGTACGGGCCCGGTCCGCGATGTCCAGCCCGGCAAGCAGGTACCCCTCGGCGAGAGCACCGTCGTCCGCAGACTGCTGCCGAACCTCGGCCGGCGGATGGTCGGCGCCTGGTGCTTCGTCGACCACTACGGCCCCGACGACATCGTCGGCGATCCCGGGATGCAGGTGCCCCCGCACCCGCACATGGGCCTGCAGACCGTCAGCTGGCTGCGCGAGGGCGAGGTGCTGCACCGCGACAGCCTCGGCAGCCTGCAGACCGTACGGCCGCGGGAGCTGGGCCTGATGACCTCGGGCCGGGCCATCGCCCACTCCGAGGAGTCGCCGCTCGGCCACGGCCCGCTCCTGCACGGTGCCCAGCTGTGGGTGGCGCTTCCCGCCGAACACCGCGACAGGGCCCCGGCCTTCGAGCACCACACCGAGCTGCCGGTGATCACCGGCGGCCGGGGACTGTCCGCCACCGTCATCCTCGGCGAACTGGCCGGTGCCACCTCGCCCGGCACCACCTGCTCCCCGCTGGCCGGCGCCGACCTCACCCTCGCCGCCGGCACGGACGCCCGGCTGCCGGTCGACCCCGACTTCGAGTACGCGGCCCTGGCCATCTCCGGCGAGAGCGAGGTCGACGGGGTGCGCCTGGCCCCCGGCGCGCTCCTCTACCTCGGCTGCGGACGCAGCGAACTGCCCCTGCGTGCCGACTCCGACAGCAGCCTGATGCTGCTCGGCGGCGAGCCGTTCGAGGAGAAGATCCTCATGTGGTGGAACTTCGTGGGGCGGTCGCAGGAGGAGATCGAGGAGGCGCGCAAGGAGTGGATGGAAGGCTCCCGCTTCGGCACCGTCCACGGCTACGAGGGCGCCCGGCTCGCCGCGCCCGAACTGCCGCCGGTGGCCATGAAGCCGCGAGGAAGGGCGGGGTGACCTGCGGGAAACCAGGGGAGCCGGGGCTCCCCGTTCGTTCCGGGGCGGCGCGGTGTGGTCACCTGTGCGGCTTGTTCACAGGTCTGGATGGTCGGGTACGGGTGAGGCGGCGATGGCGTCGTCGAGGATCTGCTCCCGCCCCTCGATGACCAGCCTGTTGAGTGCGGTGGCCAGGGGGAGGATCTCTCCGGGCCGGTCCGGGGTGGCGAGCCGGTGGGACGTCTCGTCGAGGAAGGTCATCGCCTTCCGCATGAGGCCGTGCGCCTCGGGAGTGGTGGGAAGCGCGTCAGCTCGGATCAGATTGAGCATCGTCTCCAGCGCCTCGGCCAGCTCGCGGACCGTTGCGCGCATCTCGGTTTCATCGGCATCCATGCCGCATACGATCGCGGATCGGGTGGGGATACGCCATGCCGCCGGTCCCGGCCAAAGGACAGCCGCTGCCGCACCGCGGTTCGGTGGTACGGCAGCGGTACGGCCCCCCTGGAGGCGCCACACGGCTCCCGCCGGCCCGCCCGCCGTCGCCCGCGGCCAGGAGCGGTCAGGGAAGAGGAGCGGTCAGAGATCAGGGGCGGTCAGAGATACAGCCCCGCATCCGCCCCCGAGTCCTGGGCCGGGACCGACGCGGGACGGGTGCCACGGCGCAGCGCGTACAGTTCGGCGAGCGAGGCGCCCTCGCGTCCGATGCCCTGCTCGGTGCCGAGCCAGTGCACGGCCTCCGCGCGGCTCAGTGGGCCGACCTCGATACGGGCCAGACAGCGCCCGGGGCGGACCACCGCCGGATGCATCCGCTCCAGATCCTCGTTGGTGGTCACGCCGACCAGGACGTTACGGCCCTGGCCCAGCAGCCCGTCCGTCAGATTGAGCAGCCGCGACAGCGCCTGGCCCGCGGCGTGCCGGGCCTCGCCGCGGATCAGTTCGTCGCAGTCCTCCAGGAGCAGCAGCCGCCAGCGGCCCTTGCCGGTGCCGTCCTCCTCGCCGATCGCGATGTCCATCAGATAGCCGACGTCGTTGAACAGCCGCTCCGGGTCCAGGACGCAGTCCACCTGGCACCAGTCGCGCCAGGAGCGGGCGAGCGTACGCAGCGCGGAGGTCTTGCCCGTACCGGGCGGGCCGTGCAGCAACAGCAGCCGGCCGGCGATCTCGTCGGGCGCCACCTTCATCAGCCGGTCCATCGCCTCGGCCACCGGCGCGGTGTAGTTGGGCCGGATCTCCTCCCAGGTGCCGGCCGAGATCTGCCGCGACGTGCGGTGCGGTCCGCGGCGCGGGGAGAAGTACCAAAAGCCCATCGGGACGTTCTCCGGCTGCGGCTCGGGTTCGTCCTGCGCCCCGTCCGCGGACTGCCCCAGCACCTTCTCGGCGAGCTCGTCGGTGACGGCGGTGACCGTCACGTCGGCGCCGCGGTTCCAGCGGGAGACCAGCAGGGTGAAACCGTCGCCCTCGGCGAGCGTGGCGCTGCGGTCCTCGTCCTTCGCCGAGCGCAGGATCCGGGCGCCCGGCGGCAGCAGCGTCAGCCCCGGCTTCACCCGGTCCACGGAGCGGCTGCGGGCGTACGGCTGCTCTCCCTTGGCGAACCGGCCCAGGAAGAGCGCATCGACGACGTCGGAGGGCGAATCGCTGTCATCCATGGTCAGCCGGAGCGGAAGGGACTCCTCGGCGGCGGACGGCTGGACGTGATCGGCACACATGCCGACATGATCTGTCACGGCGGCCCGTTGCGTACACGGATTATCCCGGCGTTTTCCCTGCACCAGAACAGAACTGTTACGCAGAAACTCGGGCGTAGTGCTCGGTTCGCTGGCTAATCTGCCCATTGTGCGACGTCATGGTGGGGAACGTCAGGGTCGGGGCCTCGCGATCGCGGCCGGGGTGGGGGTGCTGGCGGTACTGCTGGTCATCTGCGCCATTCCGGGGGACGAGGGCGGGGATGCGAAGCGGCCCGCGCGGCCGGGTGCCGCGGGACCCGCCGTGGGCTGGGGGTTCACCCACACCCAGTTCAGCGCGGACCAGGGCACCGGACCGTCCACCGCGCGGGCCGCCCGGCTGCTGGCCGCCCACCCGATGCCGCAGAACCAGCACCTGATGGGCTGGGGCGCGGACAACCCCGAACCGAGTCCGGGCCGCTATGACTTCGCCGACCTGGACCGCCGGCTGGCACTCGTCCGGCAGACCGGCGGCACCCCCGTCCTGACCCTGTGCTGCTCACCGGACTGGATGAAGGGCGGCAAGGCCGGCCGCACCGACTGGAACACGCTGGAAAAGGCGCCCGACCCGGCGCACTACGCGGATTTCGCGGCGCTCGCCGGAAAAGTCGCCCAGCGCTTTCCGGAGGTCCGGCACTTCGTCGTCTGGAATGAATTCAAGGGATTCTTCGACGACGCCAAGGGCCGCTGGAATTACGAGGGATACACCCGGCTGTACAACCTCGTCTACCGCGCGCTGAAGAAGGTGAACAGCGCCAATCAGGTGGGCGGTCCCTATCTGGTGATGGACAGCTACGTCCCGGGCGACGACACCTACGCCTCCGGTCTCAAGGGCCCCTGGGGGAGCATCGACCGCCGCACCCTCGATGCCTTCGCGTACTGGAACCGGCACAAGGCGGGCGCGGATTTCCTGGTCGTCGACGGTTCCAGCTACAGCAAGGACGACCGGTACGCCCCGGACCCGTTCGCCGCCACCCAGAAGTTCGCCGATGTGGGGCGGTGGCTGCGCAAGGAGACCGGGCTGCCGCTGTGGTGGGCGGAGTGGTATGTGGAGGTCGCGGACGCGAAGGACGACCGGTCCGGCTGGAGCGAACGCCGGCGCACCGCCACCCAGGCCGCCGCCCTGATCGAGATGGCGGCCGGCGGCGCCACCAGCGGGTTCTACTGGAACCCGGAGAACGAGGGGGCGGACTGCCCCGGATGCCTGTGGACCAGCACCGAACTCGACGACGGGGGACGGCGGCTGCCCATGCTGGACCTGCTGTCCCGCTTCTCCGCCGCCTTTCCCCCCGGGGACCGGCCGCAGGACCTCGGCACCGGTGGGACGAAGATCCGCGGCCTGGCCGATGACCGGACGGCGCTGCTGGTCAACACCGGGGACCGCCGCGCCACGGCGAAAGTGGACGGCAAGGACGTCACCCTCGACGGATACGAGGTGCGGTGGACCGGCCGCGGCTGAAAGGTGCGTGCCCGCCTGAGCTGTCCGCCTGAACTGCCTGCCTCAGCCGCCCGCCCGAGCTGCCCGCCTGAGCCGCCCGTCGGCCGTCCCTTACGACATCGTCATGAACCGCTGTACCAGGGCCGCCAAAAACACCAGCAGCAGCGGTAGCGAGAACCAGAACATCCCCTGGATCCAGTGCAGTTGGCGCACACTCGGCGCGACCGCGACCCGGAGCACCTCGCGCGCCGCCAGCACCACGATCAGCGCCGACGCCGCCAGCGCACCGAGCACCGACCACGCGGTCCAGGTCACCTGCGGACCGGGCCGGCCGGGCCGGGGCTGCGGTACGGTGCCCGCCGGCCGCCGCGTCAGCTCGTACACCGCCGCATGCCGGTTGGCGAGCACCCGCCGCAGTTCGGGGCGCCGGTCCAGGGCCGTACGCAGCCGTCCCTCCCAGTCCTTGCGGTATCCGGCGTCCAGCCGCAGCGACTCCGACTGGCCGTGGTTGACGATGAGATACGACTGCGGCCCCGCGTCGCGCAGGGCGGTGACGACCGGATCGACCCGGTCCGGATCGCGGGGCGCGAGGGCCGGTTCGTACTGCACCCGTTCCATGTCCCTGGCGCCCCAGGGCATCGCCGGGGTGACGCTGTTGACGGGGTCGCTGCTCAGCCACAGCAGCCGTACCGTCGGCCGGTCGTGCGCATAGATGTAGTCCATCGCCGCGACCTCGCCCGGTCTGATCCGCTCGAACGGCTCGTTGCCCCAGCGGGCGACGAGGAAGCCGACGGCGAGGATCAGGCCGGTCAGCAGCGCGGCGAGCGGGCCGAGGCCGCGCCGGGTGCCCGAACCGCGCGGGAACAGCGCCAGTGCCGCCAGCACGGCGGCGCCGGGCAGCGCGAACAGAAAGACCCGCAGCGCCATTTCGCCGCCGTAGGACTGCATGCCGAACGCCAGGAAGGGGACGAAGGCCAGCACCGGCAGCGCGCGCTCCGTGAAGCCGGCCGCCCGCCGCCGCAGCACGCCCCAGCAGGCCAGTGCCAGCACCCCGCCCGCCAGCGCGACCCGGGTGTAGAGCACCAGCTTGTGCGTGGGGTCGCCGTCGCCGCCGATCCGGTCCGTGACGGACGAGGAGACATTGCCGCCGATACCGCCGAGCCCGCCGAACAGTTCGTCGAAGTGGCCCGACCAGTAGGGCTCGGCGAGGAACCCCACCCAGGCCACGACCAGCACGCCGAGCAGCAGCGGCAGACCGTACAGGCGGCAGCGGCGGGTGAGCACCAGAACGGTCAGCACCCCGAGCATCACGAACGGGGTGAGCTGATGGCCCGCCACCGACGCCGCGAACAGCACGACCAGCACGCCGAGCAGCACCACCAGCTGACCGCGGCCGGCCGGCCGCACCTCCGCCTCGCCCGGCCGGCGGCGGACCCACACCGGCCGTGGTTCGCGGAACCAGACCAGCAGGATCGCCACGAACGCGAGATAGAGGAGATAGGTGAACCCCTGCGGGGAGAAGTAGTCCTGGCCGACCCAGCCGCACAGCGCGAACAGCCAGGCCGCGCACCACTTCGCCCGCCAGCTCGCCCGTACCGCCGCGAGCAGGAGGAACAGCGGGGCCAGCGAGAGAAGCTGTACGGCCGTCGGCCACCAGCGCAGCACCTCGGTGAAGTCGGTGACCCCGCAGGCCCCGGCCACGAACTGCACTCCGGCGAAGAAACCGGGCCAGCTCCAGCGGGCGTCCAGGTCCGGTACCGCGGAGCCGGTTCTGCCGAGGTGGTCCAGAAAACCCAGATGCTGCCAGGCCGTCGGGAAGCGCGGCTCGGTCTCCAGTACGGCCGGCAGCGCATGCAGGGCCACCACCGTCAGCAGCAGCACGGCGGTGAGCAGCACCGGCCGCGGCCGGGAGAGCCACAGCGCCGCGCCGAACGCCGCCACCAGCAGGACGACCCCGGCGAGTGTCGCCGCGGGCAGCACCGAGATCAGTCCGAGCCCGTTCATCCGGTCCAGGGCGGTGTCGCCCATCCCGCGCAGCGGCAGCCAGAACAGGGCGAGCGCGGTGACCAGCAGCGCCCAGACGGCGAGGCCGGGGCGGCTGCGCAGACGGGCGAAGCGCGGCGATCCGCGGCGCAGCGGAGCCGGGGGCACGGCTGCGGCGGCCGGTTCGCGCTCCGCCTCGTGTGCCCGCACCGCATCCCCCAGGTCATCGTGGACGGCCGGATCCGCCGGATCCCCGGCGGGCGCGAACCTGCCCGCCGGTGTCCGGGGGACCGGCGCGGGCACCGTCGCGCGCAGCACCCGGCCCAGGCGCACGCTCGCGATCGCGACGATCACCGCAAGGCTGGAGATCTCGGCGACGCCGGCTCCGGTCAGCCCCATCCGCGGCAGCAGCACCAGTGTCAGTCCGAGCACCAGCACACACAACAGGCCCTGCAGTCCCGCCAGTCCGGACGTACGGCTCTGGGCACGCAGCACCGCGAAGTGCACCTCCATCACGACCCGCAGCACGGCCCCCACCGCGAACCAGCGCAGCAGCGGCGTCGCCGCCTGCGCGTATCCCGGACCGAAGATCCCCAGGAGGTAGGGCGCACCGACGAACAGGACGAGACAGACCGGGAGCATGATGCGGGCCATCCGCCGCAGCGCGGCCCGGGTGTGGCGGGCCAGCTGCGCCGGATCGTGCGCTCCCTCGACGGTCAGTGCGGCGCCCATGTTGAGGGCGAGCAGATTGACCGTTCCGCCGATGGTGGCGGTGAGGTAGAAGTACGCATTGTCCGCCGCGCTGACCTGCGAGGCGACCAGTACCGGTACGAAGTAGACCACGGCGAGCGAGAACAGCGACCCGGTGGAGTCACCGGCCAGGAAGCGGCCCATCTCCTGGAGCGACGGCAGCCGGGCACTGCGCTGCGTGGCCCGCACATGCCGCGGCACCAGCCGCCGGAACACCAGCCAGCCCAGCGGAATCACCGATACCGCGATCGCCGCCGCCCAGGAGACGAAGACCCCGGCGGTGGGGACCGCGGCGGCGAGGACCACCAGCAGCCCCAGCTTCACCGCGGAGAAGGCGAGATTGCCCGCCGGCACCCACAGCGCACTGCGCAGCCCGGTCAGCACCCCGTCCTGAAGCGTGAGCAACGACCAGCCGACCACGGCCAGCAGGAAGCCCAGGCCGTGCAGCGCGCCGTGCAAAAAGCGGTAGGAGGGTCCCCAGAGGTCGAGGGTGAGCAGAAAGACGGCCGCGGCGACGGCCACCACGGCCGAACTGCCCGCGTAGGTCCGCAGTACCAGCCGGCCGGTGCTCCGCCCGGCGACCGGGATGAACCGGGCCAGCGCACCGGTCAGCGTCACCGCGGTCAGTCCGGCCAGCAGTTTCATCGCGGCAATGGCCGCGGAGCCCTGGCCGACCGCGGACTCCGTGTAATAGCGGGCCGCGACCAGCCAGAATCCCAGGCCGAGGAGCCCGGAGACGCCGGTGTTGAGCATCAGCGCATAGGCGTTGCGGAACAGCGGACTGCCGCCGCCCCGCCCGGGGAGACGCAGCGTGCCGCCGCCCCGCCCCGGGCTGCGCAGCGCGCCGCCGCCTCCCCGTGGCTCCGGTTCCGTGTCCTCCTCGGCCCTGGTGGTGGTGTCAGACACCGGCTCGGTTGCCCCTTCTTCCGCCGCGGGCGTGCCGCGGTGCGCTCAACGGCCCGGTGTGCACAGCCGGACCGCCTGCCGCGATCTGCGGACCACCGCGTACCCCTTGGTCAGCACCCGGTCCCGGGCGAAGGCGCGGACCAGGCCGCGGCCCTCGACGATCCGGGCGAACTCCTCGATGCCGGTACGGCGCCGCACCGTCAGCCGCGCCAGCGCACAGGGCCCCTGGTGGCGGGCCGCCGGCGTATTGCCCACCGCGAGCGCCTGCCGGAAGCCCAGACCGCGCACCGTGCGCCGTACCCGCCGGCTGGAGTGGCCGTAGGGGTAGGCGAACGACTCCGGCGGCGTTCCGACCTGCTCGGTGACGATCTCCCTGCAGCGCAGCACCTCGTGCCGCAGCCGCGCGTCCGCGAGGTCGTCCAGCGGCGGATGGCTGTGGCTGTGCCCGCCGATCTCCACGCCGGCCGCGGCCAGTTCCCGTACCTGGTCCCAGTCGAGCATGGTGTCCAGGGCGCCCCCGGTGTCGTACGGGCCGCGCAGCCATCCGGTCGACACGAAGAGGGTGGCCGGGAAGCCGTGCCGGGCGAGTGCGGGCAGCGCATGCCGGTACACGCCTTCGTAGCCGTCGTCGAAGGTGATCAGCACCGGCTTGGCCGGCAGCGGTCCGCCGCCCCGCCAGGCCGCCGCCAGCGCGGCGGTGGTCAGCGGGGTGAAGCCGCCGTCGGCCAGCACCGCGAGCTGCGCGGCGAAGGCCTCGGGCGGCACGGACAACTCCCGTACGGCGGGCGCGGGGGCCGCGGTCACCGCGTGGTACATCAAAATCGGCACCACCGGCGGCCGTGCGCTCATGCCACCGCTCCCTCGTGCGCCGGGACCGTCCCGACGGCCTCACTGCCCGTGGGGTTCCCCACCGCCGTGTCCACCACGGGCGTTCGCTTCCCGCGGGCGCGTACGGTGCCCCACACATAGCCGCCCGTCGCGGCCGCCACCCCGGCGACGATCGCGCCCGCCCGGCCGGCGCCGCCCGGCCGTCGCAGCAGCGCATCCCGCACCCCGCGCAGCACCCCCACGGGCAGCACCCGCGTCGTGTGGCGCCGCTCGGTCGCCAGCCCGTCCCGCGCGCCGACGCTACGGGCCACCAGCGCCTTGGACAGGCCCTCGGCATACGCCCGGCTGCGGAAGTAGCCGAAGCGCTGCCGCTCGGCAGGGACCCGGTGGTGGATCACCGACCGGTCGTCGATCAGCAGCACCGCGTCCGGCAGGGAGCGGGTGATCCGGATGCACAGCTCGGTCTCCTCGCAGCCCAGCGGCCGGCGGCCGGCGTCCCGGCCGATGCCGACGGCGAACCCGCCGACGAGGTCGAACGCCACCTTGCGGAAGGACGCATTGCCGCCCAGGACATTGCGCACCCGCACCGTGCCGGCCGGCAGACCGCGGTACGTGCAGCCCACCACCCAGTCGAACTCCTCGGGGAACCACACCGGCCGGCGGCCGGACGCCCAGACCGGCTCGGTGCGCCCGCCGACCGCCATCACCGACGGGTCCGCATAGGCCGCGGCGAAGTGGCGCAGCCAGTCGCGCTCGGCCACCGCATCGTCGTCCAGAAAGGCGACGATCTCGCCGTCGGCCGCCGCGATACCGGTGTTTCGGCCCGCGGACAGTCCGCGGGGCCCCGAATTGGCCATGATCGTCGGGGGAGTTGCGGGAGCACGGGGAGCGATTGCGCCCGCGCGAGCGCCCCTGAAGTGCTCCCTGAGCCGGGCCAGCAGCGCGGGGTGGTGGTCCACGACCAGCAGCAGTTCATGGGCGGGATGGGACTGGTCGCCCACCGAGGCCACCGCGGCGAGGATGTCGTCCCATCGGTCCTCGGTGTGGACACAGATCACGACGGAGATCCGCGCCGCCGGGCCGGCGACAACGGGTCCCGCCGCGCTCACCGGGCGTTCCCGGTGATCAGCGCGGGCCGGGCGGCCCGGTTCTTTCTGGAGCCCCGCTCGCGCAGGATCACCTTCAGCACCCGCAGCCCGTCCCGGACCGCCCGCAGATTGCTGACCCCGTGGATGCGGAGGTACTCGTGGCTGGGGATCTCCTGCACCCGCAGCCCGGCCTTGACCACCCGGATGTTCATCAGCGTCTCGACCTCGAACCCGGCGCAGTCCAGGGCTATCCGGTCCAGGCAGTGCCGCCAGAAGGCGTTGTACCCGTAGCACAGGTCGGTATAGCGGGCGCCGAACTTGGTGTTGACGACGGCGGTCAGTACGCGGTTGCCGAGCTTGCGGACGGGCGTCATGTCATCCGTGCCGCCGCCGTTGGCGAACCGGGAGCCCTTGGCGAAGTCGGCCCCGGACACCAGTGCCGAGACATAGCGGAGGATCTCGCCGCCGTCGGCCGATCCGTCCGCGTCGATCATCACGATGATCTCGCCGGTGCAGGCCGCGAAACCGCTGATCAGCGCATCGCCCTTGCCCTTGCCGCGCTGCGGTACGACCGTGACGCCGGGCCAGAGGTCGCGGGCGACCCGGACCGTGTCATCGGTGGAATTCCCGTCGACCAGGATCACTTCATGGATCCAGTCCGGCAGGGTCTCGAAGACATACGGGAGATTTTCCGCTTCATTCATCGCCGGGATGACGACACTGACCGGTGGAGCGATGGCCAGGTGTGAGGAAACGGGACGGTAGACGGCCTGGTCCGGCAGCAGCGTCAGCGGCGGTTCTTCCGCGTCGGCCGGGCGAAGGAACGAGCTCATCGGGTTTCTTGCCCTCTCGTCCGGTGGACCGCCCACCCCCGGGCGGTCCGTGTGGTTATCCGGGTCGAAAGGGGGGTTCACACCCCGGCCGGCACGGCAGGGATCACCGTCCGGACAGGGCGAGCTGGCATGCGTGTTCCGGCTGCGCGGCTCGTGCTCCGGTCATCGGCAAGCAGAGATCAGCAAGCGAGGACCAAGCGCACGGGACCCCCCCACCGCGCACCGCACCGGCCGCTTCACCGTGTCGCGTGGGCTCTCCCCAAGAGCCGTCTTGCGATGATCGGCCGGTGCGGGTGGATGTGCGTCGGTATTGATGTCTGGGACTGTAGGGCACGACCTTCCGCGCCAAATACCCTTTGCGGCAACGGACCGGAGCACTCGGGGGCACGCCCGTATGAATGCACCGGCGCACGCCCCGTTGCGCCGTCTTGGATGCGCAGAAAGGCCGGGCGCCGGTGGCTGGTACCGGTGATGTGTCATCGCCCCGGCCGGATCCGGCCGACCTGCTTGAGCAGGCGGTCGGCGGACGCGAACAGCTCCGGCCGGGCCAGCACCGCATTGCGCAGCGCACGCACCGGCGCGCGCCGCGCACGATGCCCCAGCGCCACCGGATGCCGCCGCATCACCCACCCTTCGGACACCACGAGTTCACGGGTCTTGAGGGAGTCCTTGTAGTCCTTCGCCCCGCGCCCCAGGTCCAGATACCCCATGGATTCCGCGGCCGCCGCCTGCGCCATCCGCAGATGCAGCACCAGCCCGGGGGAGAACTTCGCGAACTGCGGGTCGTAGGCGGGGAACCAGCAGGCGAGCACGGACGTGGAACGCAGCCCGAAGTGCGCCGCGACCGGCCGCTCGCCGGCGTACAGCACCGACAGCAGCCCCGCGAAGGAAGCGGTACGGCTGTGGAACAGCTGCTGGACGAGCCGGACGATCCAGGGGTGCGCAAAGCGGTCGCTGCGCCCCGTCCTGCGGTACTGCGCGGACTTCCACCGCATCAGCGCCCGCAGCGCCTCGGGGTCGCGCTCGTCGTGGACGTAGCGCAGCGGTCCGACGTCCCGGCCGAGCTTGCGTTCCTTGGCGAGGGTGGTCCGGGTGAACTTCGGCGACTGCGCCCGCAGCCCCGTCAGATAGGCCTCGAAGCCCTGGTCCACATCGATGACGGGCGAGGCGTGGCCGCTGAACGAGGCCGCCTCGAAGGGGTGCTGGCAGGCCACCAGGTGATCGAACTCCAGCACCGACAGCCCGCAGGCCCCCAGCAGCTCCCGGGCGTCCCACCGGAACCCGGGCCGGTGCACCAGCCCCTGGGCGTCCGAGACGCCCAGGCCGATCGCCCGCCCGATACCGAGCGCCGAGCGCTGGAAGGGCAAAAACGCGGCCGCCCCGCCGTCCTGGTGGAGCACCGCGATCCGTACCCCGCTGCGGCAGCGGCCGACGGCCAGTGCGAACTCGGGGGAGAGGAAAGGGTTCGCCAGCTGGGGCGCTCCCAGGGACCCCGCCCGGGACTGCAGGGCGGTCCAGGCACTCCGGTCGGCCCCGGTCAGTTCGCCGGGGCGGTACACCGCGACGTCCATCTCAGCCCGCCCGGCTTCCGGGCGCCCGGCCGGTCCGCCGCCGTACCGCACCGGCGCTGAGCAGGGCCCCGCTGAGCGCCGCCACCGCGAGCACACCGCCGCGCAGCGACCACAGATGCAGCGTGAGCATGGCCTGTGCCACCAGCAGATCGACGGCCAGCGCCCCGGCCCCGGCGGCGACCGCCCGGCCGAGCGGATCCATCCGCCCGAGCGCGGTGGCGAGCGCACCGGCCGGCGCCATCAGAAGGAAGAAGAGCGTGAGCGGCGCACGCAGCGGCGAGCCGCTGCCGACGAGCGCGAGGACGGCCCCCATGGCGCCGAGACCGGCCGCCATCCCCGCCATCAGCGACACGGTGGCGCTCGCCGGGCGGGCGTCGGCCGGCGGCCGGTCATACGAGCCGTGGTGAGCGATGGTCTTGGTGTGCATGGGCAGCTTTGCCCCCCATAAGCGCCGGATGCCGGGCCTCAATGTCGCGCAACGCCCGGAACACCGTCAAGACACGAAGACGACCGGAAACCTACGCAACCGGGCAGGGGGCCGGGTGTTGGCGGGCCGCCCTCGGACGGCGCAATGGCGGCACTGCGGATCGGCCGTCCGGAGACTGGGAGCACATGCCGCGAGGTGAGGTGACCGCTGGAAGGAGCCGCGTGCGTGGAGCCGCCGAGCGGAACCGCCCTGACGGTGATCATGGTGTGTCTGACCATGGCCACCGGAGTCCTGGACGCCGTCAGCTTTCTGGCGCTCGGTCAGGTCTTCACCGCGACCCAGACCGGCAATCTGCTCTTCCTCGGCTTCGGGCTGGCCGGGCAGGGCGGGCTGCCGGTCCTGGCGACGGTGGTGTCGCTCGGTGCCTTCGTGCTGGGTGCGGCGCTCGGGGCCCGGACGGAGTCGGCGCTGGCCGCGCGGCGTCGCCAGTGGTTCCCGGTCGCGCTGGCCACCGAGGCGGCGTTGCTGGTCGCGGCCGCGGCGGCCGCCTGGGAGCCGGGGCCGTCCCGGGGCCTGCCGCCGGGCCGGCGCTGTGCCGTCATCGGGCTGATGGCGGTGGCGATGGGCATGCGCAATGTCACCGCCATGCGGGCCGCGGCGCCCGACCTCACGACGACGGTGGAGACCCGGGCGATGACGGCGCTGGTCAGCGGGTCACCACTGGGGCACGACAGGAGACTGGGGTACGGCTCCCACGCCATGGGCCGCCGGCTGTTCTCGGTCGCCTCGATGTTCGCCGGCGGTCTCCTCGGTGCCGGGCTGCTCGGCCTGGGGACCCGGCCGGCCCTGGTGCTCCTGCTGGTGGCCTTCTTCGTCGCGGCCACCGCCCTCCTCGTGCCCGGCCTCGCCCGCCGCCGGCACCCCGCGGGGGGTTGACCGGCCCACCGGAGAGGGACCCGGCGCCCCGCCCGCAGGGCGCCGGTCCGGTCGCCGTCGTAGCCGGGTGACGGTCGCCGTCGTCGCCCCGGGGCAGCGGCCGGGCGGTGAACATCCCACCCGGACCGGCATATTTGCCGTGAACTGCCGATGATCTTTGGCATGGACACTTCCGACTACCGGTGAGTTTTGCTACCACGAAAGTGGCAGAGATCCTGCTAAGGGAGGTTCCATGAGACTGTCCCGGTTTGCGGCCTTGACGTCCGCCTTCTTCGTCACCTCGGCGCTCGCGCTCACCGGCGCGAGCGCCGCCGCGTCCGCCCAACTCCCCACCGCCACGGGCTATGTGGCTCTCGGCGACTCCTACTCCTCCGGCGTCGGAGCCGGCAGCTACGACAGCGCCAGCGGCTCCTGCATGCGCAGCTCCAAGGCCTACCCCGCCCTCTGGGCGGCCGCGCACTCCCCCTCCTCGTTCCGGTTCACCGCCTGTTCCGGCGCCCGAACGGGTGATGTTCTGAGCGGCCAGCTCGCACCACTGAGCAGCTCCACCGGCCTGGTCAGCATCACCATCGGCGGCAATGACGCCGGTTTCGCCGACACCATGACGACCTGTGCGCTCCAGGGCGAGAGCGCCTGTCTCGCCCGGGTCGCCCAGGCCAGGAGCTATATCGACAACACCCTGCCCGCTCAGCTCGACGGGGTGTACAGCGCCATCTCCCGCAAGGCCCCGGCCGCGCATGTGGTGGTCGTGGGCTACCCCCGCTTCTACAAGCTCGGCGGCAGCTGTATCGCCGGGCTCTCCGAGAAGTCCCGTGCCGCGATCAACGGCGCCGCGGACGACATCAACGGCGTCACCGCCAAGCGGGCCGCCGACCACGGCTTCAGCTTCGCCGATGTCAACGCCACGTTCTCCGGCCATGAGCTGTGCTCCGGCAGCGCCTGGCTGCACAGCGTGACCTACCCCATCCTGGAGTCCTACCACCCGACCGCCGCCGGGCAGTCCGGCGGCTATCTGCCGGTGTTCGCCTCCGCTGCGTAACCGTCCGCTCGCCGGGCACCGGGGAGAGAGGGTGAGACACCGGTCTCTCTCCGGGCGTCCTGGCGGCCCGTCAGACGCCTCGGCGGGCCTTCCGCCGAAGCCGGATGACGCTCAACTCGCCCTGCTCCGTGTGGTGTACGTGGCATTCCGTATGGTGTTCGTCAACGCCAAGGCGAGGCAGGTGAATCCGTTGACCGGTCTGCACGCGTGTCCTCCGAGAGAGATAGGGTTACCCTGCCCGGGGCCGGGTGCCCTCGTAGGGTGGGGAGAGTTATGGAACAGATAACAGTGCGTAGCAGGGCGCGAGTACCTGCCATCAGCTGCGGGAGCAGTGCGTCCAGCGCGCGCCTCGACCGCCATTTCGCTGTGCTGGGTGGTCCCGCCATCCCGCAGCGTGAGGTGGAGGGCGCGACCTCGCTGATGCAGGAACTCACCGCACGTGATCATTCGCGTACGAGGAACAGCCGCGGCGCCAGGGTGTCGCTCTTCGCGCCGCTGCGCAGGCTGCGGCGCTCGCTGTTCGGGGGTCACGGCTGATCCGCTGCTGAAGCGGCATCTCGGGCGAGCACACCGTCCCGGCGCGGCACTGCGGTCCGAGCGCTCGTCAGGCCCAGGGCGCCGGCGGTTCGTCGGTGTGCTCGCCGGGGCGGAAACCTTTGCCCCGAGGTGCCGTGCGGCGCCCGCTCTTCGCCCGGCCCCGTCCCCGCCCGGCCGGTGCAGCACTCCCCACCACCCGTTGCTCCGCGACGGGTGGTTTTTTTGTCCGTGCCGCCGTGCCGCCGTGCCGCCGTGCCGCCGTGCCGCCGGTTCTGCCCGGTGCGGCCGTGCCGCTGGGGGCGGCGACCGCGGTGGTACGTACCGGGCCGCTCACAGCAGCGCGAACTGACCCTCCGGGCCCTCCTCGTGATGGTCGAGCACGGAGGCCGGCCGGTGTGCGGCGACCGGCGCCGGGAGGATGCCGGCCGCGCGCAGTGCGCCCGCCGTCAGCTGCGGACCCTCCTCCGTCTGCCGCCGCAACGCTGCACACCGCGGGCGGAGTTCGGACAGCAGCGTGAGGACGGTGATCAGTTCCAGCAGCTCCGAGGTCCACTCCTGCGGCCAGTTCGCGGGGCGCAGCGCCGCCAGCGAACCGGCCTCGGGCGGCTCCGCGCCCGCCGCTGCGGTGCCGGTGCGCTCGGCCAGCCAGGCCTGAAGGACGCGTACGCCGCCCGCGTGGAAGTCCCAGGCGGCCGACGGCACCGGCGAGATCCGGCCCCCGCCGAGAAGCAGTGCCTCCTCCTGCGGGTCGTAGCCGAAGTCCTGGGGCAGCCCGTGGGCGGGGAGCGCGGAGCGTACGTACGGGCGCCGGCCGCCCGGCATCCGGGGCCGTTCGCCGCCGGCCGCCGCCCCGTGCGGGGCGGCGCCCCGGGTGGTGAGCCACAGCAGCCGCTCGCCGAGCCCGACGCCGTGGTCCCAGAGCTCCGGGTCGGCGGTGAGCGGCACCGTGCAGCCGTCGGGGGAGTGGCGGGCGCTCGCGGCGAGCCAGGCGAGCAGCTGTGCCGGATCCACCGGGCGGTCCAGCCGACGGGCGAGCAGGCCGAGCAGGCCGGGAGCGAGATTCGGTTCCTGCCCGCCGGGCCGCCGGTAGAGCGGATGGATCCGTCCGGGCCGGCCGGCCGGCGACCGTCCGTCGGGCAGCAGCGCGGAGCACACCACCGCGGGGCCGGGCACCTGAGGCACCTGGCCCCACGCGACGACGAACAGCTGCGGTGCGTCCGCCACCCGCCACAGCTCGGGCCGCGCACCGTCGATCAGCCGGTGGTCGGGCAGCAGCCACTGCTGGTCGAACGGGCCGTGCAGGATGCGTACCGGCTCGGGGCACGGCCCGGCCGCCCGGTACAGCCGCTCGGTCGAGGTGGCCTGGCCCGGCAGCTGGCCGACGGCGGAGTGCAGGGTCCGGGCCCGGGACGGGCGGAACAGCCGCTCACGGGCCGCCGCGTCCCCGGCGTCCACCAGCGCCGCCCAACGGGTACGCAGGGTGGCCGGATCCGGCGCCAGCACCCAGGAACGGCCGAGCCGCAGCGGCGCCGCGGACCACGGCATGAGATCGGACAGCCGTGGCGCGTCCTGCTTCGCCGTCACGCGGAGCCCCTCCCGGACCGTTCGGTTGACCCCGGCATGGTATCCACCGGCCCCGGGGCCCTGCCGAATCCGCAGGCCACGTCCACCGTACGGGGCGGGCGCACAGGCGGTCTTCCGCTTGCTGATCTTGAAGGAGTACGGTCCTCGCCGTACGCCGATCACGCGGTGCGGACCTGGCTCCGTCCCGTGCGCCGGGACCTGCTCAGGGGAGGACCGCCATGACGGACACCGCCTCTCCCACGCCCGAACGGCGTGGGGGGACCCCCATCGGCACCCGGGCCGCCGCCCGGCTGGACCGGCTGCCGCCGTCCCGGTGGCACCGCCGCATCACCCTCGTCGTCGGTATCGGTGCCTTCTTCGACCTCTACGAGATCTTCCTCGGCGGGGTGCTGGCCGCGGTCCTCGCCGCACAGTGGCACCTCGGGGACACCGCGAAATCCTGGGTGATCGCCGCCGGTTTCCTGGGGATGTTCGTCGGGGCGAATGTGCTGTCGGTGCTCGCCGACCGCCTCGGCCGGCGCCGGATGTTCCTGGTCAACCTGGGGGCGTATGCGCTGTTCTCGCTGCTGTGTGCCTTCGCATCGGATCTGCCCTGGCTCCTCGTCCTGCGTTTTCTGTCCGGGCTCGGGCTCGGCGCCGAACTCGTGCTGGTGGACACCTATCTCGCGGAGTTCCTGCCCCGGGCGGTACGCGGGCGCTATATCGCCCATGCGTACACCCTCGGCTTCCTCGGCGTTCCGGTCGCCGCGCTGCTCGGCGCCCGGCTGGTGGCCGCCCATCAGCTGCTGGGCATCGAGGGCTGGCGCTGGCTGCTGGTGGCCGGTGCGCTGGGTGCCGCGTTCATCCAGCTGATGCGCCGCCAACTCCCGGAATCCCCACGGTGGTTGACCGTGCAGGGGCGCACCGAGGAGGCCGAGCGGATCGTGGCCGGGCTGGAGGAGCGGGTGGCCCGGGAGAGCGGCGGCAGTCTGCCGTCCGTGCCGGAGGCGGAGACCGTCCCGGAGCGGAAGGTGCCGCTGGGCGAGATGTTCCGGGGCGAGCAGCGGCGGCGCACCGTGATGTGGTGGATCTTCCAGGTGCTGCAGACCGTCGGCTACTACGGCTTCGGGTCCCTGGCGCCGGTGGTGCTCACCGCGAAGGGCCACTCCGTCACCGAGTCGCTGCTGTACGCGGCGCTGGGCTTCTGCGGCTATCCGATCGGCTCCGCGCTGTCCGTCCCGCTCATCGACCGGATCGAGCGCCGGACGCTGATCATCGCCTCCGCGCTCGGCATCGCCGGCTGCGGGACGGCCTTCGGCTTCGCCACCGCCACCTGGGCCATCATCACCTTCGGCTTCCTGCTGACGGTGTGCAGCAACGTTTTCTCCAACGCCTTCCACGTCTACCAGACCGAGATCTTCCCGACCGGTCTGCGCAGCAGTGCGATCGGCATCGCCTACTCGCTGTCCCGGCTCACCTCGGTCGTGCTGCCGTTCGTCGCGCTGAGCGTGCTGAACGACCTGGGGCCCGCGGCGGTGTTCCTCGGCTCGGCGGGGCTGATGCTGCTGCTGTGCCTGGACGTGGCGCTGCTGGGGCCGCGCAGTACGGGGCGGAGCCTGGAGCGCATCTGAGGCCCGGGAGAGCCGTGGCCCGGCGGGGATGCCGCCCGGCGGGCCGGGTCAGTGCGCCTCCAGGGTGACCGTGAACGAGAAGCGGTCGCCGCGGTAGTGGATCCGGGCGACATCGACCGCGCGGCCGTCCTCGTCGTAGGTGATGCCGGTGTAGTGCAGGATCGGGCTCAGCAGCGGAACCTGCAGCAGCCGGGCGGTCTCCGGGTCGGCCAGCCGGGCCTCGACGGTGTCGGTGATCCGGCTGATCCGTACGCCCACCGCGTCCCGCAGGACCTTCGTCATCGGCCGGCGCAGCAGATCCGCGGGATCGATCAGCGCGGCGACATCGGGCCGTACGTAGTTGTGCGCGTGGTTGGTGGGCTCGCCGGTCTCCTCGTCGCCGCGCAGCCGGTGGAAACCGGTCACCTCGGCCAGGTCCGGGAAGTACGGGGACAGTTCGGACGGCACCGTGGCGGGGCCGTGCGCCAGCAGCTCGGTGCGCATCCCGGACTGCTGGGCCACGATCGCGTCCACGGAACCCAGCAGCCGCACCGGCGCACCGCGCCGTGCGCTCGGCTCGATGAAGGTGCCACGGCGCCGGTGCCGGCTGATCAGGCCCTCCGTCTCCAGTTCCTTGAGGGCCTGGCGCATGGTCAGCACGCTCACGCCGTAGTGCGCGGCGAGCGCGTCCTCGGTGGGCAGCCGCAGCGGAGCCTCGGGGGAGCGGCCCAGTATGGAGGCGCGCAACGACTGCGAAACCTGGTACCACAGCGGCAGCTTGCGGTTCAGGGCGAGCGAGTCGGGAGCGAAGGTGGTCACGAGACGGTCCTCCCCGGTGTCACAGGCGGAAGTGGCGCTGGAGACCCTGCCATACGTCGTCGTAACCGCGCTGCAGATGGCCGGCGTCCCGGGCCTGTCCGGTCAGCGTCAGCGGCCAGCGGGTCTCGAACATGAAGGCCAGCCCGTCGTCGATCTTCTGCGGCCGCAGCTCGGCGGCGCTCGCCCGGTCGAAGGTCTCCCGGTCGGGCCCGTGCGCCGACATCATGTTGTGCAGCGAGCCGCCGCCCGGCACAAAACCCTCCGCCTTCGCGTCATAGGCACCCTCGATGAGCCCCATGTACTCCGTCATCACATTGCGGTGGAAGTACGGCGGCCGGAAGGTGTCCTCGCCGACCAGCCAGCGCGGCGCGAAGGCCACGAAGTCCACGCCGGCCAGTCCCGGGGTGTCGGAGGGGGAGGTGAGGACGGTGAAGATCGACGGGTCGGGGTGGTCGTAGCTGATCGAGCCGATGACATTGAAGCGGCGCAGGTCGTAGACGTACGGGACATGGTTGCCGTGCCAGGCGACGACATCCAGCGGCGAGTGGTCGTAGACGGCCGTCCAGAGGTTGCCGCAGAACTTGTTGACGACCTCCACGGGGCCCTCGACGTCCTCGTAGGCGGCGACCGGTGCGCGGAAGTCCCGTGCATTGGCCAGCCCGTTGGCGCCGATCGGACCGAGGTCGGGCAGCTGGAAGGGCCGGCCGTAGTTCTCGCAGACGTAGCCGCGGGCGGTGGCGTCCAGCAGCTCGACGCGGAAACGCACGCCGCGCGGGATCAGTGCCACCTCGCCCGGTTCGGCGCGCAGCAAGCCGAGTTCGGTACGCAGCAGCAGTCCGCCGCGCTCCGGTACGAGCAGCAGCTCACCGTCCGCGTTGCCGAACACCCGGCGGTCCATGGAGGTGTTGGCGTAATACAGATGGACGGCCATGCCGGCGCGCCGGCCGGCATCGCCGTTGCCGCCCAGCGTCCACAGCCCGTCCAGGAAGTCGGTGGGGCCGGTGGGCTCGGGCAGCGGGTTCCAGCGCAGCCGGTTGGGGTCGGGGACGCTGTCGGTGAACGGCGCCGAGCGCAGCGCGCGCTGCTCGGCGCGGACGAACGGCGGATGGGCGGCCGACGGGCGGATGCGATAGAGCCAGGAGCGGTGGTTGTGGTCGCGCGGTTCGGTGAACGCCGACCCGCTGAGCTGCTCGGCATACAGCCCGAGCGGTGCGCGCTGGGGGGAGTTGCGGCCCGCCGGCAGCGCGCCCGGCACGGCCTGCGAGCTGTGCTCGTTGCCGAAGCCGGTGGCGTACACCAGCCCCTCGGCCGTCTTCCTCGCCTGCTCGCTGCCCGTGCCTGCCATCGCGTGCTCCCGCCGCTCAAGGAATCCTATGCAAGACCTTAGGATTGCCGTGGGGGGCCGTCAACGGAGAGTCCCGGCCGCGTCGGCCGGATCGCGCCGATGGCGCCCCGTCCGTCCGCGGGGTGGGCAGGATGGCCGGGTGCAGCAGCCGACTCCCCGCCCCACCCCGCCGTCGACTCCCCTCCGCCGTGCGCCCGTCCAGCGGCGCAGCGCCCAGCGGCTGGCCAGAATCCTCGACGCCTGTGCCGAAGTCCTGGAGGAGGCCGGATACGACGAGCTGAGCACCCGGGCCGTGGCGGTCCGTGCCGGTGTCCCGATCGGCTCCGTCTACCGCTTCTTCCCCCACAAGCGGGCCATGGCCGAGGCCCTCGCCGCGCGCAATCTCGACGCCTACGCGGACCGCATCACCGACCGGCTGACCGCACCGGCCGGAGCGCCGCTCCAGTGGCGCCACGCGATGGATGTGGTGGTCGACGAGTACCTCGTCATGAAACGGACGATGCCGGGCTTCGCCCTGGTGGAGTTCACCGTCCCCGCCCCGCGCGCATCCCGGCAGGCCAATTACCAGGTCGCCGACCGGCTGCGGGTGCTGTTCGCCGGTCCGCTCGGCCTGGACACCGCCGACGAGCGGCTGCGCACCGCCTTCCTGGTCGGCGTCGAGACGGCCGATGCGCTGCTCCAGCTCGCCTTCCGCACCGACCCGGCCGGTGACCCCGCCATCGTCGCGGAGACCAAGGAGCTGCTCCGGGCCTATCTGGCGCGCTACTTGGACGGGGCGGGTGCGGGGGAGGAGTGAGGGCCGGGCAGCTGCCACCGGGCCCGCTCCCGGGTGCCGGGGCGGGCGGCGGGCCGCCGGTTGTGCGCATGCCCGTCCGGGGAGATCAGCATTGACCTGGGGTTTTGCTCGTATTGCTCGCGTGTCAAGACCTTGTTAACAAAAGTTTGCCGGACCTAACGTCGCCTGGACCGCCACCCCCCGGCAGTTGTTCAAGGGCGAACGTGAGGTACCTCTGATGCTGACAATCCTCGGATTTGTCATGATCGCCACCTTCCTGGTGCTGATCATGATGAAGAAGATGTCACCGATGGCCGCGCTGGTGATCATCCCCGCGCTGTTCTGCGTCCTGGCCGGACAGGGCGCACACCTGGGCGACTACGTCCTCAAGGGCATCGGCGACCTGGCCCCCACGGCCGCGATGCTGATGTTCGCCATCATCTACTTCGGGGTGATGATCGACGTCGGGCTCTTCGACCCGGTCGTCCGCGGCATCCTGAAGTTCTGCAAGGCCGACCCGGTGCGGGTGGTGGTCGGCACGGCGCTGCTCGCCGCGATCGTCTCGCTCGACGGCGACGGCTCCACCACCTTCATGATCACCGTCTCGGCGCTCTACCCGCTCTACAAGCGGCTGAAGATGAGCCTGGTGGTCATGACCGGTGTCGCCGCCACCGCCAACGGCGTGATGAACACCCTCCCCTGGGGCGGCCCGACCGCCCGCGCCGCCACCGCGCTCAAGCTCGACGCCGGCGACATCTTCATCCCGATGATCCCCGCCCTGGCCGTCGGCCTGGCCGCGGTCTTCGTCCTCGCGTACGTCCTCGGCCGGCGCGAGCGCAAGCGGCTCGGCGTCCTGACCCTCGGCGACACCCGGGTGGTCACCGAGCCCGCGGACGAGAAGGAGAGCGGGCAGGTCCTGGTCGGCGCGGGCGCGGGGGCGGCAGCGGGCGGTACGGCGGGCCTCCCGGCCAAGGCGCGGCGGGCCACCGGCGGCTCCGGCCCCGGCCCCGGCCCCGGCGTCGACCGTGACGCGGCGACGGACTCCCGTACGGCCCCCGACACGGCGACGGACTCCGGCGACCACGCTGCCGACGACGACGGCCTCCGGACCCTGGACCCGCAGCGCGCCACCCTGCGGCCCAAGCTCTACTGGTTCAATGCCGCGCTCACCGTCGCGCTGCTCGCCCTGCTGATCCTCCAGGCCCTGCCGATCCCGGTCCTCTTCCTCCTCGGTGCGGCCCTCGCCCTCACGGTCAACTTCCCGCAGATGAAGGACCAGAAGGCCCGCGTCGCCGCCCACGCCGAGAACGTGCTCAACGTCTCCGGGATGGTCTTCGCCGCCGCCGTCTTCACCGGCGTGCTCACCGGGACCGGCATGGTCGAGCACATGGCGCGCTGGCTGGTCGGCGGCATCCCCGACGCGCTCGGCCCGCACATGGGCATCGTCACCGGCGTCCTCAGCATCCCGCTGACCTACTTCATGTCCAACGACGGCTTCTACTTCGGCATCGTGCCGATCCTCGCCGAGGCCGGCGCCGCCCACGGCGTGGCCCCCGTCGAGATCGCCCGTGCCGCCCTCGCCGGCCAGGCGCTGCACATGTCCAGCCCGCTGGTCCCGGCCGTCTACGTCCTCGTCGGCATGGCCAAGGTCGAGTTCGGCGACCACACCAGGTTCACCGTCAAGTGGGCAGTACTGACCTCCCTGGTGGTCCTGTGCGCCGGTGTGCTCTTCGGCATCATCTAGCCAGGGGCCCGTGCGTGTCCCACACCGGCAGGGGCGTGCTGGGGCTGTGTGTCCAGCTGTGTCAGCCGGCGCCGCGGTGTCCGGCAGAGGTGGCGCGGGACGGGGCGCTGTGGGCGTCCACCGCGCCGCTGAGGACCACGGCCGGGGCTCCCACCCCAAGGGCGGCGAGCAGCATGATGGCTGGCCTGTCTCGCAGTGACCTGTGCTGCGCACCCTGGTCAGCCGACGCATCCGCGAGGTGTGGAAGCGGCATTCCGCGGGCGCCCCCGTAGTCGGCGCAGCGGGAATCTAGGTGGAGTACGGGTCGGCGATGGTGTGGTGTCGCTGGGCTGTGGCCAGGACGTTCTGCGGGAAGCGGGCCCCGGCGACGTAGTGGCGGCCTTTCGTCTGGCCGACTGCGGTGAGGACCTCGGCCTTTGTCAGAGCCTGCAGATCCCGGGTTGCCTGCTGGGTGTTGAGGCCCTCGGCCTTCTCGTAGCGTGAGCGCCGTACCCGGCCCACCATCGCCACTTCGTGCAGCGCCGTCACCTGCCGCTCCGAGATCCCCAGGCTCCCGGAGGCTTCCGTGAGCTGGATCCAGCAGTCGTTCGACCGCTCGACACGGCGCTGCACCCGCTGGGCCTGCTGGTGATAGGCGAGGAGGTTGAACTTGATCCACGGCGCGGTGTCCCGTTCGGGCGAGTGGACGGGGCCGCCGACTTCGCGCAGCACCTTGTAGTACTCCCAGGTGTTGCCCGGCATGCCCAGCCACTCCTCGATCGAGGAGAACTCCGGGGCCAGGACGCCGCCCCGGGCGATCAGCAGCGTCTGCAGCGAGCGGGACATGCGGCCGTTGCCGTGGGACCAGGGGTGGATCTTCACCAGGTTCAGGTGCGCCATCGCGGCGCGGATCAGGACGTGGGCGCCGAGGTCGCCGTCGTTGAGCCAGTCGACGAGTTCGCCCATCAGGCCGGGAACAGTCTCGGGGTCGGGGCCTTCGTAGTCGGTGGCGAGTTCGTCTCCGGGTGCGGTGATCCGGATGGAGTTCTTGCGCCACTGGCCGGCGGTCCGTTGCGGGTGGTGGTGGCCCTGGAGCATCCAGTGGAGGCCGTTGAGGAGCTCCTTGTTGTAGCGGAAGTCGACGGTGTCGTGGAGGGACTGGATGTAGGTCATGGCCCGTTGGTAAGCGAGGGTCTCGGCCTTGTTCTCGTCGGTGGCCTCGACCTCGCGTTCACCGTCCATCAGGTCGGCGACGTCCCGGGCATCGACCCGGTAGCCCTCGATGGTGTTCGACGCCGCGATGGCGCTCGCCGTCAGCGCTTTACGCAGGTCCAGCGTCCATTTCATGGGGACCTGCTGCACCGCGTGGCGCAGCTGGTCGCGCATGTCGACGATCTGTTCCAGCACCTGGTGGTCGACGGAGTCCAGGCGAGGCATTCGATACAACATGAAGCAATGATACCAAGCTCCTATCATTCATTGGAGTCGTCGTGGCATCGAGCGCATCAGAACGCCTGACGGGGGCATCTCGACCAGCGCGCCCGGCAGGGGGTGGCGACAGTCCCTTGGCGGCCGCGACCAGGGCGAGCCGGTGTGGTGACCGGTCGGCCATACGCGGGAGATACCGGTCGGCCATACGCGGGGGATGGGGGCCAGAGCTTCGACATTGTTCCCCAGGGCGGCGACGACTCCACCGGTATTCGAAGCATGCCCCCTGACCAACGGTGGACCATCCCGCGTGCCACGTTCAGCGTGGTTTGTAGCGGCCGGCCCTCCGCTCAACAATTGGCCTAGCCCGTAAGGCGTCCGGTGGGTCGGGTGACAGGACCCGCCGGACACGCCTTTGTCCGCGGCAACCGGAATATGGTCGTGGCCCGGCGCTGTCCGTGGTGCGCTATGCCTGGGATTCCCGAACCGGGGCCCCGTTAATGGAAGCCCAGCATGCCGGGTGAGTCGATGTCGACGGTGACCACGCCGGGCGGGTAGGCGTTCTCGTTGCCGGTCAGCAGGATCGACATGCCGGTGAACTCGGGGCGTGGCAGTGCGCAGTACAGGGCGTGGCAGGTGTCGGGGCCGCCGTAGCCGTCGCGGATCATGGTGCCGACGCTGACGGCGGCCATCGTGTCGAGGCTGTCGACGGCCACGGAGGAGAAGGTGAGGACGCGCTGCGAAAGGTCCTCTTCGCCGGCTTCGGCCTGGGTCAGGCACAGGGCGGGGATGCTGAGGCGTTCGCCGGGCGTCTTCGCCATGTTGCCGGCCAGGAGGTTCAGCGTTTTGTGGCCGCCGGCGAGTGCCCTGACGGCACTGGTGTCGAGGATGATCACGCTGCGGTGCCCCCGGCGGCACGGACCTTCTCGGCAGCGATCTTGTAGATGTTGCCGAGCACGTCGGGGGCTTGCTCGAACTCCTCGTCGGGGATGTCCACGCCCATCATGCGGCGTACGACCTCCCGGTCGGCGGCCAGCCGTTCTGCACGCTGTGCCGCAGTCGGCTGCTGGGCGGCCAGCGCTTCGACCAGCTGGCCGATGCTCACGCCGCGCTCCTTGGCGAGCTCGGCAAGGTGATCACGGGTCTCCCGCTGCACCTGAATCGTCGTCGATGCCATAGAAGCACTATAGAACACCTATGGTGACTGGCGTCTCGCAGTGCGCAGGGGCACCTCCCATCCTCCCGTCGTCGCCCACCAGGTGACGACGCGCTGCTCGGGGAAGTACGGCGGGGGGGCGGCGCCGGGAGCCCAGCAGGCGCCCCGCCCCGCGCCGGGACCGCGGCGGCGCAGGGGCGCGC